>JAJYQQ010000062.1 GCA_021794535.1 bacterium
GAGCTCTAAAACTTTATCGAAAACAGTTTGAACACCCAGCTCAACCCGGGTCGCGCCCAGATAGCGAAACCACTCCGCCTCCTTGCTTGTAATTTTGTCCGGCCGCGTTTCCAAAGTCAGCCCGACACACCGATGTTTGGCCGTTTCGTTTTGTTTTTTGGCTTGCCCCAGGCTACCATTGGCATTGTCATTCCGAACCCCGATCCGGAATCTAGAGTTAATTTCACTGGATTCTGAATCAAGTTCAGAATGACAAGAGGCCATAGAGTTGGGACAAGGACATTCCTTGCTTTCGCATTTTGCAAGGTGTGTCCTTGTGTTTCTAGCTCCAATCAAATTTTGGTCATTGGGATGCGACCGGATTCCCGCCGGAGCTTTACCCTCGACCCGATCGGGGGCGGGAATGACAGAGTGGGCGGAATTATTTGAAATTTGATTATTGGACATTGATTGGAAATTGGAAATTGGAACTTTGTCATTAAGTGCCTGCAAACATTGGCTGATAAACTCTTCCTGATAGTCTCTAGGCAATGCCGAAAACGTCCCGCCAATTATAATCAGTTCAATTTTATCCGTTGGATGGCCTTCCTTTTCAAGCGAGTCTAGTCTGGCCCTGACTTGTTTGTAGGGATCGTAGTCGCACAAAATGGCGCGCATCACCGCCGGCTCGGTTGATAAATAACTCTTTGGCACGTCTTTTTCTGTCGGGCAGTACAGGCACTTTCCCGGACACGGCCAGGGCTTGGTCAGAACCGTAATAATGGCAACTCCGGAAAGTGAACGCATTTTTTTGGTCACAAGCAGGCCCTCCAGAGTTTTGTTCGGCTCGATTTTTCCAGCTTTTATCATTGCCAGATAAGCTTTTCTAAGTATAATGTTTGAAGGGAACTGATGCTGACTTTGGCCCTTCATATTCTCCTTCACCAAAGATAAAAAATCCCCATTAGATGAGATTTTTTTGTCAGACGCCTCAAATATAATTTTTTCCAGAATTTTATCCATTTTAATTTGTCATCCCGGACTCTGGCTAAATCTATTCTTCTTGTCATTCTGGCTTGTCCAGAATCAGATTCTAGAGTTCTTGCCGGTCACATAATAACAGAGGGTAGCGATGAAAAAACCAAACAACGCCAAAGTTGATTATAACAGAATAGCCACCGAGTTTTCCAGCACCAGACATTACGTGTGGCCGGAAATGAAGGAGTTTGCCGGCTATGCTCAAAGTGGCTGGAAGATTTTAGACCTCGGATGCGGCAACGGCCGACTGCTCGACTCGTTGGCCAAGAAAAAAATTAATTATCTTGGCATCGACAATTCAGAAAAGCTAATCGAAATCGCGCGCGCGAAACATCCTAAAAACAAATTTAAAGTAATGGGCATGGAGAAACTCAAACTTTCAGACAGTTCATACGATGCCGTTTTTGCCATTGCTTCCCTTCATCACATTCCCGCAAAAGAATTACGAAGAAAATCTTTGTCGGAAGCAAATCGAACTCTCAAAGAAAATGGTTATCTTTTCATTACTGTTTGGAACCTTTGGCAGCCAAAATACAGAAAATATATTTGGAAGAATCTGTCTAATATGGTTTTTAAGAAATCAAAGACGCATTGCGGCGACACATTCATCCCGTGGAAAGATTCGGATCGAAATGTTTTGACTGAAAGATATTATTTCGCCTATACAATTCACAGCCTCGAGAGAGACCTTAAATCCGCCGGTTTTAAAATTATTGAAATCAAAAAGAGCAAATGGAACATCTACGCCATTTGTAAGAAACAAACTTAGGCTTAGAGCCTGTTCAGAGTCTCATGCCGGGCTGGTTTCTTTTCAATTCTTAAGGCGCCATGTACCAGACGAGACATGGCGGCGCATTCTTGGACAAGCGTTCACTACACTAATATGTATTAGTGTAGTGAACGCGCCCGCAAAGATTCAGGAAAAGACTACTACGCTAAACCGGTTTAGCGTAGTAGTTAGCTATTGTAAGTTCTGAGCGATGAGTCTCGCTCCTGTGCAATTCTCGGTTAAACACCTATTTATCTTGCGATTATTGCCCTGTCGGAGCTTGCGCTTGATTTTGGAGGGCAGATTCTGCCGCTTTCAGCTGATTGATTTGGTCAGGCGTCAAGCCCGCTGCTGCTGCCGCGGCCGGATCAAGCGTATTTGTTGTGCCGGCGGCCGGCATTTCCTTGGTCGGAGATGGAGCCGTAATGTTGATATTGTCGTATGAGAACTCCGTCACGTTTGTCCCGTCCTTGCTTGTCATTTGTTCTTTGCGCATGAGGTATTGGCCGGTATCAAACCAGAGGTATTCGGTGGTGTCTGCCGCTTGGGGATCAATCACCTGATACTTCAGGCAGGTCAGGCTGCCACACGCCTCTTTGCCGATCTTTTTGTAAGTCGTTTTGTCTGTGGAGTCATTTACCGATTTATCAAGCTCGGTTTTCCAGTCGGGGTTGTTATTTCCGCCCGTATTGTCAGTCTTCTTTATGGTAGATTTCCACCACTTATTATCCGAGTAGTCTTTCGTGTAGGTGGTGTCGCCGATGGAAATGTAGTTTGCTTCTTCCTTGCCGCCTACTTTGCTTATCATCTGGCTTTTGTCGTTGCCTTGGATGATAAATGTGCTGTCCGTTGTCTGGCCGTTCGCGGTTGCCGTCGACTCGCTCTTCATGTTCTTCACATCACCGAAATTATCCATAAATCGGCAAATGTCAGGGTCGTTATACTTACACTTTGCGTTCAAAATCTTACCCGAAATTCCCCGTACCGGAAATATGGTGTCTTTAAAAATAAATAATCCCGCGCCGACAATCACGGCAAGGACTACCAAACCGCCCACTATTACTAGCGGCTTTTTTGAGCCGCCCGGCTGCTTCGTCGTTTGCGCCGGTATCTCATTTTGTATATTTTCTTCTGGCATTTTCCCCTCACTATTTAATAATTATTTTAATAATAACCACTTTGAATATTTTTTGCAATGGGTTCCTCTTAGCTCATAAAAAATGTTACCGAAATAACACTGGATAGCTCATAAATAGGTTACTGTAGTCAGCATGAATATGACTACAAAAAAAGACATCTTTAAACGTTATTTAAATGAGTATCTAAAAGCGGATAGAAAAAGAAAAGGAGAAATCCTTGGATCTGTCTGCGACGTGGCGCAAATCCACAGAAAAGCGGCTATTAGAAAATTTAAAGCCCTTCAGTTAAGAGATAACCCCTATCTCGATGAAAAGAGGGGCAGAAAAGCCTACTATACTTCAGATGTAACTCTGGCTCTGAAAAAGATTTGGGAAACAGAAAGCGAGGTTTGCGGTGAACTGATTCATCCGGTTATCTTTGAGTATGTTCAAATCCTAAAAAGAGACGGGATGTGGGAATTTGAAGAAGA
>JAJYQQ010000045.1 GCA_021794535.1 bacterium
TGCTACCATTATTTGCAGGCGGCGTAGGATATGAACTTCCAGATAGACTCTGTAAAGGATGCTTACTGTCCTGACCCGCCAATGTAGTTGGCGTACTGGTGGCAGCATAGAGCGAATAACCATCTACTCGAAAATCCGAAGGGAAATTCCTATGATCTGCATAGTATCCTTCTAGAGCAGTTTGGATAGAATGCGCATCAGATTTCAGCCTGGTTATATCTGATTGTTGCCTGGCAATGCTAATAGCCCCAATAATCAGGACTGCCAGAATAGCGATAATTGCCATAACTACAACTAGCTCAATAAGCGTAAAGCCCCTCGCTTTTTTCAGAACCAGCTTTTTATTGAATCTTCCAATATTTCCCATAACAGCCACAATGAGCAAACCTCGCCATGGCTGGTTATGAGAAACACGAATACGTTTTCCTTCTTAAGATTTTGGAAATGAGCCCTAAAGAGATTGTTCTCCTGAAATTCTAGTGCTGTTTATCAGAAAATCTAAGCAAAAAACTCTATAGTAGCTCGCGCGCGCAATTTTCTCGATTAATTGTTACTGAGCTGATCATTTGCGTTTACCGTTGTGCACGCACTATCCACCACACTTATCGTATATCCAGTAGCTGTAGAGTTAACGTACCCGCCATCGTCAGCGTTCTGAATGCCGACTGAGCCACTACAAGTTGTGGTTATATGTGGAGGTACCCAACCTTGTACGCCGGACGTTGTGCCGCTCAAGACCTTGAAAGACAGATTGTGAATATTTGGGTAATCTCTATGGTTTGCATAAAAAGCCTCTAGCTCGGCCTGCATGGAAGCTGCATTTGACCTATTAGAAGTTTCAGTTGCAATTTTCCTGGCAATCGTAATCGCTCCAATAACTAAAACCGCCAAGACAGCGATAATTGCCATAACTACAACTAGTTCGATAAGCGTAAAGCCCTTCGCTTCTCTCAGGGTAAACTCTTTTTTTAGTTTTCTCATATTTCACCTCCTTCCTTGTTTTTGTTTTATGTTGACATTAAACCAATATGCTCATGCCATGTCAATGATATTATCCCGTGAATCCGAAAAGTCTCTCTGTCATCCCGAGCCCATTCGGCTGCGCTCAGGGCAGGCTACAAGTCGAGGGATCCCTTAAAAGTTTCAAATTGAGCGCAAAAAAAAGATAAGGGATTCCTCCGCTCGCTACTAGCGTAGTGTCGGTCGGAATGACAATGCGAAGCGATATCACAATGGGTTTTCGGATTCACAATATTATCATGATATTATTGTGAGACTGTTGAAAATCATTTTCAGGATGTCATTCCGGCTTGTCCGGAATCACCTAAAACTATTCCACTATTCAATGTTCAATGTACTAGTGTACTACAAAATTTTGCAAACTGTATACCGGAAGAAGTATGCAGATGATAATGGTTCCGACTATGCCTCCCATAACCACTATTATAACCGGCTCGAGAAGCGACTGAAGGTTTTTGGTCATGCTGTCCAGCTCATTGTCATAATACTCAGCCATGTTGGAAAGCATACTATCCAGTTCTCCGGTCTGCTCGCCTACCGCTATCATCTGGGAAATCAAGACGGGAAACACCCTATCCTCCTTCAAAGCCGAAGAAAGAGAGTTGCCTTGCTTTACCTTATCTCTCACTGCCGCCATACTGTCACGATAAATAACATTGGACATGGCTTCTGAAACTATCTGCAAGGAGTCGAGAATCGGTACCCCGGATGAAACCAGGCTGGCTAGAGTGCGCGTAATAATAGAGAGGTAAGAAAGGCTTACAAACTTATTTACGATAGGAATACTCAGCTTAAAACGATGCCAGATATACTTTCCGGTCTCGTTAGTTCTTATATAAATTCGGGTTGCGACAAAGATCGCAACCAAAGCCAAAATGACCAACAGGAAATATCTGCCCATAAAATGGCTGAATCCGATCAATATCCTCGTAGGCAAAGGAAGTTGAACGCCAAAGCCTTTGTAAAGACCCTCCATTTGAGGCAAAACAAAAATAAGCAAGCCCGTCACAATCACCACGACTACCGTAGCCAAAATAGCGGGGTAGATAAAAACAGTCCTTATTTTTTTGATTGTTTGATAGTTTTTTTCGTTTTGGTCGGCCATATGTAACAAAACTTCATCGATTTTCCCGCTTGCCTCTCCGGAAGCAATCATATTCACATCTGTTTTATTAAAGGTTTCCGGAAAACCCCCAAAAGCAGTAGACAGGTTGCCGCCCGCTTCAATATCGCGAGTCATCTGTTCAATCATTTTCTTCACGTTTTGTCTCGAAGTCTGTTCCAAGAGTGTCGCAAGCGCTTGCGCTATGGGCAGCCCGGCACCGGTCATGGTCGCAAGCTGCCGCACAAAGAAAACCTTATCTCTTCTTGATATCTTCTTCAGAAAAGAGAAGCTTCCCAACGAAGAGGAGGAACTTTCTTTGATAGCAACCGGGAAAAGCTTTTTTGAGGTTAGCAAAGTCGAAGCGGATGATTCCGTTTCCGCCTCTACGGTGCCGGTGACCATCTCGCCCTGGTGATTTCTGGCTTTGTATGTAAATTCACGCATAATTTCAACCTAATAACTTAAGAACATAAAAACTAAAGAACAGAAGAACTACCTTCTTTTGTCATTCCCGCGAAGGCGGGAATCTCTCCGATGAATAATCTTTGGTGGAAATCTCTAAATCTCATTGTATAAATCCTTCCATTTAGGATTAAATCTGTTTATTAAATTATTTTTCCACTCACGGTTCCATTTTTTCATTTGTTTTTCCCTGGTGATTGCCTCTTCGATGCTATTTGTTTCTTCAAAGTAAACTAACTTATTAACATTATATTTTTCCGTGAATCCTTGTGATAACTTTTCTTTGTGTTCAAAAATTCTTTTCTTTAAATCAGAAGTTACTCCTATGTATAATATAATACTTTGTTCCTTTGATTGGTTGTCATGTAAACATAATATGATTTCATTGTTTTTTAGATTCCCGCCGGAGTTTTACCCTCGACCCGATCGGGGGCGGGAATGACAGTGGGTCGCGGGAATGACGGTGGTTGGTTCTTTAGTTATTATGTTTTTCTGTTCTTGTGTTCTTTCATGCTCCCCTTATCCGTGCAGCAATCTCTCAAGCTCCTTCTCGTCAATCGCATAGCCCTTGGCTTCATCAAGTGTAATCCTGCCGGTTTTGATAAGACTGGCCAATGTCCTGTCCATGGCCTGCATGCCTTCCGACGCGCCGGTTTGAATGACCGCTTCAAGTTGGTGCGTTTTTTGCTCACGAATAATATTTCGAACCGCCGGCGTAACAACCAGGATCTCGGCAGCCGCCATTCTGCCGCCTCCGATGGTAGGAATCAATCTTTGCGAGACTATGCCCTGCAAAATGTTTGAAAGCTGGACCCTTATCTGTTGCTGCTGGTGGGGCGGGAAAACATCGATCATTCTATCAACCGACTGGGCGGCATTATTGGTATGCAGGGTTGCAAAAACCAGATGCCCCGTCTCTGCGATTGTGATAGCGGCGGCAATCGTTTCCAGGTCGCGCATTTCACCGATCAGCACAACATCCGGATCTTCCCGAAGGACGCTGCGCAGAGCTGCGGCAAATGATCTGGTGTCATAGTGCACCTCTCGTTGCTCGATGATAGACTTGTGGTGGTTATGGGTATATTCTATCGGGTCCTCAACCGTGATGATATGGCATGCCCTCTCCCGGTTTATCTTGTCCACCATGGCAGCCAGAGTTGTCGACTTACCTGAGCCGGTAGGCCCGGTTACAAGGACTAGCCCGCGAGGATACTCAGTGAACTTTTCAACAATTTTTGGCATTCCCAGCTGGGTCAAGTTTCTGATGGTAACGGGAATCAGCCTGAGAGCCAGACCCACATTGCCTTTTTGGTGATAGGCGTTTGCCCTAAATCTCGCCAAATCTCCGTAAGTAAAGGAGAAGTCCACCTCTTTATCGCGATCCAGTATATCCTTTTGGACATCATCCAGGATGGAATAGGTAAGCGCCTGCACATCGGCATCGGTTAAGCCCGGAACTCCATCTATAGCCCTCAGGGCGCCGTCAATACGAAGCATCGGCGGCACACCGACAGTCAGGTGCAGATCGCTGGCATCGCGCTTGATAACTTCTTCCAGGAAATTTTCAATCTTGAGCTTTGTTGTTTTTTCCGCCACTTGGGAACCCTCCTGTTTCTATTCTATAGTTAAAAGTGAAAAGTGAAAAGTGAAAAGTTAAGTTATAAGTTTGAAATTTTTCTTTTACCCCTGAGGCTAGCAATGACTGAGCCCAAAATCTTTGTTAGCTCTTCAGATTCTTTGACAATATCTAGTATCTCCGTTTTTTTATCTGGTGAGGTTTCTATCAATAATAATAACCAAAATTTTGTCTCATTACCACTTTTAAGCGCATGATTTAGAAAATTTGTGAAATCTTTTCTGCTAGAGGCTGCTTGCGCTTCAACAATATTGGCGCCTACACTGGTAGCCGACCTAAGTAACTGGTCTAAAATCACACGTGTTGATTGTTTGCCAGGCAAAGAATCAGCTAAATAAATTATGCTTTTTGCAAAACGAAAAGATCGATTTATTAAGTTTTTCCCAAATTCTTGATTGTTCATAACTTTTAACTTTTAACTTTTAACTTTTAACTTTTAACTTTTCACTTTTAACTTTTAACTTTTAACTAGTAACTAGTAACTAGTCCTATTCTTCTGACGTTATGCGCACGACCTCTTCAACGGAAGTTATTCCCGCTAAAGCTTTCAGGAAACCGTCCTGGCGCATAGTCACCATACCTTCCTTTATAGCCTGATCTTGTATATCGCTTGCTGACGCCTTTGAAATAATCAGGTCTGCTATCGCCGGAGACAGGTTAAATATCTCATAAACCCCGGTCCTTCCCCAGTATCCGGTACTCTTGCAAGCCTCGCATCCCTTGCCCTTGTAAAACTTAAAGGCCTCCTCTTCCATTGGCGGCAGTTTGTCAAATCCAAGCTCCTTGGTCTTTTCTTCCGGATCGCTTTTTGACGGCAGAATATCTTTCAATACAGACTTAATCGCCTTCGTAAGGGCCGGCGTCGCCTTATACTCCACCTTACAATGCTCGCATATTTTCCTGACAAGCCTTTGGGCGACAATGGTGTTTACTGTGGAGGCTATCAAAAAGGGTTCAATATCCATGTCAAACAGCCTTGGCAAGGCGCTGGCAGCAGAGTTTGTGTGCAAGGTTGACAGGACTGTGTGCCCGGTTAGCGCGGATTGGACGGCCAAGTCCGCGGTTTCTTTATCACGAATCTCACCGACCATTATGATGTCCGGATCCTGCCGAAGCATTGAGCGCAGCCCGGAAGCGAAGGTAAGGCCGACTCCATTATTTACCTGTATTTGATTGATGCCCGGGACATTGTACTCCACGGGATCTTCAATGGTAATAATATTTACATTGGGCGTGTTTAGTTTCGACAAAATCGCGTAAAGAGAAGTGGATTTGCCGGAACCGGTCGGTCCTGTCGATAAGATCATGCCATGGGGCCTTTTGATGCTTTCTCCAATAATGCGAAATGCCCGGCCCTTGATGCCAAGATTTTCCAGAGTGATAATGCCCGAAGTCTTGTCGAGCAGCCTTATGACCACTTTTTCGCCGTAAACTATTGGCGTGATGGAAATACGCAGATCAATTTCGCGGCTCTCAAGATTGAGTTGAAATCTACCGTCTTGCGGCACCCGGTGCTCATCAATTTTTAAGTTCGATAAAATCTTGATCCTGGAGACCAGAGCCGGATGGATATGCTTCGGCAGAGACATCGTATTATAAAGAAGCCCGTCTATCCTATATCTAACTTTAATATCTTTATCGCGCGGCTCTATGTGTATGTCGGAAGCCCGTGACTTTGCCGCGTATTCTAAAATAGTATTTAAGGCTCTCGTGATGGGCGCGTCCTGGGTGATGGCAGCCGCGCTAGCCGCCTGGTCCCTTTTATTCCCTTCCGCCGCCTTTGCTTCCGGCTGCTTCTGCATATCGCCGATGACCGTCTCGACTTCGAAAGAATAGTCGTCATACTGCCCCAAAAGCTTCGCGATGCTCTCTTCTGAAGCCAGGTACGGCTTCACCTTAAGCCCTGTTTTCTTCTCAATGAACTCAATCGATTGGATGTCATTTGGATTTAACATCGCCACATTTAGAAAATCACCAACCTTGCCGAAGGGAATAATTCTGTATTTTTCGGCTATCTTTTTGCTTATCAAGTCGAGAATTTGTTTATCGATTCGCTTCGCCTTCAAGTCGACGTATGGCAAACCGGAGCTGACCGCTATAACCTTTGTCAGCTCTTCCCTGGGTACCTCGGGCATATCATGCAGGATATTTTCTATCGATTTGCCCGTTTCCGCGCTTTGTATCTTAATAAGATCAAGCTGCCTTTGGTTTATGAGACCGAGCTTGATCAGGAAGTCTTCCAGTTTTTTCTCATTCTTTACAGCCATGATTACAGCCCTCCGAAGGGGTTGTCTCTGCCGATGCCGTCCATCGGCACGCTGCCGTAATCTTTTCTCTCCTGTATTTTCTGGATAGCGCCATTGTCAATATTGCTGTTAAATTCCGTGGTTTGGGTTACTCCCTCTGTTTTTGTCTGCTTGCTGCCGCTGCCGCCAAGTCCGGTAGAAACAAAATATATGCACACAACAATTACGATTCCGCTGATTGCCAAAACTATGATATCCTTTTTCTTCATTTTGACCCTCCCGTTTGCGCCGGCTGCCTATAATAAGCTTTGTAGTTTAGGCTGACTTTAAAGCCGCTATCAGTTTTGGAAGTATCGACCTTGAAGTTGTTTAAATAAATAAATCTATGAGCGTTTTCTGAAATTCCAAGAAAACTCTTAAAGTTTGCGTAGCTCGGAAATGTAACGTCGTAGCTATAGTCTGCTGAGCTTAGGCTGATTCCTCCTGCACTGTTTTGCTGCTGGACCGGCGCGCTGCCGCTGCCAGGCGATGAGCTGTCGGATGGGGCGGTTGAGCTTGAAGTTCCGGAACCGGCATCGGCCTCTTTGATACCCATAGTTGAACCCTGGGAAGCCGCTATCATGCCTTCGATCTGCACAAAAAGGCCGCCAACATCCTTTTGCGCCGGAATGGCGCCATTTACTACCCTTTCCTGACTTTTCAGCTCAGATTCTTTGTCTTTTAGGACCCTTAGTTTATCCAGCTTGTCTTTTAGAAAAGTGAGGTTTTGCTTGTTTGCCTTTAAGTCCTTGCCGCTTGCGCCGATTCCCTTTACCAGAGGCGCCATAAGAAAATAGATGAAAACAAACAAGGCAATGAGAGTTATCCCGACAACTCCCAGTATCCAATAATATTTTTCAAGCTTTTTATTTACCATAAAACCCCCTGCTTAAGATCGAAGGAGATATCAAATTTTACGTTTCCGTTTTCGTCTTTGCTATATCCCGTCACCACTACGTTATTAAACAGTTTCTGTCTCTGGCTGCTTTTGTCCTTTTGATAAGTATAATTTTCCAAAGCTTTTATCGTTCTGGCTATGGAAACAACGCTTTTCCCGACGGCGCTGGCCTTAAACGTGTTACCTTCCTGGGAAAACTGGGTGTACTGCACATCATTCGGCGTTACTTTCTCAAGCTGCGGCAGGAAAAGAGACCACCTCGGCTCGCTGCTTGACACCTGGTTGATAGCCTGCAGGCCCTGCTCGATATTGGTTACCGTCTGTTCTATATCGGCATAGTTCTTTAGCTCATCATTTGTCCTGGATATATCTTCTTTTGTCCGCGCCAGGTTATAATCAAGCGCCCACTTGTACCCCTGCATTACAATCAGCGCCAAGATTGTTGCGGCTAAAATTACGATTGCTGTAATGGTAACGAAAAAGTTTCGGCGCTTTGTTTTGATTCTTTCCTGTTTGACGTCGGGCATTAAGTTTATTTTTGCCATTATAGCCCCCTCATCGCCAAACCGACAGCTACTGCGAACTCAGTGGCGTTTTGGTTAAGCTGATTAGTAATATCGGGTTTGTGGACCACCATCCCCCATGGATTTCCGTAAACAACATTCACCCCTAAATTTTCGGAAAGAAAGCCCTGCATGCCGATAAGCCTGGAACTTCCACCGGTTATTTTTATGAGTGAGATATTTTGATTGTACTGGTCCTGATAGTATTTCATCGACCTTTCTATTTCCTCTGTCAGGTTATTTAAGACAGGCTTCGCCGCCTTAAATATTTTCCCTTCCATTTTGTCCTGATCGATGCCGAACTTTATTTTGAACTGTTCGGCCTGATCAAGCTCCATGCCCAGGTTTTGGGCAATGGCTCTTGTGATAACCTGTCCGCCCACCGGAACCGTCCTTGTGAGCGTGAGCACTCCGTTTTGCACCACGCTTAGCTCAGTCATAAACATCCCTATATCGACGATCATGTAGAGCGGTTCGTTTGCGTGCAGCGCCCTGGCTGTTGCTATCGCATCGATTTCAATGGCGTCAAGCTCCAACCCCGCTTCTTCCACAATGTCTGCCATCTTCTGTGTTTTTTGAATGGGAGCGGCAATAATCATAACCGATATTTCACCCGTATCCGGAGCTTGCCCTATAATCTGCCAGTCGATTTTGACATCGGAGATTTTCAAAGGTACATTTTGTTCAGCCTGATAGCTAACGGCTTTTCTTATCTCCGCCATCGGCATCTTGGGCATTTTGACCACGGTAGTAAAAATAGAATTTCCCGGCAAAGAAACAATGGCATTTTTTGTGACCAAATGCATCGAATGGACCAGATCTTTCACAATTTTTCCCAGTTTCTTGATGTCTACGGCGCTATCGCTTTGGGTAACGCCCTCAGGTACCGGAACGCTGCCGAAAGAAATCAATTCCTGTTTGCCAAAAGATTTCCTAAGCTGTACCACTTTTATGGAACTCGTCCCGATATCAAGCCCGAAATAGTCAGTATTCTCTTTTAAAATTTTCAGTCCTAAAGCCATTTATTTCAATGTTATCCCTTCATCGATTTACCATAAAAACTAAGTTGATTATCTCATGGTTTTGATTATAAATGACAGTTCCTTTTACGCCGGAAGGTACGCCCTGAACGTTTACATTAGTCCAATTTGCCTTTCCTGTGGGTGAAATAGTAACTTTTTGAAGCACTGATCCTCTTATTACCTTTAGCGGCAACTTATTTCCCGCTTTATCAAAAAAAACTATTTGATCGCTTTTTGAGTCGACTGAAGCAATGCCGGTATTTTCTAAAATAGCATTAGAAGGATCTTTAATATTGAGCTTGGGATTAGAACCGGACGCAGTCGATGTTGCCCGCAGATTACGCAAAACCTGTGCCGTCACATTATCTTTAACTTTGGCAACTCTTTGATTTTCATAGTTTTGCCAATAAAAATAAAGGCATAACATACTAAGCGTGAGAACCAACGCTATAAATAAAGCTATCATCTGAGCGTCCTGACGGAAGACGCTTTTTTCTTCTTTTTTGGCAGTCATAATACCCTCCTTCTATCTAGACAAAATACCTTAACTATTATGATAGCAGACCAGCAAACACTGTCAATAACTAGTTGGTTGATCCCTCTGCTCGTTGCCTGCCCTCCGGCGAGGCCGAACGGGATCGGGATGACAAGAAGGCTTTTTGGGGTTCACGGGTAATAGCCTTGGAACCTGCTTAAAATCTCATGTCGAGCTTGAAATCTCAGAATTTCGAGCCGATTCGGTCTGAGCTCACGGTCGAAGACGAAAAGCGTGAAAGTCGAGGAAGAATATTGGGATATTATGACGAGATTTGAACGTTTTGCCCGCCTAGACGTCGGGGCCGGCAGCCGAAATTATGAGATTTAAGCCGACAAGCATATTATAATTTTTAACTCTTACGGTGAGATTTTAAACAGGTTCTTAAGGCGCCGACGGCCCGACCGAGGAACTGGTGTTTGGATTGACTGTAAGTGTTGCAGAGCAATAGGAAGAACCACCCGACCCATAAGCCGTCATTGAATAAGTTCTATCGCCTACATCTCTCGTGTCAATAACTTTGCTGCCAGAGCTAGAGACTTTGGTGCCGTTAATTACCGCGTAATAACCATCGGTACCCCATCCGAGAACAGCGGGAAAAAGCTGGGTTATCGGATTTGGATTGACAGAGATGTAGCAAGAAGGAGGGGAGGGTGGGGGTGGGGGGGGCTGCGAAACTACGTAAACAGTCACGGACTTTGAAACGCTGTTTTCTAGGTATGCGTCATAACACGTCATAGAGTAAGTCGTATCAGAAGAAGGATTATCATTGACTGTTCCACTTGTCTTATTGACACTGACACTGTCCCATGCCGAACTAGGCGGCGACGAGGATGTATAACAAAAAGAGGCATTTGTGGTGCTCCATGTCAGAGCCGTATTGCCGCCCTTGTTAATCGTTGTCGGGTTGGCGCTTAAGTCTAGGGTAAGGGTGGATGTCTGATTTTGTGGAGGTGTAGTGCCATTGTTGGGATTGGGACCATCTTGCAAGTTAGTTGTTAAACTGCATGATCCCGTACCACCAACCCCAGTAACATCAAGCTTAAATGTTGTTGGACTATAGGTATCAATGTATTCTAACTTACCATTTGGCAGGTCTGAAGAAGCGAGCCCACTACTCTTAATCGGACTGCCCCAATTTATAGTCCCACCAGTAGCATATTGTGTTGTCCATCCTATAGTAACACTCGAACCTTTTGTTACAGGGTTAGGTGTTTGTGTAAGATTACATGTCGGAGCTGGCGTTGTCGGCTTCATGAAAATGATTCCATCTCCATTGTTGTTCCAAGACTCATATGTATCTGGGTTGGGCTCAGAATAGCCCGCATAACCCGCATGGTATGGGTTATAAGTTCCTCCCGGCCCCTGATACCATTCCCATTGATCAGTTGTGTTGGTTGAATAGGTGTTAAGTTGTCTATCAATAGGAATTTCTGTTCCATTGGGAGCAACAGAGCGATTATAACGCATTGATTCATACCCTGCTTTAGAAATATCAATATACCAACCGTCCCAACAGTTCAGGCCGCTAGTACCTCCGTTCGCATCATTCTCAGCAGCTTTACCTATCTTAAAATAACCTTGGCCAGTATATGGATATGAGGTGGAAGAAGTTGTGCTAACACTTGAAACCTCACCACTACACTCTGCCCCTTTACCATTATTTTTGGTAGCTGTAATAGTAACCCCATCTAGTCTTAAAGATGCATTAGAGCCATCAGCAATATAGCCATAAAAATCACTAAAGTGGTACCACTGACAACTGGTAAGAGCATAGGCCTTCTTTATCTGTGTCCAAGCAGCTAAATCATTTGTAAATGCGTGGATCTTATTTAATACGACTTGCTTTGCTTGGTTGAATAAATAGCTTACAGAGTTTATCTTTGATTTCCTGACAGCATCCTTTTTGAAATCATCCCAATTGTAGTATCGCCCGTCTGTAATGGCTTCAAGTTTGTAAATTGCAAAGTAGCCACCAGATGACCTTACTACGCCCGTAATGTCTCCTACTTTTTGTAATTTTGCTATAGCATTCCAATCCTCTTTACCTGTAAATCTTTGAAATCCATTCTTTGCATTCAAGTGCTCAAATGGAACCGTTACTATATTATAGCTTTTATCCCAAGGAGCTCCTTTTGCGCGCAATTTTGCTATCTCGGCTTGCACTGCCGCTTTTGTGGCCCCATTTTTAATCAGTGGATAAATATCATCATCAATAACTTTTTTCGAAACTGCCTCATTTGTCTTACTCTGAGCTTCACTTGCCTCACCAGTAAACCAGTCCCATCGAACAGTCCAACCATAAACACTACGTGAATTTAGTAGATAAGGAGCAAGTTTTTCCTCTAAAATGTCCCTCTTAAAATTTCCCTTCACATATTCTGGCGTCCAACCATATGTAGCTTTCAAGGAAGCATTATAATTATCTACGCCGCCATAAGCAGCTGCCATACCTGTATACCTTTTGTTAATTTCATCTTGGGAAACCGTAATACCTCTTTTCTCTGCCTCCGTCTCAAGAGCTTTTCGAAGAATAAGGTCTTCAATTTGAGTATCAGAACATCGTTTCTGGCTTTTTGCATCTTTATTATAAATGTAGAAAGAATCACATTTTGCTTTCGCGTCTTCATATTCTGTCTTGGTTACCTTTTTGTCGCCAAGTTGAGCAACGATATTCTGGTTCGCTACATAAACGAAATAACCACTAACACCAACAACTGCTAGCAATATTGTTGCAATGATTAGGAATGTAATGATTTTCTTGTCTTTTGGTTTCTTGCTTTCTTTCTCGTTGTATGTTTCGGCCATGAGCCCTCCGAAGTTTTAATTAACATAAGTATAACACTCTTGCAATAATCCGTGTCAAGTTTTTTTCTGCAAATCCGAAAAGTCTCTCTGTCATCCCGAGCGACTTCCTGGAAGGACCCGTTCGGCTTCGCTCGGGGCAGGCTGCATGTCGAGGGATCTCTTAGTAAATTCATGAAGTAAAATAAAGGGATTCCTCCACTTTCCACTAGCGTGGTGGCGGTCGGAATGACAATGGTGTGTGATGTCACAATGAGTTTTCGGATTCACGGTTTTTTATCTGAACACTCCCCGCTTTTTTGTCATGCCGGACTATCCCTAATAAAAATATAACCGGTTGGCTTGGGATCCCACATTACCGCATTAAAAGAGAAGTGGCCGCTCACCCCGAAGGGTAGCGGCCACAAGGAACGTGAGGTTCATGACCCATTGTTTGGGTCAGCTACCTCAGCGTCGTCCCCAGCACTTCGTTGAAGTACCCGTTCCAGAGAACGCGCTGGGAGGCGATGAGGTTGGGGGTAGTCCCGGGGCAGCTGCCGTTGGGGCTGAAGGCCTGGGAGCAGGATCTTACCTCCACCGGACCGTTCATCGTCCCGTCAAACATCGGCGTGACGTTCTTGCCCGGGGCGATGACGCCGGGGTTGTCCTTTGCCTGGGGCATCACCTGTCCGGCGATGCTTACCTGGTAGTAGACGTCGTCTGTAGCTGAGGGATTGGCCACCAGCACCCAGTTGGCGGAGTTCTTGCCGTCGTACCAGGTCCAGTTATAGTCACCTGCCAGGCCCGCTGCCGGATAACCGGGCACCTCTTCAAACGACTTGGGTGTGGTGGAGCGCTGCGAGGCGATGACGTTGGGACTGGTTCCCGGGCAGTTACCCGACTGGTCAAAGGCCTGCGAGCAGCTTGTAAGCTCCACCGGGCCCCCTATTATCCGGTCGAACCGGGGCGTGACGTTCTTGCCCGGGTCGATGACACCGGGGTTGTCCTTTGCCTGGGGCATCACCTGGCCGGCAACCTTAATCTGATAGTACACATCGTCTGTGGCCGAGGGGTTTGCCACCAGCACCCAATCAGCCATGCCAGATGACTTCTGGTCGTACCAGGTCCAGTAGTAGTGGCCCGAGAGCTGACTAGCCGGAATGCCCGGGACCTCGTTAAAGGCCTTACCGTCATTAGAAAGAACCCGCTGCGAAGCCATGATGTTCACAGGGGTAGTCTTGGAGTTGTCTGTCCATGCCTGAACTTCGACCGGCCCGCCAATCTTAGCAGGGAATGACGGGGTAATATTGGTACCCCCTGCAATATATCCCGATGAGCAGTTAGAGGGATAATTTCCTTCATTGATATCACACTGAGTTCCGGGAGCTTGGCCGGCGATAGTGATTTCATAGTATACCGCCCTAGAACTGGGATTCGCCACCAAGACCCAGTCGGTCATCCCCGGACTTTGCTGATCGTACCAAGTCCAGTAGAAATCGCTGGAAAGTTGGGACTCATCGGTACCCAGTACCTCTTCCAATGAATTTCCACCCTTTGGCCAGAGGCTGCGCTGAGAGACAATCCCCTTGTCTCCAGTTATGGAGGTAGCGACTACCGGTCCACCCATGGTGCCGTACCGGGGAGCGATGGTCTGGCCCGGCCCCACAGCTCCGCCATTTGGCAGAGTTTTGCCGCTGCCGGCGATGCTTAATTGAAAATTAAGCGAGGCGACAGCATGAGCCGGGTTGGACATCAGGATCCAGTTATCGCCGCCCAGGTTGTCATACCATGTCCAGATATAATCTCTTGGCAGGACAGTAACATTTACGGAATAAACCGTGCATGAAGGGTCAGAACCATCCTTGAAATCCACATGATAGACCCCGGGGGTGGACGGAGGAGCAATCGCCATGTTGAAATTCGACAAAACATCGAACCAACCGGGACTCCAGCTTAGATTACCCCGGAGTGAACCCTCGCCGCTCAAACTTCCGGCGATATTGACCGTTTCTCCGACATGCACGCTTTCCGAAGACGGGGTATTAGAAGGGGTTGTGAAGGTCACAATCCCACAATTCACTCCTGCCGTCATAGTTGCATCAACGCCGCCAGCGTCACTGCCGGACGATACCGAAACCAGGTTTGCAGCATCAATGCTCGATTCGTTGTTGTAGTACTGTGACTGATAGCCTGTGTCGGTGAATCCGACTTTATATGTGCTATCAGCCAGTCCATCCACTGTGTATCTTCCGTACTGGTCGGTCGTGGTCGAAGCTGCGACACAGTGGTCAACATCATCGCACTGGTAGATATTGACAGTAACACCCTGCAGCGGCTGGTCCGTTGCATTCGTCACTGTGCCAGAGATGGAACCTCCGGTAATGGCCTGAGCTGTTGTGCCCACGCCGATTGTTATGGCGACTGTTGCCGCTATAATAATCATCAGCATGATCAAATTCTTTTTCATTTCTATCACCTCTCCTTAATTCGTTTTTTGACTTGAAGAAGATATATTTTCAGGTTGGTCAAGTTAGATGACCCTTTTGCCTGTTGCAAAGGAAATATTCAGTTTTCAAGGTTCCGAAAACCGATCAGCCTAAGCGTCTCTCCTTTCCTGTATTTTTGTTTGATTAAATCTACCTTAAGCTGATTTGTTAATATATCACATAAGCATTACTTTGACAAGGGTTTTCTGTTTTTCTGTGTAAAGGTCTCGAGCATCTTGGACACATTCATCTAAAATGAAAGGATGAAAGTGAGCAAGAAAAATATGACAAACAAACAACTCGAGGTCTATGGGGCCAGGATTAGGTATGCCTGGT
>JAJYQQ010000053.1 GCA_021794535.1 bacterium
AGAAATTAAAGGCGGCGGTTGCAACTGCTCCTCCTGCCCCGGCTGCGGACACTAATTTAATGCTGTTTATGGCCCAGTTAGAAAATAATACCTTTATGCGGGTATTATTTTTTTATATGGCTAGATAAGTATCTTTTGATATATTCAAGTTCAAGGCTTATTTCTTCAACACCGTCTAATCCGCTTTCTATTATGACGGGGCAACCGATATCCGGTATCGCATCCATGATCATTTCTTGTTTTGTTTTGAAAAGAGGGTCGTGAAATGTATCAAGACCGCTTAAATGGATTTCTTTTATTCTTGAATGAAATGTTCTTAATAAATCGCCGGCTAACTTCAGTGATGAGTCGTTGGATAGGCAGTGATTAATATCAAAAACCATGGGTACATCAAATTTTTCAAAAACCCGTTTTAAATCCTTCGCATCTTTGCAGGAATTCTTGTGTTTATCCATATTCTCAACGGCAAATGGCAGATTAAAGCTTTTGAATATGCCGAAATCATCAAAGCTGTCGGGATGCAAAACCACAGTGTCAAAATCTATTTTGGAATGAATTTCGCAGATTGCGCCTAAAGCTTTGAGATATTTATCTTTCTCACCGTTTCGGTAAATCGGCGCATGAACAGAAATATACTCAAAACCTTCAAAGTCAGACTTCTTCAGCTTAAGAAATTTACTAGTATTGGAAGTACTATAGAACATTACCTCTATAGCATTGCAGCCGGCTTTACGAAATAGTTTAATAGTGCTTGGACTTAGGCGGTCGTGGCTTTTGTATAGGCAACCAGTTGAAAATCCAATAATCATAGCGTCTTAGCCTCTATTTTATTTTATCTTCTCAAGTTTTCCGTCGCGGAGGTGTATCACTCGATCGGCGATTCTTGTGATGTCGGGATTATGGGTAACAATGACAAATGTCTGGCCGGTTCTTTTATTTAGATCTACCATCATCTCTACGATTCCATCGCCGGTTTTGGTATCGAGATTTCCGGTCGGCTCGTCGGCAAGAATAATCGCCGGATTATTTACGAGCGCTCGGGCGATAGCCACTCTTTGCTGCTGGCCTCCGGAGAGTTGAGTCGGCTTCGAGCCCGTTCTCTTTTCCATACCAACCTCGCGCAGAAATTCCGTTGCCCTTTTCTTCGCCTCGGATTTTTTAACCCCGGCGTATTTGAGCGGCAACATCACGTTTTCCAGAGCGGTTAAAGTCGGGATGAGATTGTACTGCTGGAAAATAAAGCCAACCATCTCGGACCGGATCTTGGGGCAATCAGACTTTTTGACTTTTGAAACATCTTTCCTGTTGATAACCACTTTCCCGCTTGTCGGCTGGTCCAATATGCCAAACATATTGAGAAGCGTGGATTTACCCGACCCTGAAGGCCCCATTATAGCCACGATCTCGCCTTTCTTGATATCCAAATTTAAATCATTCAAAGCATGCACTACATTCTCTTTTGTGATTTTGTAGCTTTTCTTCAGATGCTTCGCCTCAAGTATTTTACTGTTTGTATTTTTCTCTGCCATTTTTTTCCTAATTTTGAAATTTATATATTTTACCGCTCCAATGTACCAATTGTACTAATCTACCAATAAGTTATCGTTGAATAATTTTTACTCCTTAATCTAATTCGCAAGATTGGTCCATTCGTATATTGGTAGGGCCGCCCTACTCTTCCTTCAGTGCCGCCACCGGATTCACCCTTGCCGCGTGCCATGCCGGATAAAGCCCGGCGACAGCCCCTAAAATAATTGAAAACAGAATCGCTCCGATCGCAAGCCTGGGCGTTATCTGAAATATTTGAATGTTGCTTGCGGCCGTCGACTGGTTTATCAAATACACAATTGCCGAGCCTATAGCCAGGCCGATGAGTCCTCCGAAAAGACCGATAGTTGATGACTCTATCAAATATTCCTGGATTATGTGCCTGTCGCGCGCGCCAACCGCCTTTTTGACGCCAATCTCCCTCTTTCTTTCCGACACCGACATTATCATGGTATTTATAACGGAAAGCGACCCGACAACGAGGGCTATGAGGGCGCTTCCGAGGACTACCGCATTCATTATGACAGAAACAGACTCGATCATCTTCTTGCCCTGCGCCGGAGACAATGCCTTTATGTCTTTTACCTTTGCCTCGATATCCTTGGAAACCTTTTCGGGATCGGCGCCATCCTTCCAGCTCACTGCAACGCTCGTGATGATGTTTTGGGGGTCAAAGTTTGCCGCTGTTTTTATTTGGTTTTGCACTGCCGGCGATAAATATTTAAATGACGGGTCGGCTATAGTCTTCTTTGCGCTTTCCGACTTGGATCTCAAGTCAGATAATGTCGGATTTTGAGCGATCAAAACCTCTCTTGCCTCATCGATATTCATAAAAATATAGCTGTCCGGACCGGTCATTGTTTTTTCTATCACCCCGACCACCTTGAAGTCTTTACCGGCAATTTTCATAGTATCGCCCGTGTTCACCTTCTTGTCGGAAGCGATGTCTGATCCAATCGTGACAACTCCTTTATCTCCTTTTTGTATCATGCGTCCGCTTTTCATAGTCAGGGTTTTCCAATTTGTATTCTCGAAATCGCTGTTCAAGTCCGCGCCCATAATGGTCGGCGGCGGACCAAAGCTTATGCCCTGAGATCCGCTCTTTTTATCCGGATCAATGTAAGATGTCTGAACCCCGGCCCGCACCGCCTTGACGCCATCAACTTTTTTGATCTGGTTTAGCTGATCCTGTGTCAAAAATCCGGAACTGGCAAAGGGATTTTCCCGTCCGCTGCCTCCGCCCGCCGAAGATGAAACCGTGATCTGTCCGGTCAGAAACTTCTCCCCGCCTTTCAACATCAGATTCATTTTTTCCGCTAAAGCGCCCAGAACAACCAAAGCCAAAACACCGATCACAATGCCAAAAATCGTGAGTGTCGTCCTCAGCTTCCTCCGAAACATATTGCGAATGATTTCAAACATAAAATTGCCATTTAACTTCTCTATTTTATACAAATAACCTGAGTTTGTCAGCAAAAATAAATAAAAAAATAAATTTAAACATTCAGATATTCTTCGAGAGCTTTAATCTTTTGAATATCCGCATCGCCTTTTTTACCTTGCCTATAATCGTCCTTTAGGCAGGCTTTGTAGGCGCTCAGGTATTGCTGCGCGGTTAAGGTATAATATTTAATCTTGCCTTGCACCAGACGGGCCTTTTCCAGATTTAGACCGGAATGCCTGCCCGACTCTTCAATGGAGCCAAATGCTATTTTGCTGCTAAAAAGAGGGTGTGAGAATTCATGCTCATGTTCATCTTCAAGTTTAAATTCGTATTTCTCCAGACAAGATCTCAACTCGTCCCATTTGTCAGTAATCCATACTTCT
>JAJYQQ010000019.1 GCA_021794535.1 bacterium
GGCAAATGACTTCTCAACCCCGGGAAATGAGTTGGCGATGTTTTCAAGCTCGGTAAGCCTTTTGATGTACGCCTCCATAGTATCGCGCCTTGCCCCCGGCCTTCCGCCGGAAATCATATCCGATACTTGCACGATAATAGCTTCAACCGACCTAAACTCTGCCTCTTCATGGTGAGCCTCGACCGCATTTATAATCTTTTCGTCCAGGCCATACTTTTTGCAGATATCACGGCCGATCGCAGCATGCGATCCCTCTATCTCCTGGTCAACCGCTTTGCCAATGTCATGAAGCAGGGCAGCCTTCTTTGCCAAAGCCACATCCGCCCCAAGCTCGCTGGCGATAGCCCCGGCCAAATATGAGCATTCCATGGAATGCTGCAAGACATTCTGGCCGTATGAAGTTCGGAATTTAAGCCTTCCCAAAACCTTCACAAGGTCTGATGGCAGTCCGGCAACACCTGTTTTATATACCGCCTGCTCACCGGCTTCTTTAATTTCCTTATCAATTTCTTTCTGCGCTTTTTTGACTGCTTCTTCAATTCTTGTCGGATGGATTCTGCCGTCTTTCAAGAGTGTTTCGATGGCCCTTTTGGCCACATGGCGCCTGACGGGATCAAACCCGGAAATAACTATCGTCTCCGGAGTATCATCAACGATAATGTCGCATCCCGTTGCCCGCTCAATTGCCTGAATGTTTCGCCCTTCGCGCCCGATAATACGGCCCTTCATCTCATCATTTGGCAGGCTCACAGCCGCCACGGTTGTTTCGGTGGTCATTTCGCCGGCAAGCCTCTGGATCGCGGTTGACAGAATGTCTCTGGCTTTCTTGTCTGCCTCTTCCTTTTTCTCGGCTTCGACTTTTTTAATGAAATCCAAAATGTCTGCGCGGTAATCTTTCTCAATTATCCCAAGTAATTTTTCCTTTGCTTTTTCCGATGACAGCTTTGCAATCTTTTCAAGAGCAGCCAACTGCCTTTTCCTGATATCGCGAAGTTCGTTCTTATATTCCTCAGCCTTTTCCTTGTCCTTCTCGATTGAATCCTTTGTCCTCTCAAGATTTTTCACTCTCTCATCCAGCGTCGACTCTTTTTCCATAAACCGTTTTTCCAGCTTTGCGATTTGTTCCCGTCTTTCTTTCTCATCCTTTTTGGCTTCTTCCTTCAGTTTCAGAGCCTCTTCCTTTGCGCTTAAAACTTCTTCTTTGGCTTCCTTTTTTGCTTCCGCCAGGATTTTGTCCGCCTCTTTTTTCGATTTTTCAAGAGCATCCTGCGAGCGCATTTTACGGCCATAATATCCCGCTGCGCCACCTGCGCCTGCGCCAAGAAGAAGCATGGCGATACCTATGATATCCATACTTCACCTCTTTCTTTTCTAGTACCAATAAAAACTAAAAATCTCTTACAAGTTCAAATTTTTTCGAAAATTATTTGCCATTTTTAGCTTTAAAATCCTTGTTTTTTAGTTATTTCCACTCCCTGTCATTCCCGCACTGAATCGCAGTCCGGCATAAACTCCGGCGGGAATCCAGACATTAATTAAAGTGGAAATATAAGTTTTTAGTATTATCGGTAAATTTTAATTTACTAATTTACTGCCTTCACTATACTCTCCTTCGACCCCTTTTTCAAGCTGTAAATTGCTATAAACTGCTTTTCACAAGAGTTTGGGCGGACACCTCGGTGTCCGCCCAAGAAAAAAACACGATGCTCTTTAGAGAAAAGAACTATTGTATTTAGAAAGCCAGTTCACCGCTTGACACATGACGAGCCAGCTCAAGATTATTGTTCGCTCGGCGCTCAAGCTCTTCGCATGCCTCGATTAAAATCCTGATGCTGTCAGGGCTTATGCCATCCTTGCCAAGACCAGCGAAACAGTTCTTGATTCGTTGCGCTGCCTCGACAGGGCTCTCTTTCCCGCTGCCTCCGCACATTGGGCAACCTTCGGTGTCTTCCCCGTGACATTTTGGGCATTTCTCATCCCAGAAACCAGCCATAACATTTACCTCCTTGAAGTGTTATCCTTTTGATTCTTTAGTTCATCTCTTTGGCGCGCCAACTCCATTCCGGCGTTCAACAGCCTTTCAATGCTATATGCCCCCACTACGTTAAGCGGACTGGCATTATACTGGCCTTTGATCGTACTTATGATATCTGCCGGGTCCCGGATACCCGACCCTTTGCAGGCGAGACAAGGCTCCTCGTATTTCATGCCACGCTTGCCTTCTTTAGAAATTTTCCCGGAACCTTTACAGTTCAGGCATTTTTCATTCCATATTTCTCCAGACACAACTATCCACCTCCTTCAAGGTGCAAAAAGAGCCCTCTTTGGGACCCTCAGTATTTTTTGTATAGTTATTATACCAGACTATTTAAGGTTTTGAAAATTGAAAATTGAGATTTTATTAGAAATTAGAAATTTTGAATTTTAAATTCCAAAGAGAATTACAGATTCTTTTTGGTCGTTATATTCGGTTCCCGGCCGTAAAAGGGTTCGATGATTTGGCCTTTTTTGAGATCATTTTTTCCGGCAATGTAAATTTCTTCCAAGGTTAAGCTTTCTCTTTGTGTACACCTAGATTCCTGCTGGGGTTTATTCGCCAAAGACTGGATTCCCTCCTCCGCGGGAATGACAGGAGGGGGTAACATTTTTTCTTTTTGAATCACTCCGGCTGTCTCAATCTCTAGCGCGTATGAGAATGCATTTACGATCACGATGCTGATTCTTAAGCCCGTAAAAGAACCCGGGCCGCGGACGATAATGATTGAATCTAAATCCTGGTAGCTCAGCTTATTGCGGTCCAAGAGTTCTTCCAGTTTTAAATAAAAGGTTTTCGAAAGCTCCCGATGGGCCACCCACTCAATCTTATCAACCAATTTATTCTGAAAAAGACCAAACCGAGCAACCTTATCTGATGTGTCTATAACTAAAGTATTCATAACTCCTATTTTAACATCTTCAGGGAAATAATCGACTCAACAGAAACAAAAAACGGCGTCTCTCCCTGCGGCCGTCGGCTCAAAAATTCTCTTTTAATCTTTTAATCCCTAAGCAAGCTGCTGCTGCCAACATAACAAGCGGAGGGAAGTTTTTTAAGCTTAATGCCGTTTTCTCTATTTTATATTTATGCAATTTTCTTGCTATAGCAATTTTTTGGCATAATCTGCATTTCTCCGGCATTATTTTCAAAAAGAGAATTCATAAACAAGGACACACCTTGCAAAATGCGAAGGCAAGGAATGTCCTTGTCTATTCAAAACCTACCGAGAATCGGCATCCCTCATCCGGCATGATTTTTTCAAAAGGAGCAGATCGGAA
>JAJYQQ010000018.1 GCA_021794535.1 bacterium
TTCCGATCTGAACGTGGAATCATGGCGATTGGCGGAGATCTGCATGCCGATGAAGAGGCGATTTTGCTCCAGAATGGTTCAAAACAGAGTGATCTTTGGGGCATCAACTATTATCCCGACTATCCGGACGGCGAGAAAATTGAATTTGACTCAATGATAAATATTCGTCCGTCTCAAGGTAACAGATCCCGGGATGTCGAAAATATGGAAATACAAAAAAGAATTATTAAAATTGTAAATGAACTGATAACGACATGACTTTACAGCACGCATCTCAAGCAGAAGGAAAGTGGCAAACCCTCACTCTTTACGAGCAGATGGGCAATATTGGGACGGAAATCGGCCGTATGCGGAGAGCCGAAAATAGAAACAACGAGGAAGCCATGCAGAATGCCACTGACCGGGCTCTGGAACTTTTGGATCTAACTATCGCGGATCCGAGGAGAACAAACCAGCTCAAGGAAATAGCCAGGGCGCGAGAGGTTTTGCTGGATGCGCTCTCGGAAAAACCGGAATATGGCTCTAATCTAGCCGATATTGATAAGTATTTTATGCAGTTTGCTATTGCGGCCCGGCTGAATCGTTAAATGGACAAATTTTTAAGATAGAATCGTTTTCTGTAATTCCAACAGTTCAATCATTCCATCATCATTCTCGCCATCCGCAGTTCGTCGTAGGAATATTTTCCGCCGAAATGTTCGTGGACGGGCGAGAGCTTGTCGGTGTCGAGGGCGGAAAAGGCTTCATGGATCTCGGCCAATGATTTTTTGAGAGCGGGGTTGATGAGTGGCAAAACCTCATTGATAGAAATCCTATCCTGTGAAACGAGTTTTTCAATGTGGGAGAGAATCGTGCCCTCGGCAAGTTCGCGCTCTTTGGCGATTTGGCGGATTGATTTGCCATTTTTAAAGAGTGTAAGCGTCTTGTCCATGGTGCTGATTTTCTTTTCTATTTCCCGAACTTTTGGCTTCTCGGCCTTTAGCTTTCCGCCGCAGCTCAAGATGAATTGGTTGGCCATCTCTTCAAGTTTTTTATTCGAGACCCTTTCATTTGATCCAACACTGGGCCCTGTCTGGATTCCCTGCCTCGCCGGCAGGCAGGCCGCCGGAGCTTTACCCTCGACCCGATCGGGGGCGGGAATGACAGAAGAGAGGGATTCATCTGATCGGGCGCGAAACTCGCTGTCTTTTTCTAAAATGTCCGGGTGGACGAGGAGGGCGTGGTCGTTTAGACCGAGAAGGTGGAGGCCGGCGAGCGATCGGACTCGGGAAAGGGCGACATAACCCTGGCCGTATTCAAAGACAGTTTTCAGATTCATGACCGCGCCGTCCAGGCTCATGCCTTGGCTTTTATGGACGGTGATAGCCCAGGCGAGGCGCAAAGGAATTTGGGTAATCTTTGCCCTAACGAGCCCTTGTTCCTCGACCGACCAGTCCATCGGCTCGGCCTCGATATTTTTTCCTGACTTTGTTTTCACTATCGGGTAGCCGCTTTCCTTGTCAAAACCGATCACTTTGCCGAGCGTACCGTTGACGAAGCCGTCTCTTGGACTATTTTTCGTAAACATGACAACGGCGTCTTTCTTTAAATTTAACTCTTCGGGCGAAAGGCAGCCTTTGGCGAGAGTCTCAACCAGCTTTCGCGGACCGCGGGAGTCCATTTTGAAATCATGCTCTTCGCCGGGCAGTCTGGCGAGCTTTTCATTATTAACTCTGTCGACGTCGGCGTTGTGCGGAAATAGTTTGGTAATGCCGTCGGGAGCTTTGCCGTAAGGCGTCATGCGCGAGTTTAAATGTAGAAAATGTTCCTCTTGAAAATTGTTTTGGCGGATAGCATTTAAAACCGAGAGAAATTTTTCGTCTTCCTGGCGGTGCTGTTCCGTCAGATAGCAAACAGCCGGATTTAATTCTTTCCAAGCCTCGGACTCAAAGGCGAACCGGACATTTTCATCCCCCCGGCTGACCGGTGGCAGCTGGAAAAAGTCGCCGACAAGGACGACCTGCATCCCACCAAACGGCATTTCGCTCTCCCTGGCCTTTCGGCAAACCGCTTCGACCATCGAAAGTGTGTCGGCGTCGAGCATGGAAATCTCGTCGATTATTAAAACATTTGTTTTGCGCAGCCGCTTCTCGATGTGAGATTTTCCGGCGATGCGTTCAATCTCGTACGAGCTTAGATTTTTGCTGATGCCGATCCCGCTCCAGGAGTGAATGGTCATCCCGCCGATGTGGGTAGCGGCAATGCCGGTCGATGCCGTGATGGCTGGCTCCACAGCGTGGCTTCGCAGATATTCCACATAACGATTCACTAAGTGAGTTTTCCCCGAGCCCGGCTCACCGGTTAGAAAAACACTCGCGCCTGTTTTCAATATTTTTAATGCTTCTTCTTGGGTCATTTGTATTTTCTACTAATTACAAATCTTAAACGAATCTACTAATGCTACGAATGATTACAAGTTAATTTGTCATTCTGGCTTGTCCAGAATCCGATCAGGAAACAAGGACATTCCTTGCTTTCGCATTTTGCAAGGCGTGTCCCTATTTTAAAGATTTCTTAAAAGGAAAACTAGTAGACAGGATTTTGAAAGTTCATTACATCATATGCCATGGCAAGGTATAAATCCTCTCTGATAATTTCTCTTTCTCTCCCTCCATCGTGATCACATATGCCTTTTTGGCTATGTCCTTATATTCATCCAAAAAACTATTTAAGCCTCGAAGTTCTGACAAGGACACAGACCGTGAGCTTTTAATTTCGATAGGAATAACCTCGTCTCCCAAGTCAAGCACCAGGTCGACCTCGGCTCCCCCCGATGTTCTCCAAAAGTATGTTTTGTAGTTTTTGTCCGAAGCTCTTATTCTCCGTATTATTTCCAAAACAACAGCATGTTCAAAGAGTATGCCTTTTTGCGTATTCACCGTCCCCAGTGTTAATGGCAGTCGCGCCAAAGCGTTTCTAACTCCCAAATCAAAGAAATAATATCGCGGCGAAGATAGAATTCTTTTTCTTGCTCCTTTCAAGAATGGATCTACTCTCTCAACTACCAAAGTATCTTCGAGAACTTGATAAAATTCTTTTATCGACGGTACACTTACTCCCGACTCATTTGAGAGTTTGGTAAGATTGGGGCTTGTTCCTGATTCGCTTGCAGCTAACTCTAAAAATCTCGAGAAAGCGCCTATTTTTCTAAGCAGCGTTTCCGCTCTTATCTCTTCCTCAACATAAATCTCCGAGTATGATTTAAGGAAACCGGCTTTGTCTGCCGCGGTAACTACTCCCGGCAGAGATCCAAATACAAGGGACTGGGAAAAAGAAAATTGCGGATTTTCATTTATGTTCTGGGCGAATAAAGCTTGGATGTTTGAATGTTCGATAAGCCCCAGTTCTCCCCATGAAAGGGGATCAAGCCGATATTTTATAACTCTGCCCGGAAGAAGGTTAGCTCCTTTTCTTCGCAGTTTTCTTGCCGAGGACCCAGTTAAAATAAAAGATGCTGTTTTTTTATCTATTAAAAACTGAGCGGCGTCAAAAATCGCGGGAATCTTTTGCGCTTCATCCACAAAAACTAATGGTTTCCCGGACATTGCCTCTATTTGTCCCACAATTCTGCCTGGGTTTGCCTCTAGAGATAGGCGGACAGATGGATTTTGAAGATAATATTCACTCTTATTGTCAATACTTTTTATTATTCTCTGTATCATCGTTGTTTTTCCTGTTTGGCGCGGCCCAAGCAAAAGAACAGATTGGCTGTTTTTTATATCGTCAGCCAGCCTTTTCTCTAAAAGTCGTAATAGATATTTATTTCTGCCTTGCATATTTAAAGTATATATCGTATTTTATCGCTTTGTCAATAATCTTCTAAAGTTTATAACTTGGCAATTACCCATAACCGGGCTATATTGAAGCTATTATGGACCATGATGAGCTGCTTAAAAAATACCAAGCTTTGCTTGAAGAAAATGAGGGCTTAAAAGCGCGGCTTGGTATTTTTAATGAACAGACGGTTTTATTTAGTAATGAGGATGAAAACAGGTCTGGCGAAAACCTGACCCGGGAAGAAAAGATAAAGCTTTTTATGTCCTTATTTAAGGGCAGAGACGATGTTTGCGCCAGAAGGTGGCAGAGCAAGTTGGGCAAATCGGGGTACGCGCCGTTTTGTCTGAATGAATGGCAAGCGGGCATTTGCTCAAAACCTAAAATTAAGTGTGCAAAATGTTCTTATAAGTCTTATCGGGCTTTGGATGAAGAAGTGATTGAAGGGCATCTCAAAGGGAATATTATTATTGGTATCTATCCAATGCTTTTAGATGAAACATGTTTTTTTCTGGCGATTGATTTTGATGATGAAGGCTGGGAAAAGGATGTTTTAACACTTCAGGACATTTGCAAAGAATTTGATATTCCGATCGCCGTAGAGCGTTCGCGCTCCGGAAACGGCGCCCACGTTTGGTTTTTCTTTGAAGAAGCGTTGGCTGCTGCTTTGGCGAGAAAATTTGGCACAGCCTTACTTACCTATGCTACGGGCAAAAGATATGAAATTAACTTTAAGTCTTACGACCGATTCTTCCCAAATCAAGATACTATGCCAAAAGGCGGTTTTGGCAACTTAATCGCGCTCCCTCTGCAAATGGAGTCCAGAAGAAATGGCAATAGCGTTTTTATTAATGAAGATCTTCAGCCATATGCCGATCAATGGGAGTTTTTAAGGTCGCTTGTCAGATTGCCCAAAGAAAAGATTGAGATTTTGATAAAAAACCTATGCCAAGGAAACGAGCTGGGATCTTTAAGACAAGACGAGGAGGAGGAAAATCGCAAACCCTGGGAGATTAAAAAGGCAGCTAAGTTATCAAGAGGCGATTTTCCAAACAAGATCAAAATCGTCAAAGCGAACATGATTTATATTCCAAAAGATGGCTTTACTCAAAAGGCTTTGAATAATTTAAAGCGGTTAGCAGCTTTTAAAAATCCCGAATTCTTCAAGGCTCAGGCTATGAGGATGTCGACATTCAATAAGCCAAGAATTATTTCGTGTTCGGATGACACAGGAGAATATTTATGTTTGCCGAGAGGATGCGAGGCAGAGGTTAAAGATTTGCTAAATAAGCACGATGTCCAGGTTGATTGGACTGACAAAACGAATCGGAGAAGAAAAATAAAAGTTGAATTTAATGGGGAGCTAAGAGACGAACAGGAGTCAGCGGCTAAAGAATTAATCAAACATGATAACGGCGTTTTATCGGCGACTACCGCTTTTGGAAAGACTGTCGTGGCGGCGAAATTGATTGCCGAGAGGAAGGTCAATACCCTCGTTTTGGTTCACAGACAGCAGTTGCTCTCACAATGGCAAAGCAAGTTAGCGGAATTTCTGGAAATAAATGAAGAATTGCCGAAGCCGGAAAAAAAGAGAGGCCGAAAGAAGAAACAAAGCCTTATTGGTCAGCTTGGGGCGGGAAAGAATAATCTAAGTGGAATTGTCGACATAGCGGTAATGCAGTCTTTAAACAGAAGCGGGGAAGTCAAGGATTGTATCCAAAATTATGGCATGATTATTGTTGACGAGTGCCATCATATTTCAGCTTTTAGCTTCGAACAGATTCTTAAGCGCACAGACGCCAAATATGTTTATGGATTAACTGCGACACCAGCTAGAAAAGACGGTCATCACCCGATTATCTACATGCAATGCGGACCGATCAGATACAGAGTTGATGCCAAGAAACAAGCCTTGAAAAGGCCGTTTGAGCACTTTGTAATTCCCAGGTTTACTTCTTTTAGAATGCCGATAGATAGGCAAGAGATGACGATTCAAGAAATTTATTCTGAAATTGTGAACAGTGAAATTCGCAATCAGCTGATAATAGATGATGTTGTAAGGGCTTATGAGGCCGGACGAAACTGTCTTGTTCTAACTGAGAGAACGGCGCATGTTGAGATATTGGCTAAAAAATTGAGCGAGGAAATACCCGACGTAATAGCTTTAATGGGCGGAATGGGACGCAAAGAAACAGGGGAGATTTTCTCCAAAATTTCCTCTGTTTCTTCTTTAACTTTGGTGGCAACGGGAAAATATATTGGCGAGGGCTTCGACGAACCCCGCCTTGATACTTTGTTTCTTGCTATGCCGATTTCCTGGAAAGGAACCTTGCAGCAGTATGTCGGCCGGCTTCACCGGCTATACAAGGACAAGAAAGAGGTTCAAGTTTTCGATTATGTCGATGTTCAGGTGAGAATGCTTGAGAAAATGTACGGCAGAAGACTCAACGGCTATGCCGGAATCGGCTATAAGGCCAAAGGGGAAAGCGCGGCTGAAGAGGTGAACAATATTATTTTTGACAATATTAGCTTTTTACCGGTTTATACAAACGATCTTATAAGTGCCGAAAGAGAAATTTTGATAGTTAGTCCGTTTGTTGCAAAAAAGCGCGTTCAACAAATGCTGCAATATCTGAGCGCGGCAATGGATGGAGGGGTGAAAATAACTGTCGTCATCAGACCGGCTGATGATTTCAAAGACAGGAGCAAGATGGCTTTAGAGCATGTCCTTTCCTTATTAGAAAATGCCGGTGTTAATCTGGTATTTAAATCTAATATCCATCAAAAGTTTGCTATTATTGATCAAAAAATCGTCTGGTACGGCAGTATCAATCTCCTTAGTTTCGGCAGCGCCGAGGAAAGTATCATGCGGCTTGAGAACGTGAATATTGCAAGCGAACTTATCAGAAGTATAGGTAGGTCGAAACTTCACTCCCCAAAATAGTATTTAAAGGAAAACTAGTAGACAAACCGGGAAATTTCCGAATTACTAGTACACTAGCTTCACACTTAGCTTTTGGATTGTCATTCCCGCCCCCGATCGGGTCAAGGGTAAAGCTCCAGCGGGAATCTAGTCAGTCTGGATTCCCGCCTCCGCGGGAATGACAGAGTGATGTTTCGGTATAACCGTAAAAATCGATGCAATATTTAAATTCACATCAAATCCCACACCTGGTGTGGGATTTGAGACAGTTTTCCACTTTTTAATAAAAATTTATTAATATTCTGTCTACTAGAATTACCTTTTTAATACGCTTATGATTGTTTGGAAATAAGTAAAAAGGAGGGTAAAAATGGGAAAGAAAGGTCTGAAATTAGGAAAGACGGCGAGGGTTGGAATTGCTGTTTTGGTATCTGTCATAATTGTCGGTTGCATATTTAGCATCACATGGTTTGGCCAAAAAAAGGATGGACTGAACTCTTTCCGGGCCAAACCATTTTCGAAAAAAGTTCACTTGATGGCAAGTCCCGAGGCGGTTCCGGCAGGTATGACGCCTGCGGATATCAAAAAGGCGTATAACATTTCCGGAGCGGGCAAGGGCACGGTCGCGATCGTCGACGCCTTTGACGATCCGAAAATTGAAAGCGACTTAGGCGCATTTGACAGACAGTTTGGTATTGGCGCCTGCACATCGGCAAACGGCTGTTTTGAAAAGCGCAAAATGTCATCTGGCGTAAAATCTTCGGCTGGTTGGGCGACGGAAATTGCGCTCGATGTCGAGTGGGCGCACGCCATCGCGCCGGGGGCGAAGATTCTCCTGGTGGAAGCCGCATCAGATAGCGGCACAAATTTACTCAAGGCGGTTGATTATGCCAGAAGCCGCAAGGATGTGGTTGCTATCTCTATGAGCTGGGGCGGAAGCGAATTCGCGTCGGAAGTGAAGTCCGAAAATCATTTTGTAAGCCCTCACGGCGCCGTTTTCTTTGCTTCATCCGGCGATGACGGGCATGGCGCCAGCTGGCCGGCGGTCTCGGCAAATGTTATCGCTGTCGGCGGAACCAAACTAAATTTTACAAAAGCCGGGAATGTGCGGTCTGAAACTGCCTGGAGCGGCAGCGGAGGCGGAGTGAGCGAGTACATCGCTGAGCCGGCATTTCAAAGCTCTTACGGCATTCGATACGCCAAAGGCAAACGCGCAGTCCCGGATGTTTCCTACGACGCGGATCCGGCAACCGGCTACCCTGTTTACACTTCATTATCAGACAGCGGCGCAAAGGGCTGGTTTGAAGTCGGCGGCACAAGCGCCGGTTCTCCGCAATGGGCGGCGCTTCGGGCAATTTCAAAAAATATTAGCCTAGATCGAATTTATTCGGCGAAAACTAAAGATTATTTTCGGGATGTGAAAACGGGCGCAGATGGCGCTTGCAAGTATTTCTGTAAGGCAAAAGCGGGCTATGATTACGTGACGGGTCTGGGCTCGCCGATAAATTTGTCATTTTAGCAGGTGGCAACTATGCAAAGGACGGACCCTTGTAAAAGAAACAGCGTCAGGATAGGAGGGGTATGAAAACAAACGGCCGAAAATTTGGATTAATTGTTGTGGCTGCCGCCTTGGCGGTAGGAGTTTATGGCGTCTCAAAGATTTCACCGAATTCAGACATTAGCTCGAGGCAATCAAAATCGCAATATACCGCGCCGAAAGAAAACCCAAAGCCGGGATTTCACTGGGTCACGCATGTGGTGGACGGAGATACGATTGACGCAGACATAGACGGCAAGACAGAAAGGATTCGTTTGATTGGCATCGATACGCCGGAAACAGTTGATCCGAGGAAACCGGTGCAGTGCTTTGGCAGGGAAGCGTCAAACAAAACCAAGGAAATGCTTAGCGGTAAAGAGGTTCGTTTGGAGCCTGATCTGAGCCAAGATGACCGCGATAAGTACGAACGATTATTGCGCTACATATTTCTGGAAGACGGAACGAACTATAATGAGTGGCTCATTGCCCAAGGATTTGCCCACGAGTACACTTACGATATTCCATACAAATATCAAACCGAATTCAAAACTGCCGAGAGCCAGGCCCGTAACCATAGCCTCGGCCTCTGGTCGCCAAATACCTGCAACGGCGTGACGAGATAAAATATATAAAATATATAAAATATATAATTTCATTTGCCATTAATTTATAAGACAAGCACTATAGTAAACTATATTAGTGCAGTGCAAGCAGATAATTAAAAATAAAAAGGAGGATGTTTTGAAGAGAAATCCGAGAATGGTTTGGCACACGGAAGGTGTGCAAAAGGTTCTAGCAATACTGAGAGATTGCAGCACAATCAAAGAAATAGAATTAATCTTTGATAGGGTTTTGACCACAAGAGAGATCAATGATATTGCCAGAAGATTTGAGGCCTTGGCAATGATTGATGAAGGAAAATCTTATGCCGATATTCACATGAGAACAGGGATGAGTCCCAACACGATTGCGCGCTTAAGCGCCAAGTGCGGGTTTGGGTTTAGAAAAAGCTCGGGCATTTCAAAGCCAAAAATGAAATCAGATTACAGGAGCAAAAGGATCATTAGGTATAAAGGTGTTCCGGTTGCAACCATTAGGAAATAATATACGGGTACTATACTAATATAGTTTACTATAGTGCTTGAGGGGAACGATTGGCTTGGATTTTAGGTTATTTCTTTTAAGAGTTCCGGGATTTCGGGCCTGGTTTTGTCAATTTCCTGCAGCCACTCGCTCATAACCGGATCGTTTGGCTTTGGCATAACCGGAGCGATTATCTCAATGCCGCGTTTTTCCATTTCACGCTTAAACCAAGGATACCATTTTCTGGCTCGGGTCAGTATCTTTGCCGTGGATTAAAACTACCTTCATTTCTTATTATTATTTCGCCTGTTTTGAAGATGTTTGTGGAAATAGTAGATGATGATTAGCGCCACTACGATAAACCCGCCCCATCTGAAGTAGTGCAGGAACCTGAGAACTGTGTCGAGATTCTTGCTGAAGTGGTAGCTTACGAGGGAGATGATGGTTACAAATGAAATGGCGCCCAAAATATTGAATGTCAGGAATCTTTTATATGGCATATGGGACATGCCGGCGGTCAGGGCGGCGAGGATTCTGGTGGTGGCAAAGAAATGGGCGGTATAGACGGTGCGGCCGCCTTTTTCCTTGAATAGCTTTTCCATCTCGTTGAGCTTCTTTTTATCGATTCGAATGTACTTGCCGTATTTCTCAACCAGCGGCCGTCCGCCTTCACGGCCGATCCAAAAGCCGAGGTTGTCGCCGACCACATCACCGATGATTGCAATGGGTATTATTAACCAGATATTCAAAACTTTTTGTCCGGCGAAAAAGGCGAGGGCCACCAGGGTTGACTCTGCTGGGACAGGAATGCCTGCATTCTCAAGCATCATGCCGAAGAAGGCCACCAGGTAGCCATAAGTGTGGACATAAGGCGAGAGTAAATTGATGTAATGTTGAATTTCGCCATTCATTATCTTATTATCGCTAATTTTCCTTTGATAGGCAACCGGTGAAATTAGCTAGTCTAAACCGGTTTAGACTAGTAGCGCTTGTTAGTTTTTTTATGAGATCCCTCTTTAGCATAATCGCCGCAAATGAAGATGACCGATTATTAAAATTGAAAGAAAGGGGAATTTGTGCTAAAATGAGCGAGTTCGAATATCGGATTTCAGAACTCAAATCTCAGACATAAATCCGCAAAAAGCCTCTGAATTTGATTTGATATTTGAAAATTGAACATTCATTGTAAATTGTGAATTATAAATTGAAAATTGATAACGCGGGTATAGTTAAGCGGTATAACGCGACCTTCCCAAGGTTGAGTTGCGGGTTCGACTCCCGCTACCCGCTCCAGTCTTAGATAAAGCCATTGCAGACGGGCCAAAATTATGAAAATAAAAATACTTCAGTGGAATAAGTGGTTCAAAGAGGATCCGGAAAACGTCATCGATTTTTTACGAAAGATTGATGCCGATATTTATTCATTACAAGAGTTAAACATTGAGAGTCCGACCAACGAGTTCGATTTAATAAAGAGGGAATTAGGAATAAACGGAGTTGTCGGCATAACAGAAACCGACTTTGGCAAGCATGCAAACGGCATTTTTAGCAGGTTTGAGATCAAAAATTCATTTACCTCATTTATAAAAGACCCGGCCACAGACAGGCAGCATTTTTCAGATGAGGGCAGAATCTACGTTGAGGCGGAAATTGATCTGGACGGGAAGATATTAAATATTGGCACAACTCACATGTCTTACACTGATGCATTCGTCGAAAACCAGGAGAAAAAGGAAGAGGCTGATAAGCTCGTTAAACTTATTAAGAATAAGGAAAGTTATATCTTCTCCGGTGATTTGAACGCGACAGAGGACTCTTATACTGTAGGAGAAGTCGAAAAGCAGCTAGTTAATTGCGGCCCAGATTATTCCCAGAAAACTTGGACAACCAAGCCTTTTTCCTACAATGGTTTTGAGGAGAATGGGTTAAACTGGCGTCTCGACTATATTTTTGCCACCAAAGATATTCAAGTCATCTCATCGAAGATTATGGAGACGGATTATTCTGATCATTTGCCGATTTTAGCGGAGATAGAAGTGTAGTGCCGATATAGCTCAGTTGGTAGAGCAACTCTTTTCCCGCCGCCTTAGCTCAGTTGGTAGAGCAACTCTTTCGTAAAGAGTAGGTCCCGAGTTCAACTCTCGGAGGCGGCTCCATTTCATAGCTTTCAGCTAATCAATGTAAACTGTTTAATAGCTTTCAGCCAATCAATGTAAACTTATTTAGATTTAACTGTGATAAATATGATATATTGTGTTTATATGGTCAGATGCTCAGATAATTATCTTTATACTGGTATTACGTCGGATATTGAAAGAAGGTTGAAGCAGCATACAGAAGGAGCCTGTCAGCTAACAAAAAATAGAATACCCCTAGAATTAGTTTACTTAGAAGAACATAATACAAGGGCGGAGGCTGCAAACAGAGAGAAAGAAATCAAGGGATGGCGAAGAGAGAAAAAAGAAAAATTAATTAGCAGTTTACACTGAACGGAGTGAAGTGAGACAAAAAATTAAAAAACACGTTACAAAAACAGCAAAGAATGTTCACGAGGCATCTTTCTTGCAGGAAAAGCCATTTAAGTCTCTCTTAATCGGCGTTTCTATCGCGGTTTTGATATGCTTTGTTTTTGTTTTGACCCACTTGAAGCCGGGTCAGACGGCATTGCCGCTAAAATACAATTATCTTTTCGGCATCGTCAGAACCGGCACCTGGTCAGCGTCACTCTTACTGCCGTTTTTGCTGCTCGTTGTCACAATAGTAAATGTTTTGGCCGCTGAATATTTCTATCGAAAAGACAAATTTCTGACTTATATTTTCCTTAGCATTAATTTCTTTTTCGCTTTGGTCACATTTCTCGAAATAGTCGCCCTAAACGCCAGAGGCTCGTAATGCGAAAGTGGGTCGACGCAAGGTGGTTTCAGAGGCTCCTTGAAATTATCCCCGGCTTAAGCGTCTGGGTTGTTTTAATATTTCCCTTTGCCCTGGCATATCCGTTTCCGATGGTTGTGGCTTATTTCATTTTAATCTTTAACCTCTACTGGTTCTTGAAAGCGCTAAACATTGCCCGCCATCTTATGAATGGTCTGTCGCACATGAGATACAACATGCGAACGGATTGGTATGAGAAAGCAAGGCTTATATCCAAAGACCCCGAGAGTTACTTAAAAAGCATCGAAAAAGAATATGAAGAGGCAGATGGCAGCGCACTCAACAAGATAGGAAAAAGAGATCTGAAGAATGAAATAGAAGAGGTCAGAAATCTTGATGGCAGAAAGGATCTGCTGAAAAGCATTGACGACATAGTGCATGTTGCCTTTATCGCGGTCTCAACGGAGTCTATCGATATTGTCGAACCGACAGTGGAGTATATTTACAACTCAAACTACCCGGCTGAAAAGATTATCGTTGTTATCGCCGGCGAAAACAGGATGAAAAAGAGCGTGGAAAATGTTGTAAGTCACATCGAGAAAAAGTATCGGGGAAAATTTATGGACCTAAAGCACTATATGCACATTGAAACAGCCGGAGAAGTAAGAGGCAAGGGGGCAAACCTGGCATATGCGGGAAGACACTTTTGGGAAGATTTCAAGAATTCGGGCATTGATCCCGGGAATGTCCTGGTGACGACGCTCGACGCGGACCACATAGTCCACAAGGAATACTTTGCGCGGCTTACTTACAAATATATTTCAAGTCCGGATAGGGACAGGGAAACATACCAGCCCATCGCATTGTTATTTAATAACATTTGGGATGCGCCGGCGCCCAACAGGGTCGCGGCCATCGCTTCTTCCTTTTGGCTTCTGGTGGAGTCGATGCGCCCGTACCGCTTGAGGACATTTGCTTCGCACAGCCAAAGCTTAAAAACCCTTCTCACCACGGATTTTTGGTCAAATCAAACGATCGTGGAGGACGGCCACCAATACTTCAGGACATACTTTGCCTATAATGGAAATATCGAAATGGTGCCCCTCTTACTCCCGGTTTATCAGGATTGCGTTTTGGACGAAAATATTTACAGGACATTTAAGAGCCAATATGTGCAGAGAAGGCGCTGGGCTTGGGGCGCAAGCGACTTTCCCTTTGTCGTTCGAAATTTTCTAAAGCATCCGGAAATTCCCCTGCGGGAAAAAGCTATCCAAACCTTCAGGCAGTATGTGTCCCATCTTTCCTGGGCGTCGTCTTCGCTGCTTTTGGCGACTGCCTGGATACCGCTTCTTTTCAACTACGGATTTATGAATGCAGTTATCGCCCACAACGTCACCAGTTATAGCGGGGGCCTGGCGCTTTTTGCCTGGGTCGGAGTTTTCTTCAGCGTCTGGACATATCTGCGCCTTCTTCCCAAAAAGCCGGACCATTACTCCAAGTTTCGCTATATCGGCATGGTCACACAATGGATTTTCATACCGCCGGTTGCCATTCTTTTGAGCTCCATCCCTTCCATAGATGCCCAAACCCGCCTGATGTTTGGCAAATATCTGGGGTTTGTCACCACCCATAAAGTCAGGAAATCGAAGGTTGTGATTGAGTAACGCTTGCATATTTGTGGTAGAATAGAAATTAAGTAAAAAGGGGAATAAGTATGGATGGAAATCAATTCTTTGAACTAATAAAAAATATCTATACGGCGCTCAAGTGCCCTTCGTGCGGCAATGTCTATGAGATAGAGGAAATTCAATTTGTCGGGCAGTTTGAAGGGCTCTTTTTGATCCAGATGACTTGTTCGAAGTGCAAGCTGCCGGTTTCGGTCAACTTCTACGCCAAAGATCCGGCAAAAGAGATTACCTCCGACCTAAGCGTCCGCGATCTAAGGAGAATACCGGAGTCTCCGATATCTTCCGATGATGTTATAGCATTTCACAAGCAGCTGCGAAAATTCAAGGGCGACTTCAAGAAAGAAATAAGGAAAAAGTAATTTCAAGCTAGGAATCCTTCTCTCTCTTTGTCATGCCAACCTCTTCGTTTCCTCAGAGCAAGTTCCTTTTCACAAACTTGGCAGTATCTAAGGTTTACCCTGAGTTTATGAAGGGAAGGAATCCTTCTCTCTCTTTGTCATTCCGGACTTGATCCGGAATCCAGTCTCCTCGTCATTCTGGCCTGATCAGCATTCTTCTACCAATTACAAATCTCAAACGAATCTACAAATTTACTAATGTTTACGAATGCACGTCTCTGTCATTCCCGACCTGATCGGGAATCTAGTTT
>JAJYQQ010000039.1 GCA_021794535.1 bacterium
AAAAAACGCCAGATTACTTCATAGTCCCAAGCAAAACCGTAGCCGATTATATTAAAAAAAGCCATCAATCTTGGCTCACCAGTCCTGGGCGTGCAGGACAAATACACAAAGACACTAAAATGCGCAAATTTTCCGATGTTGGCGAAAAGTATTTAAATCGTTGGGATTTACTAGGACTATGAATATGCCGCAGGATAGTATGGGCTCTCGAGCAACATACTGAACCTATAAGAATATCGCAAAATCATTATTCAATAATTACGCTTGGAGACAACGTGACAGAACGGCAAAAACAATTTTTAAAAAACGATTTGTTTTACGAACTGCGCATGCTGCTTGGGGCATCTAAGATGGCAAGCCTTTCTTCTGAGAGAAAATTGGGTAATCTTGAAAATTATTTCAAAGATTCTGCTTACCTCCATATCAGAAATCTTTATAACTTTTTTAGTGAATGTTCTATACACGATGCAAGAGTTCATGAATTTGTTGACTGTGATTTTGATTTACAGCTCTACAAAAAATGGAAAGGCCCTTTGCACAACCATGTATTACATATAAAAGATACCCGCACTAGAGCAAATAATATAAAAAGTGGGGGGCATCTCAACAAAATGGTGCAAACATTTACTGAGGATATCAAAAACCTTTGGCAAGATTGGATAGAAGCTACTGCCGATAAAACAGAGAAAGAGCTACTCCAGTCTTTATTGTTAAAGGCTCAGGAACAAGCAGACGATGATTACAATAATTCTACCTTAATAATAAAAGAGAGATGAAGTGGGCTTGAAGACATTGATAGGTGCGACCTATGTCATAGGTCGCACCTATTGACGCAGGGATGGAAATCTTACACTTTTAAAAGAACCGCCGGGTTGGCGGTTCTTCTGTTTCTCAGTTCTTTAGTTCCTTAACTACTTATTATTCTTTTTGTACTCCTGGATGGCCTGGTATACTTTTCCATCAGACTTGATATTTTCCCAGAAAAGCATCTGAGTCCTTGAGATGTTCATCTGATCCTCCGGCGCGTGAAGCTCTTTGCCAAGCTTGATCAATGTCAGATTTGACTGATCTGAAGTCTTTGTATCCTTTGGCTGAACATTTTGGTCCTTTGATTGCAGATAAAAAATGTCAGTCAATGTCACATAGTTTCCGCCGTTGTCGGTCAGTTTGCCGAAGTAAACCTGGCCGTTGGTCAGAAATACCGCCTGATACTTGCTGCTGTCAATCTGTTGCGAAGATTGCGCAGTTGCCGCCTTGACACTGTCCTGATCAACCTTATGCTGATAGGCAAGGTAACCGAAACCAAAAACCGCCACCAAAACAAGCGCGATCAAAAGGTTTGTCGTCAGCGTTGTGTTTATGTCTTTATTCTCCGAGCTCATAACTCCTCCTTCAAGAATTTAATTTTTCTTATGTATGAGTCAATGATATCAACTGCCAAAGCAAATGGCAAATGTTTTTTTACGTTTTTTGTGGTAAGATTGAACCCAGATATGAAAGCAAAAGGCTGTAATTATTATTTTCTAGGCATTGGCGGCATTGGCATGAGCGGTCTCGCCCAAATATTGCTTGAGCGCGGCAATCGGGTGTCCGGATCCGACCTGGTGGCAAATGAAAATACTGAAAAATTAAAAAAACTTGGCGCGAAAACCTATAAAGGCCACAAGGCAGAGCAACTATCCGAAAAAACCGACTTTGTTATTATAAGTGCGGCTATCGAGGGAGATAATCCGGAATACCAAAGGGCTCTAAGGCTGGGCATTCCCATTTTGACAAGGGGGCAGCTGCTCGGCAAGCTTATGAGCGAGAAGGAAGGCATAGCCGTAACGGGAACCCACGGGAAAACCACCACCTCAAGCTTAATCGCGCACATTTTCGAAGGCGCGGAACTGGACCCGACAATAGCGGTCGGCGGAGAAGTTCGAAATATTGGCGGCCACGCCAAAAACGGCAAAGGAAAGTACTTTATCGCGGAAGCCTGCGAGTACAAAAGGTTCTTTCTGGACATCCATCCAAGCATCGCCGTTATTACAAACATTGAGGAAGACCATCTCGACTACTATAAAGATCTGGAGGATATCAAGTCCGCCTTTTCGGATTTTGCCGGAAATGTGAAGACGGGCGGCATGCTGGTAGCTTGCTTTGAAGATGAAAATGCCAGGGAAATAGCAGGGAATTATGGTGGAAAGGTAATTTCTTACGGATTTAGCGATGCAAACTATGTAGCCAAAGACATCAAGGTTGAGAATGGGCTCCAAAAGTTTAATGTTGCCAAAAATGGAACAGATCTGGGCGAGTTCACACTTACTATTCCCGGCGTCCATACAATTTTAAATTCAATGGCGGCCATAGCTGTGGCGCTCGAATGCGGAATTAAGTTAAAAATAATCAAAGAAAGCATAGCGAACTTCGCAGGAGCTGCCAGGCGAATGCAGGCCAGGGGCGAAAAAAACGGGGTGCTTGTCATTGATGATTACGCGCACCACCCGACGGAAATACAGACAACCCTCCAGGCCATCAAAAGCTTCTATCCGAAGAGAAGATTAATATGCGTGTTCCAGCCGCATCAGCACTCAAGGACAAGAATGCTGCTCGATAACTTTGCAAGCGCCCTCCAGGATGCAGATAAAGTAATTATCCCAAAGATTTACGCTGTCCGCGACACCAAAGAAGACATTGAGTCGGTGTCGGGCGAGACACTGGCAAAACGGCTTCAGAAAAAGGGGAAGGGCGCCAAATACATCCCGGAGTTTAAGGATGTGGTGAGCGAGCTCGAAAAAAGCTGTAAAGAAAATGATATTATCGTTACTATGGGTGCAGGTTCGGTAAACAAGGTTGCCGAACTGTATCTAAATATTGAATAAATAGCTGATAAATTATTTACGATTTCTTCTGATTTGCGGCAACGGCCCCGAAAATTATCTCCCTAATCTTTTCTCCATAATTCCATTCACAAACAAGGACACACCTTGCAAAATGCAAGAGCAAGGAATGTCCTTGTTTATTCTTTTGTCATTCCGGACTTGGTCCGGAATCCAGTTAATTTAGTACCACTATAGCAGTATTGTTTTCTCTCCTTTTCTGCTTTTTTAGAAAAGGAAGAGGATAAGTCGAGCGAAGAATTTGAAAACAACTTCCGGAATCGGCTTGTTGTTGTTTTCAAACCAAGCGAGATGCAATCCGACATCTTTTAAAAATCGTTAGCCGGCACTTTT
>JAJYQQ010000029.1 GCA_021794535.1 bacterium
TCCGATAATACCACCAAAGAAGAAATATCAAAGTATGTCAGAAATCAAAAAGTAAAAACAAAGAATCTTGAGAAACAACAAAAGTTATTTTAATTCACGGAGTTGCCGGGTGTTCGAAAAAGCCCCGCCGCTCCGTCGGCGGGGTAGTTTACTAAAATTATGAAGAAAAGATTAGGAAGGGATTTTTTTGAAAGGCCGGCGGTGGAGGTGGCTCCGGATTTACTCGGTAAAATAATAGTCAGAAAAATCGGGAATAAAACTATCTCCGGTAAAATTGTCGAAACAGAGGCATATGTTGGCGAGGAAGATCTGGCATCTCACGCCAGAAACGGCAAAACTGAGAGAAATAAAGTCATGTATTCACGCGGCGGACTGGTCTACATTTATCTGATTTACGGTATGTACTACAACTTTAATATCGTGGCGGCGAAGGAGCATGTGCCGGAAGCCGTTCTTATTCGCGCGCTTGAACCTATTGACGGACTTGGCTTGGCAAAACAAAATTTGAAAAAATTCGGGCGCGTCAGAGCTGATAAAGATTTCATGAGAGGACCCGGAAAATTATGCGCGGCTCTTGATCTCGATAAATTATTGTATGGCGAAGACATTACAAATTCAGAGAAAATTTGGGTAGAAGATTCATCTCCCTTTTGTCACTCCGACCTGACTCGGCCGGCAAGGCGAGGCCGACTTCGCGAAGTAACGAGCGGAGGAATCCCTTATACTGAGAAATTCGAAATCGAAACCTCCAAAAGAATTGGCATCGACTACGCCGACATCTACCGCAATAAACTCTGGCGGTACACAATTAAGGGCAATAAATTTGTTTCTAAATACAAGGAGCCGGGTGTTCGATCCTTCTAGAAAGACCTGGCACCAGGCTCCGACCCTCGTTCTAGTATCCGGATGCCTAATTTTGGGCGGCTTCCGGAAAAAGAGGATCTCTCCTTTGCATCGAACAAAGAAAATCGGATAGGGCTGAACGGCAATGAATTTTCCCTCGCGAAGCCGGCTTCTTTTTTGTCACCGACTAAATGCGGGTTCAGACTCAAAGCTTTGAGTCCAAGCCATGGCATCTTCATTTCTCTGTCTAGCCGGGAGAGCAAAGCCCTCCCCAAAACAGAATTCTGGCTTTCCCGGCTACAGGGACACTTTCATGATCCTTTATTGATTATTTCAAAAAAATGAGGCTTTGACAAATGTTTTAGGGTGAGGTGGTTGTCGTTGTCGTTGCTGTTTTGGCGGTAACGCTAATAGTTTGCGAGTTGGCTGACTTCGCGTTCTTGTCTTTAACTGTCGCATAAATAGTATGGGCGCCAATGTTCAGAGGCACGGTTGCGGTATAGCCGTTGCCATTTACCATTGCCGAAGCGAGGTAAGTTTTGTTATCAACCGTCACGGTTACGCTGTCTATGCCGGCCGCGGCGTCGACATTCATATTTATCACCAGCGGGCTTGCCACATTGTCTCCGTTTGCCGGCGAAGTGATGCTGATGGTGGGAGCCGGCTTGTTTATATCTGCGCAGATATCCTGCTCTGTGGGCATGGAAGTGCCGCCGGTGACATAGCCATTTGCCTTTGCCCATGCGGCGATGGGCGCAAACCATCTGGAGTAGGACGGATCGCTAGCCGGTATCTCGGCCGTCAAAGAATTGTTGGTAATCGTTGTTACCTGCGCCGGCGGGCAGCTGTCGTTTACAAGTTTGCCTGTGGTGGCGTCGACTTTATATTCGCTGCCGTTTCCGCCGGTCGGTATCTGGTACCAACTTGGGAAAATATCGGTCCTTGTCTGGCGGGTGGCTGGAGTTGGCTTCTTGCCGGTTATGGCATCCAGGGTAACAGTTTTGATGCCGGAAGGCCTTTGGAAATATTCGGCCGGTGTGCCGGCAAGAGCATGCGACATAAAGTCGTGCCAAATGGGGGCTGCCACATAGTAGCCGTCGGCCCCCCACTTCATCGGCGTTCCATCGTTATTTCCGGCCCACACTCCGGCGACTAGCGAAGGAGTGTAGCCCATAGTCCAGCCGTCTTTGAAGTTGTCCGTTGTGCCGGTCTTGACGGCGGCAGGTCGTCCGGGGAGTGTCAAGGCGCTTCCTCTGCCAAAAACATAGGCTCGGGATGCATCATCGGAAAGGATATTGCTCATTATGTATGCTATTTGCGGATCCAACACCCTTTGGCCGGAAGTGTCTTTGTATTCTTCCAGGATTTTTCCGCTTGAATCCTCAATCTTCATAAACACGGTTGGGTTATGCTTCACGCCGCCGTTTGCGAAGACACCATAGGCGCTTGTGTGGTCAAGCAGAGTCACGTCGCCTGCGCCCAAAACCAGAGATAGTCCGTATCGGGACGGGTTGTTTAAAGTTGTAATACCCATGCTTTTCGCTGTTTCAATCGAGTTATTAACGCCGGCTATATAAATAGCTTTAACCGCCGGGATATTTCTGGATCCCTGCAGGGCGGATCTGACCGATTGCGGCCCCATGAAGTTTCCCTCATAATTTTCCGGTGTGTAGCCGCCGCCAAAGTCGGTCTTTAAATCATATATGGTGCTGCCGGCGCCCCAATTTTCCGACTTAAAGAGAGTCGCGTAAACATACGGCTTAAATGACGATCCCGGCTGCCGACCATTAATGGCTACGTTCACATTCCCGTCAATGCTTTGATCAAAGAAGTCGCGACTGCCTACCATCGCAAGAACTTGTCCTGTCTTGGGATCTTCGGCGACCAACGATTCATTTGACGCGTTATAAGACTTGGCATTCTTGTTGGCATATTTTTTCACAGCGCCTTCTGCCATTTGCTGCTTGTCCATATCCAGGGTTGTGTAAACTTTCAGTCCGCCGTTGTCGACTGTATTTTCGCCGTATTTATCAATTAATTTTTGTTTCACATACATCACGAAATGTGGAGCGGTAATGGATCCGTATGGATTGTCCGAGAAAACGAGTTGTTCCTTTTTTGCGGCATCTGCCTGGTCTTTTGTAATGTATTTTTGGTCAGCCATCAGGTCTAAAATCATGTCTTTACGCTTCATTAATTCATCCTTGTGCTGGCCGTAAGGGGAATAATATGTGGGCGCATTTGGTAGAGCTGCAAGTGTGGCAGACTGCGCCAGGTCAAGATCCTTGGCGTCTTTGTTGAAGTAAGTTTTCGCCGCCACCTGGATGCCGTAAGCATTGGAGCCGTAGGGTATTTCATTTAAATACATTTTCAGAATGTCGTTTTTGGAGTACATCTGCTCGATCATGACCGAGAGCATGATTTCTTTAATTTTTCTGGAAAATGATTTTTCATTTGAGAGAAGGGCATTTTTGACATACTGCTGGGTTATCGTGCTTCCGCCCTGGCCCTTATCGCTATGGATGATGTCATAAAATGCCGCGCCGGCGATTCTTTTGATGTCAAAGCCCGGCTCATGATAGAAATTTTTATCTTCTACGGCTACAGTTGCGTCTTTGACGTTTTGGGGGATGTCGTTCCAGTTGACCAAAATCCTGTTTTCATTGCCATGGACTTCATAGAGGAGCTTACCGTTTCGGTCAAATATTTGGGTTGACTGCGCTGAGAGTTTCGAGTTGATTTTACTTGGCGATGGCAGATCTTTGGCATACCAGGCAAAAAGCAGGATGATGAGGCCCACAAAGATTCCCGCGCCAATGCTGATCTTTTTCCAGCCTTCTTTGGTAGTAAATAAATTATGAAGAAACTCCTTCGAACCGGCGATAATGCCGTATTTTCTGAAAGGGTTGGCGGTTTTCTTGTTTCTTTTTGCCGCAGAGAGTCTCGTAGCCGGCCTGCGCCTTCTCTTTTTATAATAATTTCGTTTTGCCATTGTATTGGGTTAGTGGGTTAGTTGGTGTGTGGGTTGGTGGGTAAATCACTTAGGTGGACAAGGGCATTCCTTGCTTTCGCATTTTGCAAGGTGTGTCCTTGTACTAGTTTTTCCTAATCCCTGGCATTATAGCAGAAAAGGCAGTATAATTGAACAGGAAAAAATAGAATTTTGCATTTGGAATAATTGAATAATGGAATGGGAATGTTGGAATATAGAATCTAGCGTTGTCATTTGGGGCTTGACCCGGAATCCGGGAGTTTATTATATAGATTCCGAAGTCATGTTTTAGAATAGCAAGGGAAATTATGTCAAAAGAAAAACAAATCGAAGAACTTTTAACAAGAGGCGTTACTCATGCCATTGAGCGAAAGAATCTTGAAAAGGCTCTAAAATCAGGAAAAAAATTAAGAATCAAACATGGCATAGATCCCACGGGACCAAAACTCCACATTGGTCGGGCCACAGTTTTATGGGCTTTAAAAAAATTCCAAGACCTTGGCCACACGATTGTTTTAATAGTCGGCGATTTTACTGCCCAAATAGGTGATGCCTCGGATAAAGATTCTGCCAGACAGCCCCTTACGCCTGAACAAATTCAGAAGAACCTCGTTCACTATAAGGAACAGTTAGGGAAAATCATAGATATGGATAAGGCTGAGCTGCATTACAATAGTGAGTGGCTTGGCAAAACGAGCGGTCAGGAGATTCTCGAAGGGGCAATGGAGTTTACAGTTGCCCAAATGATCGAGCGTGAAAACTTTAGGGACAGATTCAAAGCGGGAAAACCCATCGGCATGCATGAGTTTCTGTATCCTATTCTGCAAGGCCTGGATTCGGTTGCGATTAGATCCGATATCGAAATTGGTGGCAACGATCAACTCTTCAACATGCTAGCAGGACGCGTTTTACAAAAAAGGCGAAAACAGAAACCTCAAGACGTTTTAACTTTTGAGTTGCTTGAAGGTACAGATGGCCGAAAAATGAGCACTTCATGGGGCAATGTTATTTTAATGGAAGACGAGCCTAGTCAAATGTATGGCAAAATAATGTCCATTAAAGATGAGTTAATTATCCAATATTTTACATTGGCGACAGACGTTTCAATGGAAGAAGTGAAAGAATATGAGAAAAGATTGAAAGCTGGCGCAAACCCAAGAGACATAAAAGCAAGTCTTGCTTCTGAGGTTGTTCAGAGGTATCACGGTGTGACACCTTCCAAGTCAGCGTCTGCAGAATTCGATAATGTCTTTAAGAACAAAGAAAAGCCAACCGAAATGCCAAAGTTTAAGTATAAAAAAGGCGAAAAATTGGTTGATGTTTTGGTTATCGCGAAAATTATTAGCTCCAAGTCAGACGCCAGAAGATTGATCCGACAAAATGCGGTCAAAGACAACGACAAAACCGTTACAGATATCGATTACACATTGGAAAAAGGAAAACATGTAGTCCAGGTCGGCAAAAGAAGATTTGTGGAACTATCCGAAAAATAACCTAGAGAGCTATGGATAATAATATGAAAACAAAACCGACCATCGGTATTATTGGTGGAACTGGAAAGATGGGTCGATTTCTTGAAAAGTTTTTTATAGAGAAGGGCTTCGAAGTTTCTGTTTCATCGACAAAAACAGAGCTGACCAACATCGAGCTGGCGAATATGTGTGATGTTGTCATCGTTTCGGTTCCGCTTGGAAGTGTTTCCAATGTTATAAATGAAATCGCCCCCTATGTTAAAGGGGATGCTTTGCTTACCGATGTTTCAGCAGTCAAAGAGGAGCCGGTTAAGGCGATGCTAAAAAGCAAGGCCTCAGTTGTCGGTATGCATCTTGTTTTTGGTCCAACGGTCAAATCCGTCAAAAAACAGACAGTAGTTATGTGTCCGGCAAGGGGCGAAAAATGGTTTAAATGGCTCAAAGATTTATTTGAAGGCGCCGGAGCAAAGGTTCAAGTCAGCACACCAACCGAACATGACAAAATGATGGCCGTTATCCAGGGGCTTGTCCATTTTACATCCATAGCTTCAGCTTGTGCCTTGAGAGATTTAAAGATTGATGTAGTAAAAACATTTGCCTTTGCAAGTCCTAACTACAGAATTTCTACCGACGTCATCGGTAGGATACTGGCTCAAAACCCAGGGGTTTACGCCGACATCAGTATGCATAATAAATATATAAAAGATGTAACCAAAAGATTTATTATTTGCGCGAAAGAATTGGCTGGGACGATAGAGGAAGGGGACAAGGTCAGGTTTCAAAAAACATTTCAGGAATCCTCGGATTACCTGGGTGATTTTAGAGATAAGGCTATGAAGGAAACAAGCCATATAATTGAAAAAATTGTTGAAGAGGACTTTAAAAATGGTTCTAACTCTTAAAACTAAAGTATCGGAACTTTCCGGAGTTGGTGAAATTTATGGAAAAAGGCTAAAGAAACTCGGGATAGAAACAGCCGAGGATCTGCTTTTGTATTTTCCGCGCCGGTGGGAAGACTTTACAAAAATCACAGATATTGCCGCCGTTCGGGCTCCGGGAAGCTACTGCATCGAGGGCAGCATCTGGAGTATTGGCAATAAGCGTTCGGCAAGGCGGAGGATGTCCATAACCGAAGCCATTATTGCCGACAAGACAGGCACTATTAAAGCTGTTTGGTTCAACCAGCCATTTCTCATTAAAAATATGAAGCAGGGCGATGAAGTGATGCTTGCCGGAAGAGTCGAGAACAAGTTTGGCGTTATTACTATGAAGTCGCCGGCGTATGAAAAAAAATCCGACCGTCAGAAGCATTTGGGGAAAATCGCCCCGGTTTACAACGAAACGGAAGGGCTAAGCTCCAGATGGCTCCGGTATCAAATGGACAAACTGGTCAAAGTCATATATTCATTTAAAGAATATCTGCCGGCGGAGGTTATAAAGCGGCAAGGATTAATAACCCATCCGGCGATGATCCGCCAGCTTCATTTCCCCGAGAACTCCTATCAGCTGGAAAAAGCCGAGGAAAGGCTGAACTTCGATGAGATGTTTCTCTTGCAGCTGGCGGTGCGGGAGCAAAGAAAAGAACTTGATAAAAACAGGGCTATCGCCATCAGATTTAATGAGGATTTATCGAGGGAATTTACAAAAAAGCTTGGCTTTACTTTGACAAATGCCCAGAAAAAAGCGGCATGGGAAATAATAAAAGACCTTGGCAAACCAGTGCCAATGAATCGGTTGCTGGAAGGCGATGTCGGATCCGGAAAGACAGTGGTAGCGGCAATGGCCGCCCTAATGGTGGCATCTGATGGATTTCAAACCGTATTTTTAGCTCCGACGGAAATACTAGCCGGGCAGCATTATGAGTCGCTCAAAAAAATGCTTGAACCCTTTGAGATTACCGTTGCGCTTCTGACTAGTAAAACAGCCATCTCTCCTTCTGATATGCCTGCGCCTTCTTCTGTCATTCCCGCGGAGGCGGGAATCCAGCCAGACTCAAATTCGGCCAGTAAGTCAGCTCAATCCCAAAAAGCAAAGAAAGAAGAAGTATTAAAGCAAGCCAAGGATGGAGAAATCCAAGTTTTGGTCGGCACCCATGCGGTTTTGAAAGAGGACATAGAATTTTGGAATCTGGCATTCGTCATTGTCGATGAACAGCATCGGTTTGGCGTAAAACAGCGAGCGATTTTACGTAAAGAAAGCGGAAAGCAGGGAACAATGCCGCATTTTCTCTCTATGTCGGCAACCCCGATTCCCAGAACTCTCACGTTAAGCGTTTACGGCGATCTCGATATCTCGGTCATTGACGAGATGCCGCCGGGCAGGAAAAAGGTCGGGACATTTGTCATTCCGCCGGAGAAAAAGGAAGATTCGTACGAATTCATGAGAAGGGAAGTGAAAAAGGGCAGACAGATTTTTGTCATCTGTCCGCTAATCGATGACTCTGAAACGATGGAGCTAAAAAGTGTCACGGCCGAATACGAGCGATTATCACGGATGATATTTCCGGATCTGAAAATCGCCATGATACACGGAAAAATGCGGCCGGATGAGAAGGAAAGAATCATGAATGATTTCGCCGGAGCGCAGAGGGTGGCACCCTCTGCAGGGGAAAAGGAACGCAGAGGGACGCACCCTCTGCGGGAAAAAATTGATATTCTTGTTTCGACTTCGCTGGTCGAGGTTGGTGTCGATGTGCCGAATGCGACGATTATGATCATTGAGGGAGCGGACAGGTTTGGCCTGGCTCAGCTTCATCAGTTTCGCGGCCGGGTTGGCAGAAGCAGGCATCAGTCATATTGCTTTTTATTTACCGACAATCAGTCGGAAACGGTGCAGAAGCGGCTGGATGCTATCGTCAAGACAAACAATGGTTTTGAAATAGCGGAAAAAGACTTGGAAATACGCGGACCGGGCGAGGTCCTCGGCGAGCGCCAGCACGGCATAGCCGATATAAACACGAAAAATCTGATGAACGCGGAACTAATAAAACGGACCAAAACCGAAGCCAAAAAATTCCTTGAGAAAAATGATCTGAAAGATTTCCCGCTACTTGTTGAGAAAATACAAAAGTATAATGGTGTGGCGAATTTGGAGTAACGAATTGACACGATTGATTACTTAATCTATTATTTTTTATAAGTAACAAAAGGGTAATATAATGTTTTTCGCAAATATTATGGGGTTGCTTGCAGCAAACAATATCCCAGTTGCAAAGTATGGACCCCCGCCAAACATAAATGTTCAACCAGCCTATGGAATACAGCCTACACCTGCACGAGTTTCGCACTTATGCCCTCGCCAGCTCTTTTGCAAGTTGATGCGAAATAGCATCTTTAATGACACTCCAGTTTTGTCTGTAAAATGAAATATTTGCCTTAGCTCGTTCTTTTGCAAGTTCAATCCAGCATAAGATTGAAAACCCGATATGATTTCTTTGAGCCCGGCTCGCGCGAGCCTGACACAGCTCCAGTCCGCAGGTCTGTTTGAGTTCTCGATGATATACTTCGATATCCCATCGCATCCGAACGTAACTTTTAATCTTTTCTCTGGTTGGAGATTCAAGGTTTGTTCCTATATAGTCAATGCGCCCGTTTTTGGACTTGAACTTGAATACATAGATCCATCCGTACCCTCTCAAATGAACCCTTAATCCCCCTTTTGATATATCTAAATCTTCAAGTTTAGCTCCTCTGTTTACGATTCTGTTTTTTCTAAGCCCCATTACCCAGTTCCGCTCAAGGCTTCGTATGCACTTTAAGTTATTTAAACTGGAATACCAGCTGTCAGCTATGACCGCTTCTGGGTTTACTCCTCTTGCATGGTTATTCCTTAACATTTCTCTAAAATGATCGTTTTTGGTTTTGCCGTCTTCCGGTGGAGCGTAAATTCGATAATCAAATGGAGACATGTCTTTTGTATCTGTTCTACTCCAGAGAAAGCTCAAAACTCCTATTCCCTTGACGATATCATGCTCATTTCCCGAATACATATATCTTGCCAGGTCAATTTTATTGCTCCTGCTTTTTGAGATAACAGATTCGTCGGCTATTAACACTCCTTCAGTATTTATGACGCTGCTTTTTGAAGATAACCAAATATCCTTCGGCCGGCATCTGGTGTCTGCAAGCCATCTTGAGATACTGTCATGAGACAGCTCTCTGGGACTAACCTCAGATAGAGAAAAAGCCGAATACCTTTGGGAAGTTACTTTTAGAAATTTGACGTAAAGTTCTTTCGAACATTTTGATCTCATATCACCCTCCTTAAACACAAGGATAATACAAAAAAGACAGCATGTTAACACGCTGTCTTTCTTGCAGTGATATTTTTAGATTCGTTGGTTTCTCAAGTGGCTAAGTGCGAAACTCGTGACCTCCTGAGATTGGTTCGATTATTTTCACTAAATTCTTACCTTATATTGCGATGATTGCTATTATTTCTCTGGCGGTTGGTCTTTATTTAAATTATAGAAAGAAACAAAATGTTAAGAGAAGCGCTAAAAAGAGGTAGGCTCAGAACATTTGCTGTTTACAAAGAAAAAAATATGGTCAGCCACAAGCTGACTTATCTTTTTTGGGAGTGTACCCTGAACTGTAACTTCTATTGCAAGCATTGTGGCAGCAGCGCCGGAGACAAAGTCTATAAAAATGAACTGGCAACTGAGGAAATAAAAAAGACATTCCGAGAAATTGCCGAGGATTATGATTCAAAGAAAATTATGCTCGCTATAACCGGAGGAGAGCCGCTTCTAAGAAAAGACCTTTTTAATGTAATGGGTTATGCGCATAACTTGGGATTTGAATGGGGAATGGTAACAAATGGTTCACTGGTTACAAAAGAAATTGCGGAAAAAATGAAGGAAACCGGAATGTACTCGGTGGTCGTCAGTATTGATGGCATAGGCGAGACCCATGATGACTTAAGGCAAAAAAGGGGTGCTTATAAGAAAGCCATTGCGGCTGTCAAAATTCTGTCGAATGTCGATTCCATTAAGGCACTTCAAATAACTACAACTTTGAATAGAAAAAACTTTTATGAGCTTGAGCAAATGTATGAAACTTTTGTCCCTCTCGGCATCACATCTTGGAGAGTTATGAACATTGACCCCATAGGAAGAGCTGAGCAAAATAAAGAGCTGCTTCTTACGGATGGACAACTAAAGGAACTATTATTTTTTATAAAGAAAAAAAGAAAAGAATCAAAGATAGATATTACCTATGATTGCAGCGGTTTTTTGGGTCTTGACCTTGAGAATGAAGTCCGGAATCATTTTTTTATTTGTAATACGGGCATAAATACCGGCAGCATTCTTCACAATGGTGATATTTTTGTTTGTCCGAATGTGCCAAGGCGTAAGGAGCTGATACAGGGTAATGTAAGGAAAGACCGTTTTTCTCAAGTGTGGGATAATAAGTTCGAGATCTTTAGGGATAAAAACAGAACAAAGTGTGAAAAATGCGCGAAATGTGAGTGGTGGAGCGAGTGTCTTGGCAGTTCGTACCATCTTTGGGATTTTGAAAAGAAACAGCCGAAGTTTTGTCACTTGGATGCTATTGAGAAATAAGGACCCATTATCCCTTATAAAAAAGAGGATTTTGGGGTATAATTTTAATATCAAGTTTATTTGCCGAGGGTTCTCGGCTAATCTTATAAACGAGTCCTTTCAACTCTTAAGGAGGCCTTATGGCTGACGAATTCAAACAGTGTAAATGCGGGGCATACTATAAGGAAGGCGAAGAAGTCCCCGTAAGGGCACTAGGAGGAAACCCTATTTTCCTGAAAACCGCCTGGTGTTGCGCTCATTGCCTGGGAGATTGCTTCAGGGCATGGGCAAAAGAGAACTCAGAGCTGTGCGTTCTCTGCAAGGTGCCGTTTTTCCCAAGTGACCAGATAGAGGCTCATGGCCATGGAAGGGTTCATGCCTCGTGTGGCATGACGGCGGCGGCATATCTCGGCACATGGGGAGAAGATGGAAGCATCGAATCTCCCCTTAAGGAAGGATGTGTGTGATGGGCGGTTATGAAGGGTTGCAAGTTTTGAGGGGAGCCGCAAAAGAGCTATACAACCTATCCGACGACAACGTTGACGCATTTCTGATAATGGTCATGGACGCCGAGGATCCTGAGGCAAGTGATGCAATTGACGACATCCTCAAAAGGCGCATGTCTCTCAGAGATTTGCGCAAAAAATACCCGCACCTTATGTGGATTACGGACGAAATGATCACACAGTCAGAATCCTGAAGGCTTTTTGGCTCACGACAAAAGTTGTGAGCCATTTTTTTCTTAAAAAAAGGAAAAACCTGAGTTATAATTATTTTACCATGAGAATAGTAAGCAAAGATCAGATCAAGGAACCGTTTCGGACTCCGCTTGGCGAGGAAATTTATGAAATGATCGGGGTGGAGAAAGAAATTGGCGGGACGGAGAAGCATAGCCTCTTTTATGTGGTGATAGCGCAAGGAAAGTCCTCGATGCCGCACTATCACAAAGTATCGGAGGAGACCTATTATATTTTGAAAGGTAAGGGTCGGGCGGTGATTGATGGTAAGGAAGCTACATTAACCGCCGGGCAGGCTTGCCTCATTATGCCACCCGAAGTTCACCAGATATTTAATGACGAAAAGGAAGATCTCGAATTTCTTTGTATCAGCGCTCCGGCTTGGGCGAGAGAAGATTTATTTGAAATTGATGCTGGCCTGGGCCGAAAGGGCGGCAAGGAAGGGAAATAGATATGGCGAAGGTTGATATTTTGATCAAGGGTTATAATAAAGAGCTCAATGAAGATTTTCATAAGTATGCCTGCACCTGCACATTAGTGAGGGACAAGGGCATAAATATGGTTGTCGATCCGGGATCGCACGGCTCGATCGGCATGTATATATTTTCTTTGGGCGAGTATGGACTGACGCTTGCCGACATAAACTTTGTTTTTACCACGCACGAGCATTTGGACCACTCGATGAATCGGGCAATCTTTGAAAACGCCACGATTATCGACCGCTACGGCTATCACAAAGGCGACGAGCATCGGTTTCACTCAAACGATGAGGAATTTTCATTATCGGACGACATTACCATGATTGCCACGCCTGGACATGGCGGGGATATCCATGCTTCACTTCTAGTCAGGACCAAAAAGGGAGTGGTGTGTGTTGCCGGTGATGTGTGGTGGTATGAGGACTTTACGCCGGAAATCGATCCGAATGCCACAAGCCAGGAAGATCTGGAGGTGAGCCGAAAAAAGATATTGGATGCGGCCGACTACATTATTCCGGGCCATGGAGGAATAGTCAGAAACCCGGAAAGGTAATTCTCTGTCATTCCGATTGAACTCCTGAAAGGACGAACAGGGAATCGTTTTTTCTGGTATTTGAGGGATTCCTCGCTTCCAGCCGGACCCGATTCTGTTATAATAAAAAAATGGACAGGCAAAAGATTTACAATAACATTGGCATATTGCTCGTCATCGGCATCATCGGCGGGACGGGGCTGCTCTTAATTAAATATTCAGATGACTTGCAGGAGCCGATCAAAATCATTAATCCCCGGCAGGCGGGGCAGGCCGAAACCTCCACAACGAAGGCGGAGCAAACCGCTTCAAAAATTAATATCAACACCGCAACGGCTTCCGAGCTAGACAGTTTAAGCGGCATCGGTCCGGCAATTGCCCAGAAAATTATCGATTACCGCACCCAAAATGGGCTATTTACAGCGATTGAAGACTTGAAAAAAGTTCCAGGGATAGGAGACAGTAAGTTTGAAGCGATTAAAAATGAGGTAAGTTTATGAATATTACCGTTGATGAAATTGTTAAAAAATTGGAAACCTTGGCAGACCCGGAGTATTTGGCGAGAAATGAGCGGTTCGCATGTCCAGTAGAGGGTTCGCTTGGAGTATCACTTCCAAAGCTCAGAAAGTTAGGAAAGGGAATCGGCAAAAATCACGATTTGGCTTTGGGTCTTTGGAAGCAGCCGATTCGGGATGCGAAAATGCTGGCTGCAATTGTCGATGAGCCGGACAAAGTTACGGAAAAGCAGATGGAAGCTTGGGTTCAGGATTTCGACTCATGGGGGCTTTGCGACATTTCAACCACCGATCTTTTTGACCGGACACAGTTTGCCTACAAAAAAGCCATTGAGTGGTCGGATAGAGAAGAGGAGTTTGTCAAAAGGGCGGCATTTTCACTCATGGCTGGTTTGGCCGTCCATGATAAAGATGCGCCGGATAACAAATTCGTTCAGTTTCTGCTAATCATTAAAAGGGAAGCGGCAGATGAACGAAATTTTGTCAAAAAAGCGGTAAACTGGGCGCTCAGGAATATCGGGAAATCCAGAAATAAAAATCTTTGGGAAGAGGCGATTAAAACTGCCGAAGAGATTCAGAAAATCGACTCTAAATCCGCGCGTTGGATTGCGAGTGATGCACTCAGAGAATTAAACGCGGACTACATAAAGAAAAGATTTAAATAAGCATACAAGGTCTGACCTTGCAAGGGTCAGACCTTGTATGGATAATTAAAGAGGAGATAGGCATATGAAATATTTTGCATATGGGTCCAATATGAACTTCGAGCAGATGAGACGGCGATGTCCGGAGGCAAAGTTTATGCGCAAAGTTTACCTGGAGAATTTCCGTTTTGTCTATGACAACGCCTGCGACTGGTGGAAAACGGCGGGCAACATTGTGCCGTCCGAAGGCGATGTGGTGTGGGGCGCACTTTTTGATATCCATAAAAAAGACCTAACAAGCCTGGACAATTATGAGCAATATCAGAGAAGGCTTTATTTTAGAAAAGATGTGCTAGTGAAAGATGATGCAGGCAATGAGACAAAGGCGATTGTTTACATTCGGGAAGGAGCGGTGGAAGCGGCGCCCGGAGAAGCGTATCAAGATATTGTTGTTGAGGGTGCCAGGGATTGTGGGTTGCCGAAGGACTACATCTCATTTTTGGCCGGCGAAAAGGTTCTAAGAAAAAATTAATGTATGCTTGAATT
>JAJYQQ010000066.1 GCA_021794535.1 bacterium
ATCCAGTCTCCTCATCATTCTGGCCTGCCTGCCGGCAGGCAGGCTTGCCCAGAATCTAATCCTTTTTTCTTTATCAACTTTTTGACACAAAAAAGTTGAGCAAAAAGTGCCGGCTAACGATTCTTTTCAAAGTGTCGAATATCGCCTCATTTCAGGTTTAAAAAAATTAACTCGCAGGTAGCTCAGACAAAATTATTTTTAAAGTCTTCACTCGACTTATCTTCTCTTTGAAAAAATCATGCCGGGCAAGAGATGACGAGTCTCGGTGGGTTTTCTAATAATCATTCTTTGTTCTCTTTGAGAGACCGTTTAAGCCGCGATTTTTACTTCTGCTTTTTCTAAAAAGCAGAAAATAAGGAGACTGGATTCCGGATCAAGTCCGGAATGACAATTGGGCTGGGTTCTCTGCCGGCGGGCAAGCCGCAGGAGTTTATGCTGAATTTAGTTCAGTGTGGGAATGACAAAAGATAAAAGGTGTCGTACAATGTATCTATATCTACTTCATTATTTTTGAATTTTTAATTTTAAATTTTTAATTAACTACCATGGCCAGTGTAAACGATCTTGTCCGCGACTTTTTGGAATACTGCGAGATAGAGAAAAACCACTCCGATCTAACCATCAGAAATTACGAGCATTATCTCGGCCGGTTTTTGGACTTTGCCGAAAGGAACAGAAGCACCGATCTTCGACCCGAACAAATCAACCTGGATTTAGTTCGGAAATATCGCCTCCATTTAAACAGACTGGCTACCGATATGGGCCAAAACCTGGCTCGCATCACACAAAACTACCACATTATCGCCTTGAGGGCATTCCTGAAATACCTAGCCAGAAGAGATATCAAGACATTGTCAGCCGAGAAACTGGAGTTGGGCGACTCCCCCAGAAGGCAGATTGAATTTCTGGAAATAACCGAAGTCCAGGATTTATTGTCCGCCCCAGAAAAGTTTCCGGCGAAGAAGGAAATCATAACTCTTCGCGACAGCGCAATTTTAGAAACACTTTTTTCAACAGGCCTCCGCATCAGCGAGCTCGTCAGTCTTGATCGCGGCCAGATAAATCTAGAAAGAGGCGAGTTTACGGTTCGGGGGAAAGGCGGCAAGGACAGAGTGGTTTTCTTGTCAGATAGCGCTTCGAAAAAAATCAAGGAGTATCTAGCCAAGCGCTCAGACAACGCCAAGCCGCTTTTTATACATTGCTCTGGAGCCAAAGACGGTTTGGATGACGGTGAATATATGCGGCTGACACCCAGAAGTATCCAGCGAATTGTTTCAAGATACGCTCGCCTCGCAGGCATTACAAAGAAAGTTACACCGCATATGCTCCGCCACTCATTTGCAACCGATCTTTTGATAAATGGGGCCGACATCAGGAGCGTCCAGGCGATGCTGGGACATGCCTCCATTACCACAACTCAAATCTATACCCACATCACAAACACCCGCCTCCGCGAAGTCCACAAAAACTTCCACGGAAAAAAGAAAAATTAACAGCCTTTGCCAAGGTTCCGAACCTTGGCAACTTGGCAATTACTTATTATCTAGCGCCAGTGGACCGATGATCTTCTCGGAATCAACTTTTTTTGAATTTTCAACAAAATCTTTGTATGACTTAATGGCTCCTGATCGATCCTCGCCTTGGTTGGCAAAGTAGTCTAGAATCAAATCTGTATTTAGCCAATCAACGTTTTGATTTCCTAAATAAGCATTATAACTGGAGTAGTCATACTCGCCAAGGTTCGGAACCTTGGCAGATGGATTTAGATGGATGTATCGGGAAAGATGAACCAGGTATTCGTCATTTTGTACAAGAACGGCCTTGTATCTTCCCTGGAAAAGCGGTCCTACCCGATTATGCCGTTTATTAAAATACATTGAATAGTTAAGCATAAGACATCTCATGAGGCTGGTGATATCCTTCTCGCCTTCTTGTTTGATGCTCAAATGTAAATGATTTGGCATTAGGCAATATAAAAGCAGATCGACATTTTTGTAAAAATTTTTTCTTTCAAGATAGTTTCTTTTTTGAATATCAATGTCTTTGACATTCTCCGGTTTCTCCAAATACAACTTCAAATAGAACAAAAACATCGCATAATCTTTTTTATCCAGAAAAATATCCTGCTTGTTGATTCCGCGGTTATAAATGTGGTAAATCCCGCCTTCTTCATATTGTCTCACAGAGTTTTTTGCCGGCATAACCATAGTATATGCCAAGGTTCGGAACCTTGGCAAGGGTATTCGGGTCGCTTCCGGGCAAGCCAAACTATGGTAACTATGGTGGGCCACTCATCTATAGCCACTATGCAAACGTATACTCTATATAACAACAAATATGAGGCATCACAAACACCCGCCTCCGCGAAGTCCACAAAAACTTCCACGGAAAAAAGAAAAATTAACACCTAGAAAGAGAACCATACATCGGCATGCTGAGTAGCACCACTACTATCACTATAAATTAGCTGTAAACTTGCGTTATAATAATATCCCCCGATACCAGGCACCTTAAAGACATACGTATATAGCCCGCTGCTACCTCTCGGCACAATATCACCAAGAACAATAGGCAGAGAGGGGCTGATTAAAGTCACATTGCTTGCATCTGTTTGGACGCCTATGATTCTTACATTGTATGCGGCGCTCTGACCCACATTGTCGACTGGAAAGGAAATGGAAATCTCATTATTAGCAAAATCCCGTGAATCAATACCGCCGCGACCAGCAATAAATTTCGCAGGAAGCAGTGGCGGTGGCGATGGCGGTGGTGGCGGCTAAGGAGGTGGCGGTGGAGTGGCGGGACAACTGGGGGCGGCGGCGGGGGCGGCGGTGACGGAGTTAGAACCACTAGTAGCTAAGACAAAGCTATCCAAGACAATGTACGACGAAGGCGTTTCCTTGAGAGCAAGATATTGGGAACTTAGTTCCATGGGCTTTGTCTGACCTTCACTCAGAAAGTAAGCATAGAAAGGCTTGTGATTAAAGATTTGATCTTTAAAGAGAAACGTTCTGACACCCAAACAGGGAGAGTGGGCTTTATTTGCGTCATTTACCTGCAGAGTTACTGTGTGCGCATTAGGATCTGAGGCAACTCTTCTGTACGTCAAAACAAACCTTATACTGT
>JAJYQQ010000044.1 GCA_021794535.1 bacterium
GTTGCTGCGAGATCTGCTAAGATTTTTCGATCAAGTTCGATGTTTCTATCTTTTAAAGATTTCATAAAATCTGAATATTTTGTCCCATTCAATCTGCAGGCAGCCGATATTCTGGCGATCCAAAGTGATCTGAAATCTCTCTTTTTGGTTCTTCTGTCGCGGTATGCGTAAGACATGGAGTGAAGCAAGGCTTCTTTGGCGCTCTTAATAGACGAAGTGCGCGCATGGCTCATGCCCTTTGTCTGCTTCATTATTTTCTTGTGCTTTTTTCGCGTAGTAACGCCTCTTTTGACTCTCATCTTATTTTCCTATTTGTTTTTTTACGTTTTTATAATCAGCCGAAGAGACGGATGCATTTTTTGAATCATCCCGCTTTCTGTCCGGTGATTTTTTCTCTAAAATATGATTGCCATAGGCTCTGGCTCTTATGGCCTTGCCGTTTTTGGTCAATTTAAATCTTTTTACCGCCGCTTTGTGCGTTTTTACCTTTGGCATCTTAGTCTCCGTTCTAATGTACTAATCGTACGAATCTACTAATAATTTATTGTTATTTGATGTCGCTTCCTAACCTGATTCGCAAGATTGGTACTATTTGTATATTGGTAGGAACTACTCTTTCTTTTTCGGGGCGATAATAATACCCGCCTCCCGTCCCGTAAATGTTACATCCTGTTCTATGGTTGAAACATCCTCAAGCTTTTCCGCAAATCTCCTCAGGACTCTTTCGCCGACATCTTTATGGGTTATTTCTCTTCCCTTGAAAAGAAGGCGGACTTTTACTTTGTGCCCTTCACCCAGAAACTTTCTTGCGGTTTTTGCCTTTGTTTCAAGGTCGTGCTCACCAATTTTTGAGCTTAGCCGGATACCTTTTACCTCGACATTCTTCTGCTTTTTCCTCTGGCTTTGCTCTTGCTTGCGCTTCTCGTATTTAAATTTCCCCCAATCTATAATCTTTGCAACGGGGGGATTTGCTGTCGGAGATATTTCTACAAGGTCTAACCCTTCGTCTTCAGCTTTTCTCAGTGCTTCGGGCAATGAAATCACTCCGATTTGCTCGCCCTCTGCCCCAATCAGCCGTACGTCCTTAGCCTTTATCTGGTGGTTAATCCTGTATTTTATAGAAATCGCTCCGTTTAATTTTCCTTGCACATCATAGCAAAAATCAGCCTTGGTGTAAAGGGGAAACTTTATAAATCCGTAGATTCTGACTTCCGGCAATTCAAGGCACCTTGGCCCAGCCTTCCAGTTTCCACCTCCTGGCCGTTTTGAAAAAATTGTGCAATTTTACTGTTATCGCAATTTTTTGGCATAAATTCCGACGCAGGGGATATAGCACAAGTTATTGCCACTGCGCAAAGTTATGACAGCGGCATATCCGGCTTTGGGCGCTTGTTTGCAAGGGCCTGGCCCTTGCAAACAGGATTACCGCGCAGGTTCGGAATTTTTTAGAACTTTTTAGAGAACTTTAGTAACCCCTCACGCCTGTCATCCCGAGCGACTTCGCGGAGCGACAAGCCGAGGGATCCCTTCTAAAGTCTATAGTCCGCGGACTGCAGTCCAAATAAGGGATTCCTCCACTTTCCACTAGCGTGGTGGCGGTCCGCCTTCGCTGAAGCTACGGACGGACAGGTCGGAATGACAGATCGGGGCTTTAAATTCACGCTTGATATTTGAGGGTGTGAGGGGTTACGAACTTTAGGGTTTTCAAGAGGCATTTTTTATGGTATGATAAAAAATCCTGAACCTTGAAAACTGCCAGGGTTTTATTAGCGACGCAGAGCGAGCGATATGAAAAGGTTTTTCTTTCATATCCGAGCCGAGGAGCTAACACAGATTAAGACTCTTTATTTGGTTATAGGCCTATCGGCTCGTAATCAGATTTTACCCTGGAAAAAATATCAAAGGAGTGATGGTTTTGTGAATGCCAAAATCCACATCTTTTTTAGTGAAGGGCCTGTATGCATAAAATGCAGGCATGCTTTTACGGAAGAGGAGCTCGAGAAGGGAGAGATGGGCGAAGTAATGAAGGGGCCGGCAAAAGGCCGGCCAAGACTAACGCTCAACTGCTCAAAATGTCATCAGAAGAACATTATCATCAAAGCCAAAACCTCAGAGGAGGTGTAATAGGGTCATGAGAATTGAAAACGCTTTTGGCAAAAGCTCATATTCTTGCTCAATGAGGAGTAAGGATGGGGTAGCGGTGCTGGAGATATGGTGTAATTATAAAGAAGCTAAAGAACAGATGTTTCACCTCCTCTCCACTATCCTCGGTTTTGACTGCGAAATCGAAAGGGGTCTCAACTGGCGACTCATCATTAACCCAGCGCCAGATGGCAGTAGTGTTAACCTCAAGGGCAATAATAGTGTTGCTCCACGCTTGGACCTTGCTATAGGGCGGTCCCGTCTTATCCTCACAGATGGAGCCCTTTATTTTGAAGGGAACATCGAAGTTGAAGATAAGATTGTGGCACTTTGCCTGGACAAGCAACCTCTTGCGAAAGTGTCGCCCTGATCGATACCTCTTAATCAATCCCAGCTCAAACTAGACTGAAGGAGGTGTGACATGCCTGCCATTACAGTTAAGGAACCTCCCGAGCGAAAGCTCACAGTTCCAGACGATCTGCTCGCATACTATCAGGATACGGGACAGTCTGCTGAGCAGTATGAAGCTGCCCTTCAGAAGGCGATTTCGAGTTTTGAGTTCTTCTCATGGGGTCCGAACAATCCACATGTCATCGGGGACACGATCGCTTACGCTGACCGCGTCTCTATCGTCGTTCATTATGACTTCTCGTACTACATCGGTCTCGAAGACAAAGGGTCGAAGTCAGGGGCACTCAAGGATACGGCAAAGAATTTTGCCGACGTCTACTTGATGCTTCATCCTGATAAGAGGGTGCGGGTGGTCTTGAAGGTCGTGAATGCTGAGAACCCGAACAACTGGCCGACGGTGTACTACTCGTCGCCTCAAATTGGATGAAGGAGGTGTAATCCGATGAAACTGCTAGAACGTTTGTTCGACCAGCTCG
>JAJYQQ010000017.1 GCA_021794535.1 bacterium
TTACAGAAATCATCGACATCACAAAATATTTCTGTTAAATTCATCTCAGACCCTCCTTTTATGCTTACTTGATAATACATAAGAATTGTAACATAAATGGAGGGTTCTTATGTCGAGCTGACGTTAACCTAGATAATTTCAAGCTTCTCCAGAACCCATCTCGCGGTATCCACAAGCTCCAGATTTTTTAGCTCTTCCGGGGTATGATATTTTGCTTCAATTATTTTTTCTTCCAGCTTGACTTTGCCCGACTTCGGCTTGGCATGAAAAAAGAAGATAACTGTGTGATAGCCATACTGCGGATACAAAGCTTCCTTAAAATCTATGAGTCCTACAATCTCGATTTCTATTCCTAGCTCTTCTTTCATTTCCCTTTTGACGGCTGCTTCAAGGGTTTCGGAAAACTCCACCTTGCCGCCGGGCACAATCCACAAATCCCGGCCGGACTCAAGCGTCTCTTTGGACAGAAGATATTTTCCGTCCTTTTCGATAAGCGCGCTGACTATGACTTTCGGTCTCTTCTTGGTCTCGGGCATCATAAACCTTTCTTTCTTTAATAATAATGCAAAACACATCATAATACTAATAAAATTATGCGTGATATAAACGAAATTATAAAAGATTTTTATGATAAGCTGCCGAAGTTTCCGGACGGTAGAATTGATTATCATACTTCCAACATCGCGCCGGTTGTTACGGTTTTTGTTGAGTGCAACGGCAAAATACTATTATTAAAAAGAAGCGACAAGGTCAGAGCATATCGGGGAAAATGGAATGTCGTAGCGGGATATTTGGATGATTTGAAACCGATCAGAGAGAAAGTTCTCGAAGAGCTGAGAGAAGAAATCAATATGAGAGAGGAAGACATCAAGAATATTTATTTTGGAGAAGTTGAAACTATCGCAGACAAGGAAATCGGCAAAACCTGGGTCGGACAGCCGGCTCTCGTCAGGCTAGGAAAGAAACCCGAGATAAAGCTCGACTTTGAGCATACGGATTATAAATGGATCACACCCAACGAATTAGGTAACTATAGCTTTGTTTGTGGCCTAGACAAGACATTATCAAGAATACAGAAGCAATTTAAATTTTAAACGGCTTATCTCTCTTGCGGGTTCGACCCGCCTAGCGGGTCGAACCCGGAAAAAAGCGCTTTGAATTTTAATTATCAAAAAAGCAACCATATAGTTCCAAAAAATAAGCACTTTATTTATCATTTTTAGACAATGCAAATGTTCTGCTTTGGGGCTATATTTGTCTTGACTTCAGCAAAAAGGAGGGTGCAGTTGCCCAACGCTCGAAATGAGCGAGTCTGAGGTTCAAAGGGGTCCTACCCGACCCCTTGCAATTATCCCACCATCCCTTCTGACGAAAACAACGGCTCGCATTAAAAGCCGCTGTTTTCATGTGCGGAGAGGTCCGACCTATGCCATGGGTCGGACCTCTATACTATTTTGCTTGGAATTTGGCCTAGAGTATACTATAATTTTATTTATGTTAGATATAAAATTCATTCGCGAAAATCCCGGAAAAATTAAAGAGGCCGTGAAAAACAAAGGTATCGATCTTGACATCGATGAGCTTTTAAAGATCGACAAAAAAAGAGTTTCATTGCTCCAGTCGATTGAGGAACTACAGTCAGAAAAAAACAAATTGAACGATTTAATGAAGACGGCGAATGACTCCAAACGAGGAAAAATTATTGAACAAGGAAAGGCCGTCAAGGAAAAACTTGCAAAAATCGAACCGGAATACAAGAAGATTAATCACGGTTTTGAAGAGTTAATGGTGCAAGTTCCGATGGTTCCTTCACCGGACACACCGATCGGCAAAGACGAGAATGACAATGTCGAGATCTATAAGTGGGGAGAGAAGCCAAAATTCGATTTTACCCCCAAAAATCACATAGAACTCGGTAAAAATCTGGATATTCTGGATCTGGAAAGAGGCGCGAAGGTGGGCGGATACCGCGGATACTATGTGAAAAACGAAGGCGTCTCCCTCATGATGGGCTTCATGATGTATGCGATAAATAAAATGATAGAAAGGGGCTATGCGCCAATGATTGTGCCGACTCTAGTCAAAGAGTTTGCGATTTCAGGCAGCGGATGGCTGAAAGGGCTTGAATATGATCCGGAAGTTGACGAAGTCTATGAAATAGCGCCGGACAAAAATCCGGACGGCATGATAAGCAAAGAGTCAAAATTTCTAGTCGGTACAGCGGAGCCATCACTGCTTGCTTATCACGCAGGAGAAGTTTTGGATGAAAAAGATTTACCATTAAGGCTCTGCGGATATAGCCAATGCTACAGAAGCGAGATCGGAAGCTACGGCAAGGACACAAAGGGCTTATATCGCGTCCATGAATTTATGAAGGTCGAACAAGTGATTCTCGCCCCGACTGACATTGAGGCTTCAAATAAACTCCAGGATGAAATGATCACAATTTCAAAAGAGATGCACGAAGAGCTTGGGCTGCCGTATCACGTATTGCAAATCTGCACCGGCGATATGGGGACAGGCAAATACAGAATGTTTGACCTGGAAGCTTGGATGCCGGGCCTAAACCGCTGGGGCGAGACCGGATCGGCTTCAAACCTTCTGGACTGGCAGGCGAGACGGCTAAACGTAAAATATAAAGATAGGGATGGAAACAAGAAATTTGTTTATATGTTAAATAACACGGCTTTGCCATCGCCCAGGATTTTCATTTCAATCCTTGAAAACTATCAGCAAAAGGATGGAAGCGTGAAAATACCGGAAGTTTTGCAGAAATACATGGGTGGAATTAAAGAAATTAGAAAACAAAAGAACAGAAAGACAAAAGAACAGAAAAACTAAGGTAGAAGTGTCATTCTGGCTTGTCCAGAATCCATTAGTAATTTAATATAGATTCCGGATCCCTCCAGAGGCGGGAGGGCAAGTCCGGACTGACAGAGAGGTAAAATAATATGCAAGTAGATATTCGCGGAGTTGAGACCGTATTAACTGAGGAAGTAAGAAAATATGCCGAGGAAAAGGTGGCAAAATTTTCAAGATATGAGCCCAGAATTGTCGGAGTGGACCTGGGGCTCGAGGAAGATCACAACAAAACCGAGGACAAGGCGGCGAGAGCAAAGGCCTTAATTAAAATTCCGGGCAAGGATATCGAGGCTATCGGCGAAGGGAAAACAATTTTTGCAGCCATTGACGCCATGGAGGAAAAGGCAAAAAGACAGCTCGTGGAACATAAGGAGAAATTCGCCAAAAGAGAGCAAACTTCGAGAAGCAAGAAACTAATAAGAAGGCTTTTCAGAAAAAGATGAATGGGTTAATGGGTTTGTTGGTGAGTAGGTGTATAGGTAAAGAACCTACGCTAAATCAAAGACCCAAACACCTCTTCGCCCAATAAGCCGCTAACGAACAATTATGCCTATTTTAAAAACAATATTTGGTAATCCAAACGAACGCGAAATAAAGAAGATCCAGCCGATTGTTGACAAGGTCAATGACCAGGAAAAGAAAGTTGGCAAACTTAGCGATGCCAAAATAAAGGCCAGAATTGCCGAGATAAAAACCGAGGTTCAGCAAAAAATAACCAAAGAAGTTAACGGCAAGGAAGAAAAAAAATCCAAAAACCAGAAAATCAATAATATCCTGGAGCCTTTTGTTCCGGAAGTCTTTGCCCTGGTTCGCGAAGTTTCCAAACGGCGGCTGAAGATGCGCCACTTCGATGTCCAGCTTATCGGCGGTTATGTCCTCCACCAGGGGAAAATTTCAGAAATGAAAACCGGTGAAGGAAAAACGCTAGTCGCGACTCTAGCGGCAACCTTAAACGCGCTGACTGGCCTGGGAGTTCATGTGGTTACGGTAAATGATTATCTGTCAAAGCGTGACGCCGGCTGGATGGGCGCCGTTTATTCGGGGCTTGGACTTACCGTTGGCGTCATTATCCACGAACAGGCCTTTATTTATGATGAGCAATTTTCCGACGAAGATGTTCTGGATGAGAAAACTATGCATATGCGGCCGGTTACCAGAAAGGAAGCTTACCTTGCCGACATAACCTATGGAACAAATAATGAGTTTGGCTTCGACTATCTGCGCGACAATATGGTTCAGACCCTCGAACAAATGGTCCAGCGAGACTTAAACTTCGCAATCGTTGATGAGGTGGACTCAATCTTAATAGACGAAGCAAGGACTCCGCTCATTATTTCCGCGCCGGCCGAAGAGTCCACAAGCAAATATTATCAGTTCGCGGAACTTGCGGACAAATTAAAGGAAGATAAAGATTACGTTATCGACGAGAAACAAAAAGCGGTTTCACTCACTGACGAAGGCATCTCTCAAATGGAGAAAATGCTCGGCATGAACAACGTATACGAGGAAGGCGGCATTGACACAATCCATCACATCGAACAATCCTTGAAAGCCAGAGCGCTATTCAAAAAAGACCGCGATTATGTAGTCAAAGACGGCGAGGTAATCATAGTCGATGAGTTCACCGGCAGGCTTATGGAGGGCCGAAGATATTCCGAAGGCTTGCACCAGGCGATTGAGGCCAAGGAAAACGTGGAAATCAAAAAAGAATCTTTGACGCTCGCCACCATTTCGTTTCAAAACTACTTCCGCCTCTATACAAAACTTTCCGGCATGACCGGTACGGCCGAGACGGAAGCCGAAGAATTCCACAAGATTTACGAGCTGGATGTTTTGGTTATTCCCACCAACCAGCCAAACGTCAGAAAAGACCACAATGATTTGATATACAAAACCGAACTGGCAAAGTTTAGGGCCATTGTAGAGGATGTCAAAGAAAGAAACGAGAAGGGGCAGCCCGTCTTAATCGGCACTGTTTCCATCGAAAAAAATGAGCTTTTGTCGGAAATGCTAAGGCGAAGCGGCGTAAAAAATAATTTGTTAAACGCAAAGTTCCATGAGAAAGAGGCGTTGATAATTTCCCAAGCCGGACAAAAAGGCGCGGTAACCGTTGCCACAAATATGGCGGGGCGCGGAACCGACATTGTTCTCGGCGAGGGAGTGGTCGAACTCGGGGGCTTGCATGTTATAGGCAGCGAAAGGCACGAGGCGAGAAGAATAGACAACCAGCTCCGCGGGCGTTGCGGAAGGCAGGGAGATCCCGGATCCACCCAGTTTTTTGTTTCGCTTGAGGACGACTTGATGAGGATATTTGGCTCGGAAAGGGTCGGCGGCATCATGGAAAGGCTCGGCCTCCCGGACGACCAGCCGATACAGCACAAGATGATTTCCAAATCACTCGAAAGCGCCCAAAGAAAGGTGGAGGGAAATAATTTTGACATCAGAAAACATTTGGTTGAATACGATGATGTTATGAACAAACAGCGCGAATATGTCTATGGCAAAAGGCGACTGATACTTGAAAACAGCGATTTGAAGCCGGAGATTTTGGATTATCTCTCCGAAACGGCGGAGTTTTTAGTCAATGAAAATATAAACGCGCACACCGAAGAGTTTGACTCGGAAAATTTCCTCAAAAATTTCGACGCCATCGTACCGATTGATGAGCAATTTATGAGAACGGTTAAAAAACAACATCCGGAAGAAATATCAGAGATTTCCGCGAAATATCTTGGCCGGGAATACAAAAAAAGGGAAGACGAGTTTACGCCGGAAATAATGCGGAATATTGAAAGATCTCTGTATTTGCACATTATTGACAATCTGTGGATCGATCATTTGGACGCCATAGACAATCTTCGTGAAGGCATCGGACTTCGGGCCTACGGCCAGATGGAGCCTTTGATTGAATATAAAAAAGAATCATACAAAATGTTCCAACAGTTTTTGGCGGGCATCAGAAGCGAGATAACAAATATGATTTTCAAAGTCCGCATCCAGACACCGGAACAACAAACAAATGGGGGCCAATCCAGGCTTGCGCAGGCAGCCGAGAAGGGGCTTGAGTCGGGAAGCAATAAAACTGACGGCGCAAGGATAATGAAAAAAGAATCAAAGAGTCAGACCGAGAAAAATCAAACAGTTCTCAAAAAAAATAAGGTCGGACGAAACGATCCATGCCCTTGCGGAGCGGTAGACCCTGCGACCGGCAAACCAAAAAAGTACAAGAAATGCTGCGGCAAAAACACTTAGGCACTCCAACAGCCAGCGAAGCCCCGCACTAACTTTTTAAGGAAAACCAGTGCGCGAGCGGTAGCGGCAAAAATACAAAAAGTGCCTGCCTGCCGGCGGGCAGGTTGCGGCGCAAGTAAGTATAGGCTTAAAATCGCTCTGCGGGTTAAAATTAAAAGTCAGCTGTTGGCTTGTTTGTATTGAGAATCCTTTATACTTATGTTAAAATAGCGCTAAGTTTGGTTTGCAAATGTGTTCCTAGACAAGGGAGTCGGAGAATGAAAAAACTGCTGCTTTTCTTTTTTGGCGCAATTGGCATTGTGGGATTTTTGTGTCGAAAAAGATTCGACCGTTTTATGCTCGATCTGCTTGGCTTTAAGGCAAGCCGGGCGCGCCAATAAAACCACGAGATACAAGGAGCAGAAATGAAAAAGGCGATATTCGCCTTGATTGCCGCAACGCTGGCAATCCGCTACCGCAAAGGCATCAAGGGCGCCATTGGGGAAACTCTTCTTCCTATCCTGGACCCCGATGCGGGCGAAGGATATGTATGCGGCTACCAGATGGAACCCTGCGAATTTACCCTAAAGGAGGTGGGGAAATGAAAAAAAGAGCGTTCAAGCTAGGCGTCAAGGCTGGCATTCTGGCGCTGGGCGCCTGGCTAGCCTACGAAACTGGGAAGAGACGTTACGGGTAGCGCCCCGATTACTCCGACCCCTTAAATGAGGGGTGGCACCTTATGTGGCCTCGCCTATCCCGGGCGAGGCCTTCACTATTTTTCAGTATAAAAACATTGACAAAAACTATCTTTCACTATATAATCTACCCGTTCGTCCTACAAAATTTTCAACCGGGGAGGTTGACGCATGTATTGGAAAAAGGCGTTAGTCGTGTTGGCAGGGGTTGGTTTCCCGACCTGGGGAATTCTCAACTATTTCGTAAGGCTTCAGGGAATCACTACCAACTCACCATTAAGGTCTGTCAATATGGGCTTTGCGCTGATCGGTTTAATGCCAATCGGCGGACTGTTTTTGCATCAGAAAGGTTTCTGGGACAAAATTTATGTTGGCGGCCTCACGATGCTTGGCCTCACCGTGCCTTCTGCGCTCTTGGGTTACTATACCCGATATAGCGTGTGGCATTGGGCAGTTTGGTTTATGCTGCCATTTATGTTTATAATGGGTTGTGCAATGATCTTGCATGCTAAAGCCCATACAGAGCCGGTAAAACTCGTTCACGAGGATGAGGTGCCATATTGTCCCAAATGTGAAAATGTATTTCCCTTCGCGAAAAAGGGCGACAGCTGTGAAAACGGCTGTTTACCCTAAGCACCATAAGAAGGGCGAATGAGCGGCCGCAATTTATTGCGCGGCCGCTTTTTCATTCTTACAATATTTATTTTTTGGAAACTAGCATGATGCTATCGGCTTTACTTTGGCGTAATTTATTAAAAAGCAAATCTTAAAGAAGGGAGAGGGTAGGTAAATATGTCAAAAGTAATACATTTCGAGTTTGGAGCGGATGAACCGAAGAGGGCGATTAAGTTTTATGAGAACGTTTTTCGGTGGAAAATCACAAAGTATCCGGGCAATGTGGACTACTGGATGGTAAAAGCCGGCGACGATTCTGAAATGGGGACAAATGGAGCTATAGCGCCGAGGCAGAAAGGCTGGGCCATTTCAAACTCAATCGGGGTGCCAAGCGTAGATGAATATATCGAGAGAATTGAAATGAACGGCGGGGAGGTTACGACCGAGAAGATGGCCGTCCCCAATATGGGATATATGGCTTACTTCAAAGATACGGAAGGAAATGTTCTAAGCATTTTTGAGTCGGACCCGAAAGCTAAATAGCGGGAAAGCAGGAAAACCGTTGAGCGGCATGCGCCAATCTGATAAGATGGCTTAATGCTTATCCCCGTTTCCATTTTGGCCGTATTTATTGGCGGACTTATCCAGTCGGCTTTTGGCTTCGGTTTTGTCATCTTTACCCTTCCTATTGTGGCTTTTTTTATGCCGCCAACCTTGGCTGTCCCAACTTTATTAACCCTTGCCACATTTAACACAGCGCTGGTGGCCGCAAAAAGCAGGGCAAGTTTGCAACTCAGAAGGATTTGGCCGCTCATTCCCGCGGGGATCATCGGCATTCCGCTCGGCACTTTTATCCTTCTTTATGCCAACACAAACTTTATCAAAATTCTCATCGGCGCTGCGACATTCCTGTTTGCCCTCGCTCTCATAGAGTTTCGAAGTCCAGCCAAAAAGGAAAAGCTGGGAATGGTTGTGTCGGGATTTGCAAGCGGTATCCTGCAGGGCAGCATCGGCATGAGCGGACCGCCGGTAATTCTATACTTTTCAAATCAGGCAATGTCAAAAAAACCTTTTCGCGCAAACCTCATCTATTATTTCTTAATATTAAATATCCTTACGCTCTGCGGTTATATGATTACGGGCATATTTACAAAACAAGTGGTAACGAACTCATTGATTTTGCTGCCGGCCTTAATCCTCGGAACCCTTGCCGGCATGGCTATTTTCAAAAGAACTGACGAGAAACTCTTCAGGAAGTTTATCGTCGCCTTTTTGGTCGTAATGGGCATTCTCACTATCTTTTCGGGGCTCAAGATAGTGTAGCCTTTGAAATTTTCCACGATAATGTTAATGGCAAAGGGCCGGGCTTTGTGTCGCCCGGCCCCGCAGGAGGTTTAACTGCTTCCAAAGAGGAATATGCCGTTCAAGACAAACTCTCCATCCCGAATAGCGTTTTCGGCGCTGGATGGAAGCGTTTCATTTGATTCCAAACCCGCTCCCTTTAGCACCGCCAGAACCTCAATCTTCTTTTCTTTCAATTTCAGTTCATTTTTCTTCGGATTCAGATAGATTTCAGATGGGGCGCACCTGAAGTCAAGGCGCTTATCGCCCCTAACAAGATAGGCAAACTTCACCCTGAATCCCTGCCTGTCAAGAACCACCGTTTTGTAAATTCCTTCGCGGCCCATGACGCCCTTCAATACAAGCACATCGCCCCGCCTTATATTCTCTATGTCTCCAGGCTGTATCGCCATAATTTCCGTTACCTCCTACATTGTTTGTTGTTGTGTGGTGCAAGGCATAAATTATAGTAGAAAGTTGCCCCAAGGTCAACAAAAGAAAATCAAATGAAAAGAAAAGAAAATCAAATGAAAATCAAAAAACCGGCACAAGCTTCGATGCGCCGCGGCGAATCGGGAATAAAAAATTCTTGACGTTTTCGGCCAGACAAACTAGCATTAAGACTACGAACAATTAAAATCGAGGTAAAATATGGCGGAAAACAAAACAAAAAAAGAAGATTTGTTCTCTAAATTAAACAGCAAGCAAGGTTTCTCGCTCGGTATAGGAGCTGCAATCTTAATTGTTCTTGTATTCCTGGCATTCCTCGCCCTGGACGGCAAGAATATCTCAATCAGCAAAAATGCCGACCAAAACTCACCGGACACAACCACCACTTCGGCGCAAGGAGCACAGCCAAATGTAGACATATCCCAAGTTGATACCAAGGGAGAGCCATTTATTGGAAATGTTAATGCCCCCGTGACCATGGCATATTGGTTCGACTACCAGTGCCCGTATTGTAAAAAGTTCGAGACCGAAACATTGCCGGACTTGATAAACAAATATGTGAATACGGGGAAACTGAAGGTCGTATTTAAGGATTTCCAATTCCTGGGACCCGACTCTCAAACTGCGGGAGCCGCCGCCGAAGCCGTCTGGGAATTGTATCCGACCAAATTTATGGATTGGCAAACAGCTATGTTTAACGCCCAAGGCGAGGAAAATAGCGGCTATGATAGCAAGGACAATATAATAAAATTAACCAAAACTATCCCCGGCATCGACGCCGACAAGGTTTCCGCGCTAATGGACCAAAAGAAAACTGCCATACAGGCAGAGCTGGACGGTGACAAAACTGAGGGAACAAACCTCGGCATAAACTCTACGCCGGCATTCATCGTGGGCAAACAATTGATCAGCGGCGCCGAACCGGCAAGCTCATTCGAACAAGCCATAGACGGCGAACTCAAAAATAAATAGAGACTACTGGAAAAATATCCAGAAACGCCACCCTGAAGACGATTAAGAGACCAGGGTGGCGCTTTAAAAATGGTTTTCAAAAGCTCAAAAGCCTCCAAAAATTTCTTCTTGACACTCAAGTGAATAGACATTATATTCGAAATATTGAATGTTTAGGGACCTACCAATATACAGATGGTACTAATCTACGAATTAGCCCAAGTGAATTAGAGTTCAAGCTAAAACAGGACAAGTATCAGTATACGTTTCGATATAAAAAGATAGGTCAACAACCCTAATCAGTAGATTCGTACAATGAGTAAATTAGTAGGAAATAAAGTGATAACAATCTTTGACTTACATGCAGATGTCTTTAAAGTTCTCGCCAATCCGAAAAGGCTGGAGATAGTTCATTTGATTCGCGATCGTGAGCTGCCGGTCAGCGAGCTCGAGGAAATGCTGGATATGCGCCAGGCGAATATTTCCCAACATTTAATGGTCTTAAGAGAAAATAATCTTGTAAAAACAAGGCGTGACGGAACAAAGATATATTATTCTCTGACCGACTCAAAAATTTTGAAGGCAAGCGATCTTATCCGGGAAGTTCTGCAGACAAAATTTAAAGGCGCGAAGCACATCACCGGCCTGATTGACAACGATATGAAGCTCGAGGATTATTTAAAGGAATACAGGGATCCGGTTTGCGGAATGATGGTCAGTGCAAAGACAGCGGCAGACTCCGCGAAATTAAGCGGAAAGGATTTCTTCTTTTGTGCCAGAGGTTGCAAGGAAAAGTTTATGAAAAATCCAGAATTATTTTTGAAAGGACAAAGTATTGGATAAAATAATCGTTGCGGTTGTGGGCGCGGGGCTAATCGGTTTTGTCCTGTGGTTTTTCCTTGGAGGCAGGCGTGGGAAATGACCAATTCACAATTACCAATACCCATTCAAATCCTAATTGATAAATTAAAGCATTGAAACATTCATTGAAAATTGGGAATTGGAAATTAGAAATTAATAGATAATTTTTGGATAAAATTTATGCCGACAGAAGAAGATAATTTAGATAGAACAAAAACTACTCTCCACATCAAAGGTATGCACTGCGCCAGCTGCGCTATGGTCATAGAAAATAATCTAAACAAAATGCCGGATACCAATGCGGTGGTCAACTATGCCAGCGAGAAAGCGACCGTCGAGGCACCGGATGATATAACCAGAGAACAGATCGTAAAAACAATTCGCGACTCCGGCTACGACGTGTATGAAAATGAATCGAATCCCGATCCGGAAGGTATGGAAATGACCGCCGAAGAAGCCGAGCGGACAAAGGACTTAAAAGAGCTAAAAACCAAGGTTATCGCCGGCGGATTCCTGGCTGCGGCGATTATGATTCTGGGGAATTTAAACTTTATTCCCGGCGCACCGGAAATTCCTATGAAGACCTTAAATATTCTGATGTTCCTCCTGACCTTGCCTGTGCAGTTTTGGGTCGGAAAAGTATTTATTTCCGGATTTTTAAAAGGCTTAAAGCACCGAAATGCAAATATGGACACCCTGATTGCCATCGGCACCTTAACCGCTTTTATTTTCTCATCCGCCGTAACATTTGCAGAAGAGCTCGGAATAAAACTGCCTGAAGTTGGAACATATTTTGATGTCTCGGCCGTGGTCATAACCCTGGTCTTGCTTGGAAAATATTTTGAAGCGCGGGCAAAAGGCAGAGCCAACTCGGCAATCAAGAAACTAGCAGGGTTGAACCCTAAAACGGCAAAGGTGATACGAAATGGCAAGGAAATGGATATACCAATCGAAGAAGTCGTTGTTGGCGACGAAATAATCGTTCGACCCGGTGAGAAAATACCGGTTGATGGAGTGATTCTGTCCGGCGAGTCAACGATCGATGAATCGATGGTGACAGGAGAATCAATACCGGTTGATAAAATCAAAGGCGCCAAAGTCTATGGCGCAACAATTAATAGATCTGGCTCATTCACATTTAAGGCTGAGAAAGTGGGCAAAGACACACTGCTTGCGCAAATCATAAAGCTTGTCGAAGAAGCTCAAGGATCGAGAGCACCGATCCAGAAGCTTGCCGATCTTATTTCCGGATATTTTGTGCCGATTGTCATTTCTATCGCCATCGCCACTTTCGTTATCTGGTACATTTTCGCCGGGCTGACAATCGCCTTGCTTGCAATGGTAGCTGTGGTCGTCATCGCCTGCCCGTGCGCTCTGGGGCTTGCCACCCCGACTGCCATCATGGTCGGAGCGGGCAAGGGCGCGGAAAATGGAATATTGATCAAAGACGCCGAAAGCCTGGAGCGATTTCAGAAAGTAAATGCTCTGCTGCTCGACAAAACAGGCACTATTACAAAAGGTGAGCCCGAGGTTGTAGATGTGCACAACGCAAGTAATTTATCTGAGAATGAACTGGTGCGCCTGTCTGCAAGTGCCGAGAAAAGGAGCGAGCATCCGCTTGGAGAAGCCGTAGTCCGTGAAGCGGAAAAAAGAAAGCTAATACTGTCCGATCCAAAAAACTTTAAGTCCATCCCGGGACAAGGGGTTAGGGCAAACGTTGACGGGAAAACCGTAATTAAAGGCAATGCCAAACTAATGAAACTTGAGAAAATAGACATTTCAAGCCTGAAAAAAGAGTGTGATGGGTTGGCGAAAGAGGGGAAGACACCGGTATTTGTGGCGGTGGATGGCCGTGCTGCCGGCATTATCGCAATAGCCGACACTATAAAATCGGATTCGCACGCCGCGATTAAAAACTTTGAAGACTCCTCTGTAAACGTCTATATGATTACGGGTGATAATGAAAACACCGCGAAAGCAATCGCTCAAAAAGCGGGGATAAAGCCGGAGCATGTTTTTGCCGAGGTAGCCCCGAAAGACAAAGAAAAAAAGGTTAAGGAACTGCAAAAAAAAGGATATAAAGTGGCAATGGTCGGCGACGGGATTAATGACGCGCCGGCTTTGGCTGCGGCAGACATTGGCATCGCCATGGGAACGGGCACAGACATAGCCATGGAAACCGGTCAGATTACCATCATGAACGGATCACTTGGCTCTACATATAGCGCTTGGGGGCTATCACGAAAAACTATGAAAATAATTAGGCAGAACCTTTTCTGGGCATTTGGTTACAACGTAATTTTAATCCCTGTTGCCGCCGGCATCCTATATCCTTTCACCGGAGTCTTGCTAAACCCAATGATCGCATCAGCAGCGATGGCCGCCAGCTCGGTAACGGTTGTTTCAAATTCATTAAGATTAAGAAGAACTAAGATATAAAGTCTGCAAGGTTCGACCTTGTACAAGGTC
>JAJYQQ010000037.1 GCA_021794535.1 bacterium
GTTAATTTTTTTAAAGATGAATGAATGAATGCAGAAAGCGACACCTGCCTGCCGGCAGGCAGGCCAGAATGACGAGGAGACTGGATTCCGGATCTGGGTCCGGAATGACAAGAGGTTGATTCACTAATTGCAACAGTCAGGCCCGGAGCCCGGAATGACAAGATGGGGATTCTGTGCCCTCCTCCACTAAAACTACGAAGCGAGCGGGCAAGCCAAAATGTCGAGAGAAAAAGGGATTCCTCTCTTCGGGCCTGAGCCGCTCCGGTCTGAGCTCACGGTCGAATGGCCTCAGAGCCGAAGGCCGCTCACTACTTAAGTATAGTCGGTCGGGATGACAGCGCTGAGTATTGCCTCAAGGTTATTATCTTCAATCTCTATCTCTCTCACACCCTCAGAAATATATTTGAAATTAATTTTTATCGTATCTTTGGGCAAGTATTTCTCAACCCGCTCCGCCCATTCTATAACCGTCACATTTTCAGGACTAATCCCTTCGTCCAGATTTTCAACTAATTCCTGGTCTGGCTTTTCAAAACGGTAAAAATCATAATGCAGTAAGTTAAGTTTCTTGCCGGAATACTCCCGCCGAATTGTAAAGGTGGGAGAAACGATATTGTCAGAAATGCCGAGTCCCAGCGCAATCCCTTTGGTAAACTGGGTTTTGCCGCCGCCAAGGTCGCCATAAAGCGCAAGAACCTGTCCCCCATGAACCGTCTGGTGCATGGCGCCGGCCACAATCATCTTGCCTAATTTTTTACCTAGCCTGATCGTTTCTTCTGGATTTTTTGATAGAATCTTCATAATAGGCATTCTACCATAATTCCGTTTTGGGGCGGGGCATTTCTTTAGTGGATGATGAATTCCTTTGCCTTCTCAACTCGCTTCAAAATCTTCCTGGAGATAGGCATGTCCAGCAGCCATTCCTTTTTCGTATATGCCAGATAACCTATCGGCGCAGCGCACGCCAAAATTATCAGAATGTAGCCCAAAACCTTATCATTGATTTTCTTGGCGTTGTCGGTGTTCCCGCCGGTGCTATCGCCCAAGACATCGCCGCTAGCACCGCTTGAGCTCTTGCCCGATTTTGCCAGTTTCGCGCTTGCCGATTTCGAGCTTCTTTTAGCTTTGCTGGCACCTTTGGACTTGGCCGCTTTCTTGCTTCCGGACTTTGCGCCGCTGCCTGCCTGGTCCGGAACTGTTATTTCATTGATTTCACCCGGAGTCGAAACGGTTGTCCATGACCAATTTTTTCCATCGTAAGCGAAGCTTTGCCCGGCTGCCGCATTACCGTAGTTCGGCGTCTCAAAGATTAAGCTCTTGTCGGGGTTAAGCAGCCTAACCTGGTCGCCGTCATTATTTAAGCTAATCTTGGTATCTCGGCTGTAAAAAACCTGAAATATACCTGACTCAATACTGCCGCTTGGCATCACGTAGTCATGGGTGCTTCCCGGTTTCAAAACATCGGTTAAGATGCAGCCGCCCGAATTAATGGCGCTATCGGTTGTATTAAAAATTTCAATCCACTCATCGCTCGCGTCGGTCTGGGGAGAAGCTGGATTTGGCATTAGTTCGGAAATAATCAACCCATCGCAGCCGCCTCCACCAGTGCTATCCGGACCGCTTACCGTGATATTTACCGCGCCATCTGTCGGCTCGGCCCAGTCCCAACCACTGCCATTAAAGGCAAAACTTTTACCGCTTGGCGCATTCCTGTAGTCGGGCGTTTGAGAAATAATAGCCCCGTCCGGCGCTAAAAAAATCATTCCGTCCTCGTTATTGTTCAGGCTGATTTTCGTATCCCTAGAATAGAAAACCGCGAATCCATTTGCGGAGATAGTTCTGCCGCTTGGAATCGCAAACTCATGCACGGAACCTTTCACGTCTTTGAGCTTGCACCCACCAAGATCAATATCTGATCCTGTTGTATTTTCCAGTTCTATCCATTCATCGAGCGAATCTAAAAGAGGGATAGCGGGATTTGGCATGATTTCAGAGATTATCACATTATCACATTTTGAAGCAGCATGAGCTGGTATTGATCCAATTAAAAACAATAAGGCAAAAGACGCCAAAATCAAAAATAAACCCAGCAACCAATATTTTCGATTAAACATAAGCACTTTAAATTATAGTTGACCTTTCTCCTATTGCAAAGGGTTTTTACCAGCTTTCTTCTTGGTATTTGTCCTTTTTCAATATAACTTCGATCTGTTTTTGTATTTCTTTGACATCCTCTTCGTCCAAAGGTTTAAAATCGTCATAAAATTTTCTGTTTCATAAATCTTCATCTTTTTAAGTCATCTGATGTAACAGGCACAATGCCCACTCTGTGAAACTGTAATTCGCCGGCAAAGGTTGCTTTCTTTGCTGCTTCAAGCAAATCCTTGCCCTCAAAAATCAGAGCAGAGAGAACGGCCATCGTCTGATCTCCGCAACCAGTCGTATCTTTTATGTTAGAAGATTTTATGTTCGCTATTGGAATATGTTTCGCTAAATCCGGGGTAATCAAAAATGCGCCATTTTCTCCTGCTGTAATCAAAACATTTTTAATTCCTTGGGTATGAAAAATTCTGTAAGCTTCCTTAGCACTTTCGATATCAGTTATTTCAACACCGGTTAGCATTTTCGCTTCGTGTTCGTTTGGTTTAATCAGATAAATATTTTGGTTTAATAGTTCATCATAGCTTTTATCTTCAGCCATACCGCCTGGATCTAAAATAACCTTTAGTCCGTTTTCATTTGCTTTTTTTACAGCATAAATAGCAGTCTTTAGCGGCATTTCTAAGGACAATGCCATAAGACCGTTATTTCTACTGGCAATTTTAAAAATCTCCTCGGCATTATCTATATCACTCTCTGTAAAATCACCAGTAATACCCGGTAAAACATATATCTGGTTTCTGCCTTTCTTATCAACTGGGATTAGAGCTATGCCCGGATATTTTCCCTCTTCCTCAATAATTTCAATGTAATCTGTGTTTACACCAGCTCTTTCTAAGGCGTCATATGGAGGCTTCCAAAGTCCATATTTATCCTTACAAGTTTTGGCTATCATCGCTACTTTTTCAGGTCCTATAAATTCTGCCATCATTTGAGCGATATTTCTAGACTTGCCGCCCGGACCTATTTTCAATGTTCCTCCGGAGGCAGATTCTCCAATACCAACAATCCGGTCCATACCTAGACCGATAATATCCGTATTTAACCCTCCGGGAACAATAATTGATATATTTTTCTTTTCCATAAATAAAATTATAGCAAATTCTGCTGTTCTTTTTTAGCTTTTTGAACAATCTTCAAATGATCATATGCGTGAGAAGTTGCTTTGCGGCCGCGGGGGGTGCGCTCTAAAAAACCTAATTGGATCAAATATGGCTCGTAAACCTCTTCAATCGTATCGATTTCCTCATTTGTCGCCGCCGCCAAAGTATTTAGTCCCACCGGACCGCCTTTGAACTTGTGAATTATCGTTTCGAGCAAAGTTCTGTCCGTATTGTCCAGACCGAGTTCGTCCACTTCCAGCATTTCAAGCGCTATTTTGGCAATTTCTTCCGTGATTTCCCCGGTTCCTTTCACTTCGGCAAAATCGCGCACTCTTTTGAGCAAACGATTGGCGATTCTCGGCGTTTTGCGCGCCCTTTTGGCTATCTCCTGGGATCCTTTTTCGTCAATTTTAATATTTAGGATTTTACTTGAACGCTTGATAATCTTTTGGATATCCTCCGCTTCGTAGAATTCCAACCGATGGACGAGGCCAAAACGGTCGCGAAGGGGCGACGAAAGCATACCCATCCTGGTCGTAGCGCCGATAATCGTAAACTTCGGCAGGTCCAATCTGACCGATCTAGCCGAAGGGCCTTTCCCAATAATTATGTCGAGAACAAAATCCTCCATTGCCGGATATAATATTTCCTCGACAACCGTATTTAATCTGTGAATCTCATCGATAAAAAGAATATCGTTTTCTTGCAAATTCGTTAAAATCGACGCTAAATCACCAGCCCGCTCGATGGCCGGACCGCTAGTAGCTTTGATCGAAACACCGATTTCATTTGCAATCACGGTCGAGAGAGTGGTCTTGCCAAGCCCCGGCGGACCATACAAGAGAGCGTGGTCTATCGGCTCTTTGCGCTTTTTTGCCGCCTCAATGGTAATTTTCAGGTTATCTTTTACCTGCTTCTGGCCGATATATTCGCTAAATCGTTTGGGCCGAAGCGTTTCTTCAAACTTCTCCTCACCCTCAATGAGAGATCCCTCGACTCCGCTCCGCTCCGCTCGGGATGACAGGGAGTGGTTAAACTCTTCGCCATCTAAAATGTGGTCTTTATCTAGTTTCATAATTTCATGTATTTAGTATCTTGAATTATCCTCATCATCTGTCATTCTGGCTTGTCCAGAATCCTTATACTATTTTACTATACAAATCTTCAAATTTTGGATTTGCTATTTTGATTAGCCTGATTTTGTCTATACGATTCATGTCCTTAATTTGCTTTTCTCGGATAATTGCTTCTCTTGGTAAACTGAAGGTCTCAAAGTAAACTAGTTTATGTATTTTATATCTTTTTGTAAAACCCTCGATAACATTACTTTTATGTTGGTAGACTCGCTTGGAAAGATCATTTGTCATGCCCGTGTAAAGAGTCGGCCTCTCGTTTGCCATAATATATGTATAATATTGGTTATTCATCATGTTGATTCTGGACAAGCCAGAATGACAATAACAGAGCTTGCCTCACTTTTTAATTTCTTTCAAAACAAACTTTAGCTTCTCCTCCGTCGTTGCCATATTATCTGGAATGTTTGAAACCGCTACACTTATCTCATTAGGCTTGAATCCTAAGTCACTGAGTGCTTGATGCAAGTCCTCCGTTTCGGAAGAAGGCGCATACAAATTATTTGTGGCGCCAAGTTTGTTTTTCAATTCCACTACAATTTTTTCGGCTGTTTTCTTGCCGATTCCGGAAACGGAAAAGAGAATTCCGGGATCTTGTTTTCGGATAGAGCTTCGAATCTTTTCGCTGTCTGCGGCTGATAGGATATTGACAGCCGCTTTCGGCCCGACCCCGGAAACACTAATTAGAAGTTCAAAAAGAGCCAGATCATCGGCCGTCAAAAAACCGTAGAGAGCCAAAATATCCTCGCGAACATGAGTGTAGGTATTTAAAAATATTTCATCGCCGACTTTTGCCGACTCCAAAACTGGAATCGGACAAATAACTTTGTAGCCAACACCATTCATCTCGACAACCAAGCTGTCGGTTCTTTTTTGGACTACTTTTCCTCGAAGTGATGCAATCATAGCAATAACCTAATAACCTAATAACCTAATAACCTAATAACCTAATAACCTAATAACCTAATAACCTAATAACCTAATAACCTAATAAGAATCTTAACTGAATCTCAAACCAATTTCCAGTATACAGAGTTCCGAACCATTACGCTACAGGGCTATGGAGCGATAGAGGTAAATGTAGGTAGCCAAAGTCAGCGAACAAAAATCCTTGAGGCGGATTTTATTGCCGGTAGTCATTACGAGCTCGCAAGGCCGTCCGGCATGTTCCTGCCAGTTTATGTTTTTCGAAGAAGCAAGAATAATTTTGTTGATAAATCCTCTGTATTTTTCCAGATTTAACCTATACAAGACAATGGCAACAATGTTATTTATAAAAAACCAGCTTTCGCCGTTTCTTGCGGCTATGAAGTTTTCATCTGATTGGCTAAGCGTCCTTAAGCCTCCCCAAAAAATCCAAAGATTTTCGGACTTTAAAAGGGAGTCAAATGTCTTCTCCCAATCTTCTTTTCTAAACAATTCCGGAGCAAAAAAGGCCGCTAAAAAGGGATTTATCGTCATCTCCAGAGAGTCAGCCCTATCAAGGACATATGCGCCATCCAGCTTTTCCCTGACAGACCTTATGAGCCGTTTTTTCTTGAATGCATATATATCATCGTTTGTAAGTAATGAGAGCAAATCCAGGATCTTGGCATAATACGCCTGATTTTCTATCAAAATGCCGCGACGGCTTTGTCCCGACCAGTCGTAACTATCACCTAAGTCCAGAAGTCCCCGGCTGTTTATCTTGCCATCAAACCCTTCTTCGAGTTTTGTAAAGTATTCCTCTATTTCGATCTTTTCGCTGTGGCTAAACTCGCTCGCCGCGTTTGCTATAACCCATGACAGGATACCCGTGGTAGCTATGGAAAAGTCCTTCCCGGAGCGAATATAGCGATTTATGGCATCCTTCCTAATCGATGGCAAAACGGCTAAAACAGACATTATATCCAAATGTGAGAGGGGACGCTTTTCATTTGGCAGAGCGAAAAGAACCTTTTGCGCCGCTACGCCGCGAGACATCAATGCCAAGCCCCTTCTGTATACAGCCTGGAAAAATTCAGCATCTTTCATTGTAATGAGATCTGTGACCAACTAAAACCCTCCTTTATAAACATAATAACAGAAAAACCAAAGAACCGAAAAGCACTTTAAACAATGCGAGAGTTTCGCACCTCAGGGTTTGTCATTCCCGCGGAGGCGGGAATCCAGTCATTCTAGGTTCCCACCGAAGTTTATGTTGAACATGATCCAGCGCGGGAATGATAGAGGTAAAATTCAAATAGTGATTAACTGCGAAATCCGTGAATCATCCAAGGTTCAATCTTGCGCTATGCGCGCAGCATATGGCTATCGCCAGCCCGTCAGCGGCGTCATCCGGTTTCGGTATTTCCTCTAAACTTAGAAGGGCTTTGACCATTTTCTGTACTTGCTGTTTGTCGGCGCGTCCATACCCGCATATGGCTTGCTTCACCTGAAGCGGAGTATACTCATAAACCGGCACTTCTTCTTTAGAGCAAGCAAGCAATATGACGCCTCTGGCATGTCCGACCGAGATTGCGGTTTTAGCGTTCGAGGCGAAAAAAAGCTCCTCCACCGCCGCCATTTCGGGCTTGAACTTCTTTATAATTTTTGTGAGCTCGTCAAATATTGAAACCAGTCGATTTTCCAGGCTTTCCGTGGATTTCGTTAAAATACAGCCATAATCAACATATTTTGTCTCGCCTTTTTCATTTTCTATGACGCCGTAGCCCGTCGTCGCCGTTCCCGGATCTATGCCTAAAATAATCATTTTTCTCCAGCAATTTGTCATTTCGACCGACACTACATAAGTAGCGGGCGGAGAAATCCCTTTCTCTTGATTTTTTAAGGGATCCCTCGACTTGTCCCTAGCGGGAAGTCGCTCGGGATGACAATGTTTATTCTTTATTCTATATTCTAATTCCGCTATTCGATTATTCAACTATTCAACATGCTATTGTGGTTCTGAGTCCTCCTCCAGCGGAGAACAGTCAGACAATCCAGAAAGATATCCATTTTACCCCATTTTTTCTAAAGTTTCTTCCGGAATATCAAAGTTTGAGTAAACTTCTGTCACATCTTCAAGGTTTTCGAGCGAGTCGATCAGCTTCAATATTTTCGAAGCTGTCTCTTCGCTTTCTATTTTTACATAATTTTTTGGCTTATGCGTTATTTCTGCCGACTTGACTTTGACATCTATTGCTTCTAAAGATTCTTTGATTTTTCTGATCGCATTGACGTCTGAATAAATAAAAAGTTTGCCATCTTCCGCCTCGACATCGCTCGCCCCGGCGTCAATCGCCGCCAGCTGGACCTCGTCGGATGCGTCCGTGGCAATAATTTGTCCCTGCTGCTCAAAGACCCAGGAAACAGCTCCCGCTTCCGCCATTCTGCCCCCATGTTTAGTCAAAGTGCTTCTAACATCTCCCGAAGTTCGGTTTTTGTTGTCCGTAACCGTTCCGATCAAAATCGCCACACCGTCTTGGCCATAGCCTTCATACATTAGCTCCTCAACCGGTCCGCCGCCACCCTCACCGGTTCCTTTTTTGACGGCCCGATCAATATTACTTGAGGGCATATTTACAGCCTTTGCCTTGTCTATCGCCAGACGAAGTTTGAAGTTCATGGTCGGATCGCCGCCGCCTTCTTTGGCGGCAATAGTTATCATATTGGCAGCTTGCGTAAAAGCCTTGCCACGCTTGGCGTCAGTAGCCGCTTTTTTGTGTTTAATGGAAGCCCACTTTGAATGTCCGGACATAGTAATAACCTAATAACCTAATAACCTAATAACCTAATAACCTAATAACCTAATAACCTAATAACCTAATAACCTAATAACCTAATAACCTAATAACCTAATAACCAATTTTAGCACGAAATGCTGCTTTTCAAAAACAAAAGAAAAAGGCGCGCTTGGCGTGAGCCGGGGCAAAATGCCCCGGCGTGAAACTTGAGTTTCAAAGCGCCGAACGCGCCGTGAAGAAAGAAATGTGCTGGCAAGAAGATGCGATAATCCCGCGACAGCGGGTTTTGAAGGCTTCAATCTGCCCTTCGCTACCCTTGATCTTGTGTTTGCCAAACTTGTCGTGGATGAAAACTACCCCGCAATCTTCTGCAATGGCAACAATCACATTACGTCCGAGAACGAGAATGTCATCCGGCATATTGTAAAGCATGATAACCACCCTTTACAGAGAGATTTGAGGATACGGATCTGCGTCGCGCCTCCTTGCCCGAATCATTGCCTCAATCAGGATGGTTGCCTCCCGAGGCGTCTTCACTGTGAGCTTCAGGATGCCATCATCAGTATCACTGAACCGGAGTCCGGCTGCTTCTGCTGCCTCTTTCAGTAGATCCATGTCATTCTCGACCATGTCCCGCCTCCTAGTTAGAGCCTGATCCTAGCCATGGCGGAATGGCGCCGAGATCAGTCAGCTGACCATCGACAACTTGCACCTTGGCTAGCCGCGGGCACTTCGTCCAATACTGGGAGCAAACCTCGGTACCGAGATAAAGGGCGATTGCTTCGTGGCCGACCAGTAGTACGCCGCTGTCACTTGCTCGTTCCACAATGGCCACATCGTCCTCACAGATATCATAGGTCGATGCAATTTTTCTGATGGTTCCCAGCGAAACTCCCTGGAGAAGGTATCCAAGTTCTGTCTTGCTTTCTTTCATCGTTCTCCTCCTTGTGAATGGTTCAAATGTTTCAGGGTAAGGTTGTCGCCACGAGCCCCATTTCTTCCCCGCAAAGATTATAGAGCAGGTAAGGCAGCTGGAAATATCCGTTACCCATCGAATGTACATCTTCCGGCTCGAGACCTTTGTAAACCTCCTGCCATTCAGCGGCCTTGCCCCTTAACGCTTCCAAGACAGAAGCGTCCTCTACAGATTTTAAGCTTATGGCATACATGACACCTCCTATCTCTTGCGATGAAAAATGTTATGCCGGCTTTTGCGGTGATCCCGCTTCACGGTCCTTTCCTTGCCTTTATAGGAAGGGGTGCTCTGCTTTTTCAAACAATCCTCCCTGGTAATATCAGCGAGTTTTACAGGACCGATGATCTTGCCTTTTTCTGTCACGCTTCTTCCTTTCTTCTTGTTTAAGGTGCATTTTGCCCCTTACTAGTCCCCTCTCTTGCCGCAATCATTTTTGCGGTAAGCCGGAAACCTCCGGGATACCAGTGTGTGAGAATCCTTTCTCTGCAATTCTAACTCTTAGACTCCAGATAGCGCTTGCTCGAGAGACGAGCAAAGGAACAACGGTCTTATATCCAGGCAGCAAGCTGCCTAAATACCTTTTTGGTCGGGATGAGAGGACTTGAACCTCTGACCCTTCGCGAGTCCTAGAAACCCCCTGTATTATGGAACCAGGTAATGCGAATGCTCTACCAACTGAGCCACATCCCGTAAAAATCAAAAAACCTTTCCCTGAGAGGAAAGGCCGGTTTTTTAAATTCTCAAATTACTTTAACAAATACCAACCTTTCCTCTCTTTGTTGGGATGAGGAGGAGAGTCACTGTTAAGTTTCTGTTGGTAATTTGTTTCATCATGTTTATGTTATCACTTTTGCCTGTTTTTGGCAATGGTTTTAGCTTTTGTTTAAAATGCCCTGAACATAATTAATGACTTCAGCCATCGACTTTTGGGACTTGACGATGTAGCCGTCGGCGCCGTATTCCTCCGCTTTCTTCTGCGCTTCGTCATCGCTTAGGGCAGTAAAGACAACAACCTTCATGTCTTTTGCTTCCGGCGTAGCTTTGATGATGTCCAAAACATGCAAGCCGTGTATTTCCGGCATCATTATGTCAAGCAAAAGAAGATCGGGTTTAAACTGCAGCGTCTTACTTAAAGCATCCTCGCCATTCACAGCCGTTTCAACCTCATAGCCTATTTGCTTAAAGCCGGCTTCATAAAGCTCTCTGATCGCAGGCTCGTCATCTACTATCAAAATTTTTTGCATTTGCATGCTTTCTCCTTTTCACTAATATACACATTTTGGAAATCGCAATCAATACCATTTTCATTTTACAGCTAATTTTCTTCCCGCAGCATCTGCCCGTCTGTCTCAAAGCTTATATCGCCGCTCTTATCCGTCCGGAAAATCCTGATGCCGCTTTTCCCGAGAAAATTCAGAACCTCCGCGTGCGGATGCCCGTATCTGTTCTTTGCTCCTACGGAAATTACGGCATATTTAGGCTGCAGCTGGCGGTAAAATTTCTCGTCCAAAGAATATTTTGAGCCATGGTGCGGGATTTTGATAACATCGGCGCGGACATCGGGATACAGGCTTGCCACTTGCCCCGCCTCTTCCTTTTCCATATCGCCGGTGAAAAGGAAATTTTCTTTGCCAAAGCCAAGCAAAAGAATCTCCGACATATTATTGAGGTTCGGACCGGCAACAGTACTTCTCGGCAGAAGAATCTGTATTTTCGCTCCGGATGCAATGTCAAACGCCGCGCCGCCGATGGCCTTTGTGTCGGTTATTTTCTGGCCTTTTACGATGTCTACAAATGATTTGTATGCCTGCGTGTCCCGGCCAATGCCGCTTTCCACCACCCTGCCAACTTGGTAGCTAGCCAGAACATAACTGAGTCCGCCGACATGGTCGGCATCAGGATGGGACAAAAAGACGATGTCAATTTTCTTTCTGTAAAAAGGGATATTTTTGCCAAGGCATTCCAGTATCTTTCTGTTCGGGCCGGCGTCCACAAGCGCGATTTTTCCGTCCGGGAATTTTATTAAAGCGCCATCTCCCTGGCCGACATCACAGAAGACGACCTTGAGATTTTTGTCAGAAGGAACAAAGACATAAAACCAGATCATAGAAAAGGCAATCCCGAGAACAACGAGCGAAACAAAGGGGAAAACATTTCTTGCTTTATCTTCCGGGTTCAAACCGCCTCTTTCTCAGCCTTTTGTATATAAATATTAGCTCCAAAACCACGATGTAGTAGATAGCGGCGTTTGCAGTGGAAAAACTGATGCCATTTACCGCAGAAAAGGGCAGGGAAGCAAAGAAGTGGATAACTGCAATGATGGCCTGAAGCGAAAAAAGAACCGTCCAGGAAAGCGCGAGGCCCAGCCCTTGCCAAACCATGCCGATAAGAGCGACCACAAAGCCGATAAGCATTACAAATGGAATAAAGGGAAGAACAGCAAGATTCGCGGCAAAAGACACAAGGGAAAAAGTGCCGAAATAGTAGAGTATGAGGGGATATGCCATAACCTGCGCCCCGATGGTTATGGCGAGGATTTCCTTGGCAAACTCATGTTTTAACGGCAGGATTTCACGAATATACGGCGCCAGATAGATAATACCGATAAAGGCGGCAAAAGACAGCTGGAAACCGACATCAAATCGCAAAATGAAAGGATTTAAAAACACCATAACGGCAGCGGATATGATGATGGCCATTGTCGCCGATGATTGGCGCCCGACCCGATACGCAAGCATCATCATCGCGCCCATGATGCCGGCCCTGACCACCGAGGATGACGAACCGGTCATCACCACAAAAGCGGCAATCGCCGCAAGCGGCATATAAAAACTCAGTTTTGCCGATCGGCGCCTGAAGATCAGCCTTAGGCCCTCTATAATTACGGTAATGTTAAATCCGGAAAGGGCGATCAAGTGAGTTGTGCCGCTATTTTGAAGGTCTTGGGTCAGCCAAGCCGGTAAGTTCCTCTTCACACCAAGCAAGAGCCCCGCAAGAAATGAAGCCTCCGGTTCCGGGAAGATGGCATTTATGCTCTTTTCGAAACTATTTCTGAGTGAATATAAGCCGTCCTGCGCCTTCATGCCCCAGGTCATATTGCCCGGTCCCGCCTCGGTAATCACAGGGAAAGCCATCTCATAAGTTATGCCTTTCACCAAAAGCGGGTTTTTCATATTTGCAGCGGGCTGGCTCATCTGCCCTTCGACTGCGACGCGATCGCCGTAATTTATTTTAGTCAGAGGCTTTAATATAAGGAGAATTTTTCCGCCTCTTGTATCATCCTTCAAAACAGCTTTTGTCGACTTATCCGTTTCTTCCGGTGGCTCGACGACTTGCCCCTGCACTTTTATCCGCTCACCTACCGGATAAACAACATTTTCGAGACTGGCCTGGTACTGCTGCAGTCGCAAAACCCCCAGAAAGAAAAAGCCAATCGCAAGCATGCTTATCCAAAGCCATTTTTGCGGAATGAAAGAAATGCTCAGGATAAAAAATATCCCAAACAGAGCAAAAAGGCTGAGACTTGAGACCTCGAAATACGGAGAAACAAAAATACCAAGCATGATGGCACACAAAATAACCGCCGCAAAAACTGCTTTCATGTTTAGGATTATGCTGGAAATGCTGGAAATGTTCAAGCCATCGCACAATCAATTACTCATATATCACTACCATAAACAAGGACACACCTTGCAAAATGCGAAAGCAAGGAATGTCCTTGTTTATTCCTCATTATGTCATTCCCGCCCGCCAAAGGTCGGGTAAACATCTGGCGGGAATCCAGTCTCCTCATCATTCTGGGCAAGCCTGCCTGCCGGCAGGCAGGCTTGCCCAGAATCTAATCCTTTTTTCTTTATCAACTTTTTGACACAAAAAAGTTGAGCAAAAAGTGCCGGCTAACGATTCTTTTCAAAGTGTCGAATATCGCCTC
>JAJYQQ010000034.1 GCA_021794535.1 bacterium
CCGATCTGTCGGCGGAGGAGGCGATACGATTCCAGTTTTGGCTAGGTGCTCTGGCCGTCCAGGTGGCGCCGGAGTCGGTAGAGGTGTAGATCTGGCCGCCATTCACTACCGCCGCTAGTTTGGTGCCGTCGGCGGAGGAGGCAATGCGGTTCCAGTTTTGGGTGGTGGCTCTTGGGGTCCACTCCGGATGCGAGCTACCGTAATACATATACACGGTCGTTTGCCCGGCGGGGACTTTGACCCAAATGCTCGTTGAGGCAGCCGGGCAAGTCGCCGACTCCACCCAGTGCGGGATCACAGTCACGCCGTCCGAGCCGGTAAATGTCAGATCGGAGCAGTTCGCCTGGACTTTCCCGCCCAGGACCGTGTCCACACCGGTCAGCTGAACCTGATAAGCGCTCGAGTTGTTGGGATTTGTGATGGTGAAGGCTTTCCGATAATTCCAGTTGTAGCCGTCCTGGACGCTAATCCAGTCGGTTCCCGGCGTATGGCTTGCTAGTGTCGCCGATCCGCCGCCGACCGATATTTCATTGCCATAGCTGTAGTAGTTAGACGGCACGCCTTCATTGAAAGCCCAGCTTTGGCTTGCCGCCAAGGCTTTGCCATTTCCCGTAAAGAGCCCTGCGGAGCCGGCGATAACGCTGATAATGTAGACTAGAAGGATAGCCGCATGCGCATGCCGGTGCCATTTAAAACCATGCCACCTTCTATACCACTTCAGCTTATGCAGAAGCATATGCAAACTAAAGGTGGTATGGAATCTGATATTATGCCATATCTCTACGGGATTCATATGCTCCCCTTCATTATTTGCGCTATCGATTCTTCTAAATTTATAATCCCCCCTAATTTACCATAATAATTATAGCAAACCCACAAAAAAAACCAAGGAAAAATTTTCCTGCAGAGGGACGCACCCTCTGCAAGCTAGTCGATCGCATATTTTCCAAGGTAATCCCCGCTATCCAGAACAAGGTCTTCAATAAACGCCTTATAACTTGCAAAGTGGCTGAAAGAGTTATCGCCTGACTTGAAATAATCAAGTATCAGTCCGGTGTTTACCCATGCCGTTTTTCTTTCCCCCAAATAATCCTCATAACTGGTATACTCCCGCCTCGTCAGAGGGTGCGTCCCTCTGCAGCGGGGATTTAAGTGGATATATCTGGAAAGATGGAGAAGATAATCATCATCTTCCACCAAAATTGCCTTAAACCTGCCCTGATAAAGCGGCCCCAATCTTCCATATCTCTTATTAAAATATATCGAATAGTTGGTAAGCAGCGATCTCATGAATTCTGACGCACTTTTTAGTCCGGCCTGTTTTAAAAGCAAGTGCAGGTGGTTGGGCATAAGGGCGTAAGCCAAAATTTCTATTTCCTGTTGAAATCTTCCCCTTTGGATAACAGACTCGCCCCTGGATGTTTTTTGCCCATCACCTTCGCTTTCGGACTCTGTTAAGTAAAGCTTTATAAGATGCAGAAAATATCTATAGTCCCTGTCATCTTTAAATATCACATCTTTGTTAACTCCGCGGTTGTAAACGTGGTAAATTCCGTTTTCCTTATAAACCTTTATCGAATGTTTTGCCGGCATTCTATACTCCTATTATTTAATAATCCTGCAGAGGGTGCGTCCCTCTGCAGGATTATTATAAAAAAACTAAGATTTGGAAACAAGTATACAGAAAAACACCCGCTTCGGGTGTTTTTCTGTTTCAAGATCTCAGATTTTAGTATCTGTTTGGTCTTGGCTCTTTTGGCCTGGATACGTTGACAACGATTTTTCGGCCATCGATCTCTTTGCCATTCATTTCAGCGATAGCTTTTTCAGCCATTGCGTCATCTGCCATGGTAACGAAACCAAAGCCTTTTGAACGTCCGGAGAACTTATCCGAGATAACTTTCGCCTCGGTAACTTCCCCGATACCGGAGAACATCTCAGCTAAAGAATCATCAGTCACACTGTAAGGAAGATTCCCTACATATAGCTTGTTCTTTTCCATCTTGCTCCTTTGCCCTTCGTTTAAGAAAGGCAATTTAATTAATAAAACGGAACCCTTTCGAAACCCCCGGGTATCCGTTCGAAAAAATCTACTTAAATATCGCGAGCTCTCTAGTTCCCTCGTATCATACTCTCTTTTCTTGACGAAGTCAATGATTTCTTTTGTAAAGGCTTTTTTTGAGATTCACTCTGCTGGCGGCAAACTCGGCGCCCTCGCGAATTAATTTTTGGGTTTGCGCTGTCCCGCCGCCAAAAGCATAATTCTCCGCCACATCGCCCCGCGAGTTTACAACCCTATGGCAAGGAACGTTCTCCGGATCTGGGTTGTTATGTAAAATCCTGCCAACGAGCCTCGGGCTTATCCCGATTATTTTTCCGATCTGCCCATAAGTCATAACTTTGCCGGGCAGAATTTGTGAAACAATTTTATAAACCTCATCTGCTTTTTCCATATTTAAATTATACTCCAGTTTGCGGCTATAGCTCAAAAAATTCTCTTTTAATCTTTTCTCCATAATCTTATCCTGTCACCACCATAAACAAGGACACACCTTTACGAGTTTCGTGCTTCGAGGTTTGTCATTCCCGCGGAGACGGGAATCCAGTCAGTCCAGATTCCCGCCGGAGTTTATCCGCCCGAAGCTTTGCGAAGGAGGGCGGGAATGACAGCGATTTTTCGAAATACACAAGGGGACGGCATCCCTAATGCGGCTATCGGCTCAAAAAGAGAGGATAAAGCGAAGTGAGCTCTTTTAAAAGACCACTTGCCTTTAGGTCGACCAGCGGGAGTCGTGGTTTTTAAAAGGTAAACGAGCCGTAATCTGACACCCTGCCTGCCGGCAGGCAAGTTTGAAAAGAATCGTTAGTCGGCAGTTTTTGCTCCACTTTTTGCTGTCAAAAAGTGGAAAGAATAAATAATAGAAATTGATTCTGGACAAGCCAGAATAACGAGGAGACTGGATTTCGGGTCGGAGCCCGGAATGACAAAAAGACTGATCTCCTACCTATCCGAGAGGCAGGCCGTGAAGTTTTTACTAAACTCGACTCAGTGCGGGATTGCAAGTTACTTGCCCAATAATCGCTTCAGTTCGATAGCGTTTTTGGCCGCAAAGGCATTCGCATCGTTGTTGAAATAGGCAAAAACATCGCCGCTTTTGGATAATTTTTCAATTTTTTTCGACCATTCTTTCATTTCGTCCGGTGAATAATTTGATTTGTATAAATACTTGCCTCCGTGAAACCTGATATAAGAAAAGTCCGCCGTTTGCACCTCCGCTTTAGAAAAATCAGGCGAGTCAGCGGTCACTAGCGCTGCATTATATTTAGTTAAAATTTCATAAACCTCACCCGTAAACCAGCTCTCGTGCCGGAATTCAAAGGCATATCTGTAATCGTAGTGTCTAAGCAATCGCAGAAAGTTTGCCAATCTATCGGGTTGAGACTTAAAACTGGGCGGAAACTGCCACAAAATCACCTTCAACTTTTCATCCAAGCCTTTAGCTCTTTGCATAAAAAGGTCTACCGAGTCTTGCTGGATTAATAATCTTTTCGTATGGGTAATGAACCGGCTGCCTTTGATTGAAAATACAAAACCCTCCGGCGTCTTGCCGCGCCAATTTTCAAATGTTTTTTCTTGCGGCAAGCGATAAAATGAGGAGTTGATCTCAACTGAGTTGAAGTGTTTGGCATAATACTCGAGCCAATCGCTCCGCCTAACGTCATGCGGGTAAAATATTTCCGCCCAGTGATGGTATGAAAATCCCGATGTGCCGACATATGTCTTCATTTTTTCATTATAACTCCTTTGGCGGGATAATTTTTGGGCATTGCCACAACCCGAATCGGCTTTACTTCGAAGGACAAAAAAGTTAAAATAAATAAAGCATTTGAAGGAAAGGCGGGCTCTGGCGCCCATTTTATAAAAATATGAAAATTGCTATTTTTACAGATACTTTTATGCCTCAAACAAACGGCGTGGTCAGCGTAGTCAAAACTCATGCCAGAGAACTGAAAAAAAGAGGGCACGATGTAATAATTTTTACAGCCCAGCCGAAGAGAAGCCAGAAGAAGAAAGTTTTGGAAGAGTTTGGCAAAGAAAAAATAAAAGTCCATTTCATACCAGCCTTTGAGCTGCCAACTTATAAAGAGTACAGGGTAGCAACACCGACATGGGTCAAGAGCTATGTGATAATCAAAAAGTTTAGTCCCGACATTATTCATTCCCATACAAATTTCGGGGTCGGCTGGGAGGCAATAAACTGCGCTAAACTGCTTGGCGTACCTCTTGTCGGGCACCACCATACTTTCTGGACAGATTATTTGCATCACCTGAAAATTGACAGAGAATTCATGAAAAAAGTGGCTCATTACTATATAGCATCCTACTTTAACCGGTGCAATTTGATTATTTCACCATCCCAGAGCTTAAAAGACGAGCTGTTGGAAAATAAAGTTACCAAACCGGTTCACGTCCTGGCAAACAGCATTGATCTAAATGCCTTTAAAACTGACAAGAAAAAAGCGGATTTGAAGCGGCAGCTTGGCCTGCAAAGCAATAAAGTTGTTATGTATTTCGGACGTGTCAGCAAGGAGAAAAGCATAGATGTGCTTCTGAAAGCTTTTAAGGAAGTTGTCAAACAACTGGATGATGCCAGGCTTTTAATAATCGGCGACGGACCGGCCATGAAAGATCTAAAGGCGCTCGCCAAGAAGCTCAAAATACAGGATAAAACCATCTTCACCGGCATGCTTACAGGCAAAGAGCTGCATGAGGCAGTGGCAGCAGCGGATATTTTCGCCTCCGCCTCCGCTTCCGAGAACCAGCCAATGACATTCCTTGAAGCTATGTCTTTCGGCTTACCTATGGTGGGGACTAACGCAAAAGGCGCCCCGGAACTTATTCATGACAAGAAAAACGGGCTGCTTTTTCCGCCGAAAAATCACCGGAAAATGGCAGAATGCATCATTAAGATATTGAGAGAGCCTAAGAGACAAGAAGAAATGGGCGCGTCTTCAGCGCGTTATGCCAAGGATTATTCAAATGAAAAAATCATTGAGGAACTTTTAAGGGATTATCAAATGTTGATAAGAGAGAAAAATGCAAAAAAACCAGCCAAAAGTCTGTCTTAATCTGGAATTTAAAAGATTTATGGGGGGAATTTTCTATAAAAATATAGGAACGGGAGTGTTGTCTTCATATAAAAACCAGATGGCAATTCTTGCAAACCGAAAAATTCAGTTTACCGAAGATACCTGCGACAAGGATTATAATATCATTCACATCAACTTGATGGCCCCCTTGGCGCTTTACTACATCAAGCGAGACAGAAGAAAGGGCAGAAAGATTATCAGCTATGCCCACAACACTCCCGAGGATTTCAAAAATGTGTTCCGTTTCAGCAATCTGGTGGAGCCGCTCTTTAAGAAATTTTTAGTTTATATGCATAACCGTGTTGATATTGTCATCTGCCCATCGGAATATACCAAGAGCTTAATGGACAAACATGGCATAAAGACGCCCCTGATCGCGATGAGCAATGCCGTCGATACTAAGAAATACGCCTTTGATGAGAAAAAAAGAATAGCCGGCAGGAAGAAATATAACCTTAAAAACGTAACGGTTTTTTCGGTCGGTTTGGTATTGCCGAGAAAATCCCCAAATACGATGATAAAAATGGCAGAGAAATTCCCCGAAAGCGACTTTGTCTGGTTTGGAAAAATCTATAGCGGTTTATTGGCAAAAAAACTTCCGAAAAAGCTGCCCGGAAACATTCAATTCACCGGTTTTGTAGACGACATCCAGGAAGCCTTTTCGTCGGGCGATATATTTGTCTTCCCGTCATTTGAAGAAAATGAGGGTATGGTCATCCTGGAAGCCGCCGCAGCCGGAAAACCGATAGTTGTCCGCGACATACCGGCGTATGAAGGCTGGCTTAAACACGGCGAAAACTGCTTCAAAGCAAAAAACGAGCAGGAATTTGAAAAATATGTCGGCATGCTCATTGGGGACGAAAAATTAAGAGAAAAAATGGGCAGGCAAGCTTTAAAGCTTGCCCAAAATAACAGCCTTCAAAAAATTGGCGAAAGGCTGGAAAAAATTTACAGCAATCTGCTTGAAAATTCCTAGAACCTGCTTACGATCTCATGCCGAGTTTGAAATTTCAGCCGGAAAGCCGGCTCTACTTTTTTATCTGCGGCGCCGCAAGCAAACGATGCATGGCGATGAGATTTTAAACAGGTTCTAATCCCTGAGTTTCTTCTTGAGCCTGTCTAACTTCTTTTTTTCTTTTTCATCCAGGACAATAGTGCCATTCCTGATGCTAATAATCCTTCTTACCAGGAAATAGCCGACTTGGACCCCCACAACGATTGCGCCCGTGACGCCGGCAATTATTAAAACATTATTGACCTTTTCCCAGTAACCTCCGAAGTGATAACCGATAAATACCAGGATGGCAGCTTTCAAGAGGGTCGCTATCAGATCAAGGGCGACAAATTTATACCATGGATATTTTGACATGCCTGCCGCAAGAAGAATGGGAAATCCAACCACATGCGTCAGTTTGCCGAGAATAATGAGCTTTTTGCTGTGCTTGTTAAAAGACTTTTCTATGCTTTCCACATCCGAGAGAGAATATCTGAGCAGCCGCGCCAGCTTTGGCAGGAAAGTGACGCCTCCGAAATATCCGAGGGCGTAATACATAAGGTCCGCGCTCATATCGCCGGCAACATGGGCCAGATACCCAAAAGAAAGATGTATATAGCCCATTCGGGCAAAAAATCCGGTAAGCAAACCAACGGTCGGACCTTCTATGAAAGAGCCGATGAATATGGCGAGATATTTAAAGCTCAGGATGGAATCATAAACATTCATTTTTTATTTTTGGTCAAACCATTTAGCTTTCTCTGAACACTTCTGATATGATTATTTTACAGCAATTGACCGGACTTGCGAAGAGGATTGCACTTATTATTTATTGACATGGACCTTATGTTTGACTTAAAGAATATTGTTAACCCGGTTAAGCAAGAGAAATTATGTTAAGAAAAAAATCGCAACTGGCAAGACACCTTGGGAAATTCACAAATCAAGGTTTTACCCTTATTGAGCTCGTTGTTGTAATGGCTATTATTGCCGTCTTAGCTACCCTGGTGATAGGCGCCATCACGGTAGCGCAGAACGCAGCCAGACAAACCACTGACATACAAAATGCAAAAACAATTCAGGCAGCCATGGAAGCATATACAGCAAGACATAAAGGTACTCCTCCGGCTACGATTGACAATAATGGTAATGCTCTTCCGGGCGGAGAAAACAGATGGAATGCAATTTCTTTCAAATATGCCGCGGTTAATTATCTCTCTGATCTTATGACAAATGGAAATTTGAATCCAACGCCCTGGTGTCCTAGCGGTGGTTGGGGCGACGGCGGAGGCATGATGAATATTTATCTAAATGGAAGCTATACTATAAGGCCGGCAGATGGTCATTGCAACGAAGACACGATGAGCCGCAATGCAATTATTGTGAATTACTGACAATAAAGGGAATCCGGAATAGCCAAAGGATGATCTATAAAAATTATTAACTGACATCTTTCAAGCTATGATTTGCATAAGTCAAGTCTGGTCGAGCTGTTCGGACGTTATCTGAACAGCGACAGGCTTATGATACAACAACTGGTAGGGCTTGCGAAGAAGATTTCATGATCCGGAGCAACCAACCTCTACACTGATCAATTTTTTCTTGACACGGGCAGGAGATAATATATTATTTGAATATGCGCTCAACTATTCACCAAAAAGACGTTTGTGATGTTGCCTGTATTCACCCCGAAGCAGTAGAACAAGCGAAGAAAAGGGCCATGGACAGCCTGGCTGCTACCGACCTCTCTCGCATCTTTCAGGTAATGTCTGATCCTACCCGCTTGCGCATCATCTCAATTCTTGCTGATGGTGAACTTTGTGTCTGCGATATCGCCTCAGCACTGTCCATGACTGTATCCGCTGTTTCCCATCAGCTTCGGACCATGCGGATGGCGCAGTTGGTCAAGTACCGCAAGGAAGGGCGGATCGCCTTTTATTCCCTGGATGATGAGCATGTGCTGAAACTCTTTACTCAGGGTCTTGATCATCTCAGCCACTCGCAAGCCTCCCACACAGCCATTAAAAAGAGGAACCGGTAGGATGGAAATAGTTCATGATCGCAAGATCAAAAATAAATTTTTCCTCAGGCGCGCCGTCCGGCTTGAATATTTCACGGTCGGTTACAACATTATCGAGGCCGGGGTTGCTGTTGGCGCGGGTATCGCGGCGGGCAGTATCGCCCTCATCGGTTTTGGGCTGGATAGCATTATTGAGGTCACAGCCGCAGGGGCCCTTCTCTGGCGGCTTAAAAAAGAGCTCCGCACAGATGAGAGCTTCTCTAAAGACGAACATTCGGCCGCGGAGCGAAAAGCCCTGCTTGTCGTCGGGTTCACTTTTTTTGCCCTTGCTATCTACATCCTAACGGAGGCCATATACAACCTGGCCTCAGGCAAGCAGGCCCAAGAAAGCTTATTAGGGATTGTCGTTGCCATCCTTTCCCTGCTGATCATGCCTACATTGGCCTTTTTCAAACAAAGAACAGCCCGGGCGCTTGACAGCAAAGCCCTGGCCTCTGATGCAATGGAAACCTGGATTTGCTCTTATCTTTCGCTCGTGCTGCTCGTGGGCCTTGCCTTGAATGCATTGTTTGGCTGGTCCTGGGCGGACCCCGTGGCCGCGCTTGCCATGCTGCCGCTGGTGATCAAGGAAGGGTTTGAGGCAATCGAGGAAGCGAGGGAAGATGAAGAAGGCTAGGCACGACCACGGCTTGGAGCAGCCAACCCAAGTGCAGGGCATGACACGGGGCCTCATTCTCGGTATCGCCCTTAATCTGCTTATCGTGGTTGTGGAAGTTGTCATCGGCTTGCTGGCAAACAGCCTGGGCCTCCTGAGCGACGCGGTCCATAATTTTACCGATATCGCCGCCCTTGCCATAGTCTGGTTTGCTTTCACCCAAGCAAAGAAACCGCCTACAGCCGTCAAGACCTTTGGTTATCACCGCACCGGCATCCTGACAGCCCTTTTCAACGCCCTGGTCATGGTCCTGGTCACTGTCTGGATTTTTTACGAGGCTTACCAGCGCTTCATCAATCCGCAGCCTGTTGGCGGCGCGCTGGTTATGATCACCGCCGGGGCAGCCCTGATCGCAAACCTGGCCGTAGTCGCTATCCTGAGAAGCCGCGGCTCGGGCGACCTTAACATCCGTAGCGCGATGCTTCATCTTCTGAGTGACGCTGCTACCTCTGCTGCCGTGGTTGTTGCGGGTCTTATCATAATTGCCACTGGCTGGTATCCTGTCGATCCGCTGGTGAGTGTCATGCTCGGACTGGCCATCCTTTGGGGCGCCTGGAAGATCATCGAGGAGACTATCGAAATCTTCCTGGAGGAAGCACCGCGCGCGGTGGATGTTAACCGTGTCGTAGCTGAAATGAAGGATGAGGATGGCGTTCTTGATGTCCACGACATTCATGTCTGGACCATTGGTTCGCAGCTGTACGCTCTAAGCGCCCATGTGCTGGTGGAAGATATCAAGGTCAGTGAAAGCAATAAGATTATGAACGACTTAAGGGAAATGCTTTCCCATGATTTCGGGATTGTGCACTCGACCCTGGAAGTCGAGTCATCCCCCTGTGAGAATGGGGGGCCTTACTGCGATATCAACAATCACACAGTGCAAGTGTCAGGTTCGAAACACCACCATTGAATATGTTTGAGAACCCAATTCAATCGAGGAGGTGATTTATGGGCAAGAAGAAAAGAAAAACGAATAGAAGTAAGACAAAACCGGCAGCCTCATCAGGCTTCCCGGCAGCCAAGGTTCTCATTATCGTCGTCGCAACCATGCTGAGCCTTGTCGCCGGTGTCTTCGCATGGTTTCTGACTCGGGACGGCTCATCGGACATCGTGGCGAAAACGTCTGTCAAACTGCCGAGCTTTGCATATGATCAATCAGCTCCCCAAAATGCTCCCAAAGCATATCAGTTTGCTATCGACCGGCCAGATCTTCTCTCGCAGGTCCCGTGCTACTGCGGCTGCGGACAGGATGCCGGTCACAAAAGCAATCTTGATTGCTTTATAAAAGAGCGCAATGGTGACAAGGTGCTGTTTGACCGCCATGGCGCTGGCTGAGACTTATGAGTGGAAATCGCACTGGACGTGCTCCAGTGGAATGAAGATGGAATGGCTATCAAAGACATAAGGCAGAAAATCGACTCCGAATACGGCGGCGGCAAATATGGGACACCGACACCGACACCGCCGGTGGCTTAAAATGTGAGTCCGATGCTTGCTGTTTTAAAAAGGGGAATTATGGCAACCGAAGGGAGCCGTCGTCTGGTCTCATTTTGTAGGCCAAAATGAGCCCCGACGACGCTGGATTGGAGCGGGCTAAATGCCCCGTAAATCCAGTTAATTCCCCTTCTGGTTTTTGCTTTGTTTTCAGGAGTTTTGCCTATTACTATAGGGTGTCTCAATTAATTGAAACAGGCAGTGAAACACCCTCGCGGCTGCAATCTGCCTCTTGCAATCGGATCTTGCAGTCCTCGGGAAAAAGCTTCGCACGATCAGGCTGGAAAAGGACCTGGCCCAAATGCAGGTCAGCAAGATCCTTGGTAACAGAAATGCGACCTATGTTTCGGACGCGGGACTCGGTGCGTTTGTCCCCCGGCCCAACAAGCATAAAAAGTGGGCCAAAGCTCTCGGCATGACCCAGGAAGAGATGGATAGCAATAAATTCGAAGCAGATCAGCTATTTGAATTTAACTCATCTTTTCTCGCTGCCAATTCCCTCTTCGCTTGCCTCTGTAATCTGAAATCTTTAACAATCTTTTGTACTTTTTCTCTCGTTCTATCGTCCTCGGCAAAATGAATAGCATGGGCCGGGCAGAGATTGGCACAGGTCTGGCAGGCGACCAGGCAATTACTGGGATTAACCACCTTCGTTTTCTTATTTTCAAAGTCAAACCTATATACGCTCCGACCGCAGGTAGTAACACATAGCCCGCAGCCGATACATTTGCTTTCAGATATTTTCGGATTCCACTGTATCTGATCGCGGTCAACGCCGTGGAATTTAGCGAATTTGAGGGCCTTTACTTCTTGATCGCCCATCGGTTTATTCATTTTGTTCACCAACCTTTCTGAAGTAGAGATTTCAAATATTTTTACATCAGAACAATACGGACGTATGCGTCAAGAAAGAGGCTCAGCCAGCCAGGGAACCAGGAAGCTACGGGTGGCCAGATTTTGGGCCTCCTCGATAAAACGGGTTTCCTGATCTCTTCGTCTGGCAAGAACGGGATCACTGATAGAAAGGGGCGCCAGGCTCTGGTTGATAATCCAGGCGTATGGCTCGATCTGTGCCCGCCGCAGGTCTTCCTGTAAAGCGGCAGCCTCGTGCACCGGTGTTGCTTCCGGCAGGGTCACCACCAGCGCTTTGGTGAATTCGGGATCGCGTAACCGTGGCAGCAACTGGCGCACAGCTTCGGGAAGCTCGGCCATAGTCTGTGACACCTGTCGGTGATATGCCTCGGCGGCGTCAAGCAACAGCAGTGTGTGACCGGTCGGTGCCGTGTCAATGACGACAAAGCCATCCAGCCCCTCAGCTACCGTGTGGGCAAAGGCACGAAAAACCGCTATCTCCTCAGTACAGGGGGAACGCAGGTCCTCTTCCAGCAGCGCCCTGCCTTGTTCGTCGAGATTGACACTAGCCGTGGCCATAACCTCGTCCGAGTAAGCTTTGGTTTCGACCTGGGGGTCGATTCGGCTGATGGTCAGGCCCTTTACCTCGCGCCCTACGGTTGCTTCCACGTGGGCCGCCGGATCGGTCGTGGTCAGGTGGACAGCGTGACCCATGCGGACCAGCCGCAGAGCAATGGCGGCGGCAAGGGATGTCTTGCCGACGCCACCTTTCCCTAAAGTCATGATGACACCTTTGCCGGTGGCGGCGATTTCAGCAGTCAGGTCATCTAGCGTTGGATACTTTGTCTTAACGCTGACCGCCGATGAAGCAGTCGTTAACAAAGGCGCTGCGGAACTTTCACCGCCAAGGAAACGGCGTAGGGAATCGATACCAAGCATGGCCTCCTGTGCCAGAGGCAGTTCGGTGCGCGGCAGTTCGGCCAGAGCGGCGGGTATCGAGTCAATTGCAGCCTGGCAGCGATCGGTCAGGGCCGTCGCCAGGGGGTCGCTGGCGTCCTCGGCAACGAAAATGCCGTTTAGCAACAACACCTGGTTTGAGATGTCGAGCTCGGCAAGTTCCCCCGACGCCCGTGCTGCTTCAGCCAAGGCGCTTTCATCAGGGCGACTGACGACGACGATGGTGGTCAGCGCCGCGTCCGCAAGCGCGGCGCGGGTGTTGGTGTACATCTCCTTCTGCGCCCCCAGGCCGGATAACGGACCCAGGCACGACGTGCCGCCGACACTCTCGGCAATGAAATCGCTCCAGGCGGCTGGCAGCTCCAGAAGTCTCAAAGTATGGCCGGTCGGCGCAGTATCAAAGACGATGTGGTCGAAGCGGCCACCATCGCCGGGACCACCGAGAAGCTTGGCGAATTCATCGAAGGCGGCAATCTCGACAGTGCAGGCTCCGGAAAGCTGCTCCTCTATACTGGCGATAGCTTCAGCCGGCAGCGATTCGCGGTATGGGCCTACAACTC
>JAJYQQ010000009.1 GCA_021794535.1 bacterium
AATTACCGGCAAAGTGGTGAAAGAAGACAGGGCGCCGCATGGCGCTGAACTGCACGATTGTAAAATCGAGATTATTTCGCCGGTAAAGGAAGATATTCCGATCGCAATTAATAAGAAAGAGATGAATGTAAACCTCGACACCTTGCTCGACAACCGGCCGCTAACCCTAAGGAATCCGAAACAAAGAGCGATATTTAGGGTGCAAAGAGAAGTTCTCGACGCTTTTCGTTCATTCTTCGAGGAACATGATTTTACGGAAGTCAATACGCCAAAAATTGTTTGTTCGGGCGCGGAAACTGGCGGAGCGGAAATGTTTGAGGTGAAATATTTTAAGAAAAAAGCCCTCCTTGCCCAAAGCCCGCAACTTTATAAGCAAATCATGGCAGGTGTATATGAGCGAGTTTTCGAAACGGCGTATGTGTACCGCGCCGAGCCTCACGCCACATCCAGGCACATCAATGAATATATGAGCTTGGATATGGAAATGGCGTTTATCGACAGCTGGACCGACTTGATTGATATTCATCAAGATTTAATTAAATATATGACTGAATGGCTCGAAAAAAATGCAAAGGAAGAGTTTGAGCTGCTCGGCGCGACAATTCCTAAATACGTGAAAATTCCTGTAATGAAGTTAAGGGAGGCTCAAGAAATACTGGAAAAAGAATACGGCGAGAAATGCGTCGGTGAACCGGATCTCGAGCCAAAACACGAAAGGCAGATATGCGAATACGCGGCAAAGAAATATGGAAGCGATTTCGTATTTATCACCCATTATCCATCAAAGAAGAGGCCATTCTACACAATGGACGACCCGAAAAGTCCTGGAGAAACCCTAAGCTTTGATGTGCTTTTCAGGGGTGTTGAAATCACGACCGGCGGACAAAGAATGCACCTCTATGAAGATTACCTAAAGAAAATGAAAGAGAGGGGAATGACCGAAGAAGGATTTGAAGATTATTTAAGCATTTTTAAATACGGCATGCCTCCGCACGGCGGATTTTGCCACGGCCTGGAAAGATTGACTATGAAATTCTTGGGCCTGGAAAACATCCGTGAAGCATCGCTCTTCCCACGCGACATTAACCGTTTGAGACCATGAGATACAGAATTTAGAATAGTAGAATAATTGATTAATAGAATAAAATGCCCAATATTCCAAATTCTAGATTCCCATTCAACTATTCGACCATTCCATTATTCATTATTCTCTCTAACTAACCCAAAATGCAAACAGTACAAACAAAACAATTCAATGGGCCACTTGACCCTCAACCGCTACCATTCCCGCCCTTTTTTGTCATTCCCGCGGAGGCGGGAATCCAGTCAAAGTAATTAGAGAACAATGAATACCACTACAACAAAACAATTCAATGGGCCCCTAGACCTGCTTCTGAACCTAATAGAAAAGGAGCGGCTCGACATCTCCAAAATCTCCCTGGCGAAAATTACAAATGATTATCTAAATAAAATTCAGAAAATTGACGCGTCAAACAAGAGCTTGGCCGATTTTCTCGTTGTCGCGTCCAAGCTTCTATATCTAAAAAGCAGGGCTATTTTGCCGGCTTTGTCTACCGAAGAGGAAGAAGAGATAGAGGATCTGGAAACCCAGCTTAAAGAATATAAGAGGTTCAAAGAGCTCTCAGAGCAGTTTGCGGAAATTATAGATAAAAATCAGCGGTCATTTGAGCCGGGTGTCCGAAACTCTGAAATGCGTCTTTTTCTCCCTCCGGAAAATATAGATTTGAGTTTCCTGATGGAGCTCCTGAAGGAATCCTTGGAAAAAATGCCGAAAGAAACAGAAAAAGAAGAGAAAAAGGTGGAGGTAAAGGTAACTCTCGAGGAGAAACTAGACCATTTACAGGGATTGATAAAAAAGGATAAGAAATTTTCATTTAAATCTGTGATAAAAAATGCCGAGACAAGAGGAGAAGTGATTGTCACATTTTTAGCGCTTCTCGAAATGATTAAAAGAAAAATGGTTACAGTTAAGCAAAACAAAAACTTTGCCGACATAACGGTAAATGGCCTATGAGCCCGCAAGGGTCCGTCCCTTGTACGATTAAATTAAGCACAATTTTCATATAAATTTCCTAGATTTACAAGGGACGGACCCTTGCGGGCTAGAATCCCAAACAAACTAAAAAAACATTTTACATTTTCCGTTTAACATTTAACATTAAAATATGGCACAGAAAAATCTTAAGTCAAAAATAGAAAGCTTGCTCCTTGTTGCGGGAAAACCGGTTTCTTTGAAAGAAATCGCAAACAATATTGGCAAAAGCGTTGCCGAAGTCCAGAATGAAATTAATTCGCTAATTGAAGAATACAAAAATAGGGGATTTCGGATTATTAAAAAAGATGAGAAGTACCTGCTCGTCTCCGCGCAGGAAAATGCCGAACTTGTCGCTAAATTTCTAAATGAAGAGTTGCGATATGAACTTTCAGCTGCAGCGCTTGAAACGCTGGCGATAATTGTTTACAAACAGCCAATCACAAGAGCAGAGATAGAAAATATCAGGGGGACAGACTGCTCCCGGATTTTGAGAGTTTTGATGATACGCGGATTAATTGAAGAGGTCGGTCGAAAAGAATCTCCGGGCAGGCCCATTCTCTACGGCACGACAGTAAAAATGCTCACATATCTGGGTATTGAATCAGAAGATCAGCTGCCTAAAATGGAAGAAATAGCCGTTATTTGATACAAGGGTCCGTCCCTTGCAAGCCGGCGCCGTATTTTCGTCATCCTGCCTGCCCGATTCGAAGTGGCAGCATAGACGAGAGGCACGATGGATCCCATTCTGATTTCGTTGTGCTTTTTACCACTACACTAATATAGTTTAGTGTAGTGGTGTGCATTTTGCCTTTAGGAAAGTAAATCATTACCTGTCACTACGCTAAACTATATTAGCGTAGTGACTGAATATGAATTTCAGTATTTGTCATTTTTGGGTAGAATAACATCTTTTTTGATAGTACCACATTTTTGTCACTCCCGCCGTTTTTGTCATTCGCGCCCATTTTTGTCATTCCCGCGCAGGCGGGAATCCAGTATAATCAACCCATGAGAATCAACAAATACATCGCGTCCTGTACGGGATATTCCCGCCGAAAAGCTGAGGAGCTCGTGTTGGCTGGCAGGATAAAAATAGCTCCTTTCTCTGCCTGCCCCGCACTTACAAATAGTGCGCGGGTTATTCCCGCCCACCAAAGGTCGGGTAAACATCCAGCGGGAATCCAGCCAACTGCTCAACTCGTAACAAATTTAGCCACCGAAGTTAACCCTTTGGACAAAGTTTATTTCGATGATAAATTGATAATGCCAAAAAGCCTTGTTTACTATGCGCTCAATAAGCCTGTCGGCTATACAACCACCACATCCGATCCTCACGCAGAAAAATTGATTACAGAGCTCGTGCCAAGCGACCCGCCCGTATTTCCGGTCGGCCGGCTCGACAAAGACACCTCCGGACTGATATTTCTGACAAATGACGGCGACTTCGCCCAAAAAATGACTCATCCGAGATATGAGAAAGAAAAGGAATATGCTGTCGAGACCGATAAACCGCTTTCCAAAGAATCCTTGAATAAACTGCGCCGCGGCATCAAGCTCAACGACGGCATGACTGCGCCTGCAGAAATAAGACCTCTTGCCAAGGGACGGACCCTTGGCAAACATAGCCGTCATTCTGACGCCTCATTTTGTCATTCCCGCGAAGGCGGGAATCCAGCCCATAAAAATAATCTATATTCCATCACCATCCACGAGGGTAAAAACCGCCAAATCAGGAGAATGATAGAAGCCATCGGCGCAGAGGTTGTAAGCTTAAAAAGAATTAGGATTGGAGATTTTAAGTTAGGGAATTTGGAAGAAGGGGAGTGCAAAAAATTCGACTCTACGTCATTCTGAGGTACGAAGAATCTCTCCCTCGCTTGTCATTCCGGGCTCGACCCGGAATCCAGGAATTGATTTGTCTGGATTCTAAAGTCAATTTCATAATGGCGAGCGGAGATTCTTCGTTCCGCTCAGAATAACAAGGCAACAGAAAATTTCCGTTTGCAAGGCTCGACCTTGTACAAGGTCGAACCTTGCAAAACACTGACAAAAACAACAGCAGCGCGTATAATTATGATGTGAAAACTTTGATTATTGCAGCTTTGATATTCCTCGACGTCATTCCTCATGGCGTTCCGTTTGTTTCCGACATTCAAAAAAGTCTCGGGGATAAGGTAAAAGTTAAAGAGGAAAAAAACGGATTCCGGACAGGCCAGAATGACACCCCCAAAAATGAGCCATTAAACTTTTCACCGCTTCCATATCAAAACGACAAATATCAAACTTTAACCGTCGGCGCCAAGGCGTATATGGCGATCGATATGGGAACAGGCGAGATATTGCTCGAGAAAAACCAGGACCAAAAACTGGAAATTGCAAGCCTAACCAAGCTCATGACAGCGCGGTTGCTCCTAAAAGATGGGGATTTGAATAAAACCGTGATCGTTAATGCGGGCGATTTAAGCAAAATGCCGGACGATGAGGCTAGAATGTGGCTGGCGGCAGGCGACAAAGTTACTTATAAAACTCTGCTTCACGGCCTTTTAATTAACTCTGCTGCCGATGCCGCCCTTACAATCGCCGATAATCTGTACCCCGGCGGGTATAACGAATTTATTGCCAAAATGAATGCGGAAGCTTCTGAAATGGATTTGAAAGATACTCATTATGACAATCCTGTCGGCTGGGACAGCGCGAAAAACTATTCCACCGCCGAAGACCTGCAGATTCTAGCCAGGACACTGCTTAAAAATGACGATTTCAAGAAAATTGTCGCAACAAGGGCTGAGACCGTCTATTCAGAAAATGGCAGGCCGTATAACCTGACAAATACAAACGAACTCCTGGACGGCTCCACTATGTTTGGCGTCAAAACCGGATTCACAAACGGAGCGGGCGACTGCTTGATAGCCGGCGGAAAAGTCAAAGATCATGACGTCCTAACGGTTGCCTTAAATACTGGCGACAGATTTGGAGAAACAAAAAACCTTCTCGGATGGGCAAATTTAGTATATAATTGGTAACTGCCCCACTACGGATTACAAATTTCAAACGAATCTACTAATACTACAGATTGGCAACAAATAAGATTCCGGACAAAAATTCGTAAATATTGGCAGAATTAGCAGATTCGTCTAAGATTAGTAATAAGTAGAAATGATGTTTAAAGTAGCCCTTGTCGGCCGGCCGAATGTCGGTAAAAGTTCGATATTTAATAGAATAGTGGGAAAAAGACAGGCTATTACAACCGATGTCCCGGGAACCACTCGCGACTGGAACGAGCAAACAGTCTCGTTAGATAATGGCGCTTTTTGCATTGCCGACACTGCCGGCGTAGAAAAAGAGGCTGGCGACGAGCTGAAAAAGAAAGTAAAAAGCCAGTTTGAAGAGAATATAGAAAACGTCGACCTCATATTTTTTGTCGTCGATGCTTCAACCGGCATGACGGCGGAAGACCAAAAAATTGCAGAGTATTTAAGAAAGCTAAAAAAAGAAGCCTTTTTAGTTGTAAACAAAGCCGACACCATAAAAAGCGCTGCAGACTCGAGCGAATTTTATAGACTAGGATTTGGCGATCCGATTGAGGTATCAGCTGTACAGAATAAGGGAGTTGATAAGATTCTAGAGAACATCGCCAAAAGTCAGCCCCAGGAAGACAACAAGGTCAGACCCTTGAAAGGTCAGACCTTTGAAAGGTCAGACCTTGTGGAAGCGGCTAGAGATATCAGGGTGTCTATCGTCGGGCGCCCAAATGCGGGCAAGTCGTCATTTTTGAATAAATTAATTGATGAAGAAAAATTTATTGTCTCAGAGGTCCCCGGGACAACCAGAGATGTAAACTCAACAGAAGTTGAATATAATGACCACGAAATTATTTTCTTAGATACCGCGGGACTGAGGCGGCGGGGAAAGATAGGTAAGATGCCGGGAAAGAAAAAAGAGGGGATAGTTGAGAAGTTTTCAGCCGACAGAACGAAAATGGCAATCGAGGAGTCAGACATTTCTATTTTAATAGTTGACGCGGTCGATGGGATTACGTCCCAGGATATGCACGTCGCCGGATTTATAAAAGATGCCGGCGACGGGGTCGTAATAGTTGTAAATAAATGGGACTTGGCAGACAAGGGCTTCGGGCATGGTTTTGACACAATTGAAGATTTTACCCGGCTCGCCAGGCACAAATTTGAATTTCTTCCTTTTGCGCCGCTTATATTCGTTTCGTCTGAAACTGGAAAAAATGTTCAAAAAGTGATGGATTTAATCCTGGAAATTAAGGAGAAAAGAGAACAAAGAATTCCGACAGCAGAATTGAATGACTTTCTAAGCAAAATTTTATACAAAAAACCGCCGGTATCGGTTGACAGACACCAGGTAAACATAAAATATGGCACTCAAGCCGATATCAATCCGCCTACATTTGTCTTTTTCGCAAACTACCCGGAAAAGGTCCATTTCTCTTACAAAAGATATCTGGAAAATCGTATCCGCGAAAAATGGGACTTCGCCGGCACGCCGATAAAAATTGGCTTCAAGGGCAAAAAAGATCGTAAAAAGTAATCCCTCGCTTTTTGTCATCCCGAGCGACTTCCTGCTAAGGACGAGCCAAGGGATCCCTTTCTGAAGCCTATAGTCCGCGGACTGCAGTCCAAATAAGGGATTCCTCCACTCGCTACTCCGTAGGGTCGGTCGGAATGACAATAGTGAGTGACATCACAATGGGGCTTCAGATTCACGGTAAAAAAATTTGACACATCACAATAATTATGTTATCATGGGTAATCTTCGTTCCTTGGCAAGGTATTATTTACGGGCGCAAGTTGTCTTTTATCGTGAATGCGATGAAGATAGCTGCCGCTCGTGAATGCGAGAGGTAAAACCCACTCTCCTAAGGAGGAGAAATGAACACTAAGAAAGTTATAAAGTTTGCCCAGCTATGTAAGTCCAGCAGAGCTCAGTCGGAAGCTGATTTACACTTCCTATCTGAGTTGTTTGTCAAAACTGAGGACCATTGGGATGTCATCGAGTACTATGTTCCTGTTGCTATCAATGTTGACAGAATCCTTGAGTCTATAAACCAGTTTTGGAAGGCTACATATAAAGACCCGTATTTGGTTGATTACAAGGCAATCCCGAACCTTATCTTGTCTGAAGTGAAGCTTATGAGCTTAATTCCCCTGAGACAGCATGATCTTTTCATGCTTTTCCCAACTCTGATAAAACACTTCGATCCAGAAAACAGCAGTTGGGATATTTTCCCTCATCGAGATGAAGTGGGAAAACAGGTGGTTCGGTTTTCCTACGGTGCCATGATTTCAATACTCAAGCACCCTGAAAACCCGGAGAGGTGGGAATTTAAGGTTAATGATGAGCTGAAAAGCTCTGAGTTATCTGCCTCTATTTCTCTCAGCACTGAGGAGCAGCTGCAGCTTATTGCTGCTTTCAAGCTCATCCGTGATATACAAGGAGAAGATTCAATATTCACTTTAGCTCGCTGGCTTGTGCGAGCGGAAGCAGTCAGAGACAAGGCTATCAGCTTATATCGCAAGGAAATCGGGGACAAATATAAAGACTATTTCGATTGCCCGGCAGCTTATGGTAATTGGGAGCGCTTCAATCCCCTCACTGACCTGACCTTGAATGCATTCGCACAGGCAAAGATTAGCCAGGTGAGGGCGATTGCTGTCCTTGATAAACATCTTGCCAGCCCGATAGACTAAAATAAGGAGTGGTGAGGAAGAACTAGCTATATGGAAATTGCGGTTCTTCCGAACCGCTTTTTCCTTTTTTTTAAAAGGACCGAAAGGTCTTTTTTTATTTGTCCACTTACAAAATTCTTGATTATCTATATAATAGTTCTTATGAAAGTAAAAACGCTTATAGTCGGTCTGGGAAATCCCGGGCAGAAATATGAAAAAACACGGCACAATGTAGGCTTTATGGTACTGGACGCGCTATCTAGCGACTTTAAGTTTGAGAAAAAATTTAATGCAGAAATTTGCATTATGAATCACGGGGAAGATTCTGGACAAGCCAGAATGACGGACAACATAATTTTAATGAAACCGCAAACATTTATGAACTTGTCCGGCGAAGCGGTGAAAAAATTTGCCGACTATTACAAAATTAAAACAGAAAATATCTGGGTTATCCACGATGACATCGATATCCCATTTGGAGAAGTCAGAATCAGGAAAGATGGGTCATCGGCCGGGCATAAAGGCATTGAATCTGTTATTCAGAACCTCGGCACAAATAAGTTTTGGCGGTTTCGCGTCGGCGTGAAGAATGGAGATCTGGGCGTCATTGAAACCGAGGACTTTGTATTGCAACGGTTCGAACCAAATGAAGAGAAGGCTTTGAGCAAAATAATTGAAGCTTGCACAACGGAGATAAAAAAATTAATCGTAAATGGAGGGGTGCCGGGGGGAAAGATTCTCAAAATAAAATAAGAAAAGAACCGCGAAGGCTCTCTTCTTATTTTTCAAAAAATCTCCCGTAGTTACAACAAACTGTCGCGAAGACTTGACCGAGTCACTGCATATATGCTGACTGGCGTGTTGTAGGGAGAAACCTACCAACAAGCAAGCAACTTAAAGGAGGGTGATTTAAGAAAGCTGAACTTGTTAGTAGGTTTCTCGCCCGCAAATCCCGCGCTCGGAACAGGTTTATCTCCTGTCTCAGGCACGATAGAACATACTAACATATTAAGCCTCTTATGTCAACACTTTTTAATAAAGCATAAAAATTATGAACAAAACAGCCATTTTAAGCACAAAAAGAAAAGATATTAAATATTTGATAGCTCTGGATAAAGCTTTTGTCGGTATTGGAAAAAGGAGAACGGCCGAGATAATTTCCTCCGGACTTTCGTTTGAAGATGCTTGGCTGAAACACAGTAAATTATCATCTCAGAAAAATCTGTCCTTTCTGGAAAAGCTAAATGAAGAGAGCGCAAAAATAGATCCGGACGAAGAAATGGCAAGGCTCGAAAGGTTGAAAATATCATTCACCACTGTTTTTGATGAAGACTATCCGGCAATGCTTAAGGAAATATTTTCGCCCCCGACGATCCTTTATTATGGAGGCGCTCTGGATGTTCTTTCGGAAAACGTATTGGCAATTGTCGGAAGCAGAAAGTTTACAAACTACGGCAAAGAGGCAACAAAGAAAATAGTGGCGGAACTGGCGGAAGCGGGAATCGTTATCGCAAGCGGCATGGCGCTTGGCATAGACACCATCGCCCACGAAACGGCATTGAAATCAGGCGGAAAAACTGTGGCCGTGCTTGGCTGCGGACTCAACACGCCTTACCCGGCAACTAACGCGAATTTGTTCAAAAAAATTATCGAGGAAGGAGGGCTGGCTGTAAGCGAATACCCGCCAGGCGTGCCCCCGCTCAGGCAAAACTTTCCGGCAAGAAATAGGATTATCGCCGGCGTATCACTTGGCAGCATCATCATCGAGGCAAACCAAAGGTCGGGCGCCTTGATCACGGCTCGCGACGCTCTGGAGCAGAACCGGGATGTTTTCGCCGTGCCGGGACCGATATTCCACCAGTCTTCAAGCGGAACAAATCAGCTTCTAAAAATGGGAGCCAACTTAATAACCTCCGGACAGGACATTTTGGATTTCTACGGACATAAGGCAAAACCAAAGAAGGCGACAACAAAGCCGGGCAATGAAACAGAAGAGATAATCTTCAAAGTTTTAGAGGGCGAGGAAAAACATATTGATGACATCATCAAAGAAAGCCGGAAGGAAAGCCAACTAATCATTTCGACCTTGACGCTCATGGAAATAAAGGGTAAAGTAAAAAACTTAGGAGGGATGGTCTATGTTTTGGTTTAGGCCAAAACAATTTAAAATTTTTAATTTACAATTTTCAATGAATCATCAATTAATCAATGCCAAAATGAAAATTCAATGAAAACTAAAAATTGAAAATTGTAAATATTTCTAGAATGAGGTAAACAAATATGGCAAAAAACTTATTAATAGTTGAGTCACCGGCAAAATCAAAAACAATTGAAAAATACCTTGGTCCGGACTACAAGGTCGTGGCTACCTATGGCCATATTCGAGATTTGCCCAAAAGCAAGATGGGTATAGACATAGAACATGGTTTCTGGCCCGAATATATCATTCCGGATAAATCAAAGGCGCATATTGCGACAATCAAAAAGGAAGCGAAAAATGCCGACCAAGTCTACCTCGCGACTGACCCGGACAGAGAAGGGGAAGCGATAGCTTGGCATGTAGCGGAAATGATAGGACAAAAGGATGCAAAAAGGATAACCTTCTCGGAAATTACCAAAGGCGCCATAACAAATGCGATTGCGCATCCCGAAAGTCTCAATGAAAACCTTTTCAATGCCCAGCAAGCGAGAAGAGTTCTGGACAGACTGGTCGGCTATGAGCTTTCGCCGATACTTTGGAAAAAAGTGCAGCCGTCACTATCCGCCGGAAGAGTTCAGTCGGTCGCCGTTCGTCTAATTGTCGAACGCGAAAGAAAAATTCAAGATTTTAAAGCTACGTCCTTCTATAAAACAACAGCGCTCTTTCGGGCGGGCGTCTCGTCATTTAAGGCTGACCTAAATAAAAAATTCGGTTCGCGCCAAGAGGCCGAAGATTTCCTAAATGCCTGTAAAGCTGCTAAGTTTGATGTTCGTGATTTAATAAAAAAACCGGCGAAGAAATCCCCATCGGCGCCATTTACAACGTCCACACTACAGCAGGAAGCTGCCCGGAAACTTGGATTTTCAGTCGCCCGCACTATGTCGGTGGCGCAGAAACTCTATGAAGCCGGACATATAACTTATATGCGAACAGACAGCCTAAACCTGAGTGAAACGGCCATTGCCGCGTCACAAAACGAAATCGTAAATACTTTTGGCAAGGAATATTCTCGTCCAACGAGATACACGACAAAAAGTAAAGGCGCGCAGGAAGCCCATGAGGCAATTCACCCAACACAAATGAACGTCAAAAAAGCCGGGACAGACATTTCGGAAGAAAAACTATATAACTTGATCTGGAAGAGAACCATAGCATCACAAATGGCCGAGGCAAGGCTTGAACGAACCACGGTAAATATTGCCGTTTCCGACCGCAAGGAAGAGTTCATTGCCGAAGGCGAGGCGATCCAGTTTGATGGATTTTTGAAAGTTTATATAGAATCCTCGGATAATGATGAAAATACTGAGAGCAAAGAAGGTTTGTTGCCGGCTTTAAATATCGGGCAGGAACTAAATTATGATGAGATATTTTCCGCCCAGCGCTTTACCCTGCACCCGCCGCGATACACGGAAGCTAGCCTGGTCAAAAAAATGGAAGAGCTTGGCATCGGCCGGCCATCCACCTACGCGCCCACCATTTCAACCATTCAAAAGAGAAATTATATCGTCAAGGAAACCAGAGAAGGGGAGGCAAGAAAATATGATTATCTATCTTTGAAAAATGGCAAATATAGCTGCGAGACAAGGCAGGAAATAACCGGCGCGGAAAAGCAGAAACTCTTTCCCACAGACATCGGGATGCTGGTAACCGACTTTTTGGTCGATAATTTTAATAATATTTTGGACTATGGATTTACCGCATCGGTTGAGGAAGAGTTCGATGAAGTGGCGGAAGGAAAACTGAAATGGGATGAGATGATACGTAAATTCTACGGACCATTTCACTCGGCTATAGAAAGTATATCAAGCGAAGAGAGCAGTAAATCCAAACCAAAAAGCGGACGCAAACTCGGAGTAGACCCGGCATCGGACCGGGAAGTCTTCGCTCGGATCGGCCGCTTTGGCCCTATCATACAAATAGGAAAAGCAGAGGACGAAGAGAAGCCAAAGTTCGCGTCTCTTCAGAAAGGCCAGAGTATTTTCACTATTACATTTGATGAAGCGATGGAACTTTTCAAACTTCCCCGAGTCGTTGGCAAATATG
>JAJYQQ010000063.1 GCA_021794535.1 bacterium
CATCAATCTTTAGCGATGAAAACACCCCTTGAATATTTAAACAGCCTGCCCGGGTTTGAACATGCTACAATAGATTTTAACGTATGAGTGTCCAAGATGCTCGAAGCCTCGACCCTAGAGAACCACAAAACCATTGACAATCTATGCCTTTTATGTTAGTCTATTTTCTTAATCGAAGATTGTTTCGATTGAGAATATTTCAGCCAAATGGCTGAGGAACCATTTACATTCCAAATACCATTAGGAGGTTGGCATGAGCAACAAGCAAAAAAAAATTGATTACCATTCTGGACACGCATGCGTTGTCCAGCAGGATCAAGCAGGACAAAAGGAAAGTCAGGAAAAAGCGCCGGCAGCAAAGCCGGTAAACTGGTGGAAAAGGATTGTGTTGGGGGGCGCTGGCGTCTTTTTTGGTCTCCTCATCCTTGGCTGGATCCTTGGCAATGCCGCCCCTAAATATTATGTCAGTGGCAGTGTGAATGGAGCTGGTTACGGCAGCGGTTCTCCATCCTATCAGCCGGCGCAAACACTCCCGCAGCCCAGCGCTCGGCTTATGGCGGATCTCGCCAAACTGAAAGGCGATGAAGAGAGTTTGTCGACGGCCGAATACTGGGCCACTAGCTCGGCTAACTCCGACTTCGCAACCGTGAAGTCCAAAAGGCAAAAGGAATGGACCGACGCGCAAAATGCCTGGCGCGCCGATGCCCGGGCATACAATGCAGAGCTCGTGGCAGAAGGGCTAGATAAACTGCCCGCCGCGGAGCTAAAGCAGATCGGCCTGCGGCTGCCCATCGATGTATCACAGATTCCCAGGTGGTACACCGATAGCGGGCAGCCGATCAACTGATCTGCCCGGCAAAAGAAGTGGTATTTGGAAAGCCCGCCGTATGGCGGGCTTTTCCTTTTTGCCTTTGTTACAAGGTTCGACCTTGTGCAAGGTCGAACCTTGTTGACAAAAGAGATTGCATGGGTAATACTAGCAATATGCCTAGCAAAAACTCAGTGAAAAAGTTTGTCCCGGGCGGAATTTATCACGTTTACAACCGTGGTGTTGAAAAACGCTCTATTTTTACAGACGATCAAGACTATAGGGTATTTTTAAATCTTCTAAAGATAGTGCTTGCGCCAAAAGAGAAATCCGATAACCTTGGCTATATTCGAATTAAAAACAGATCAGATTCCGTAAGGCTATTTGCATATTGTTTAATGCCAAATCATTTCCATTTAATCATAAACCAGCTTGACGCAACAGGCATGACCGAGTTTATGAGAAGCATCACAAACGCGTATGTGTCATATTTTAACAAGCGCCATAAAAGGGTTGGCAGTCTTTTCCAGGGCACATACAAGGCGGCCCTTATAGATAAAGATGAATATCTCACTCACGTTTCACGATATATTCACATGAACCCTCTGGAAATAAACTCCAAATTAAACGAATATCCATATTCAAGCTATAAATACTACTTGGATGCTAATCATCCCAACTGGCTAAGTGTCTCAACCATTCTTGAACAGTTCAACGACAATAAAGATTACGAGAAATTTGTCGAGGATCACAAGATTGACTCGTTACAATTTATTAAGTCTCTGGCCTTAGACTAATGCCTTACAAGGTTCGACCTTGTGCAAGGTCGAACCTTGTTGTGACTTGGCTTGGAAATTGCATTTCGGGGTTGACAGGGTGAGCGTTTTGTGATATATTTGGCACAATCCGATCGGACAGAAATTCTTCCGATTGGCAAATGCAACTTAATCAGTGTCAACTTTTTCGCACTTATGCAACTTTCTTGCGATAGCAATTTTTTTGCACGAAGGTAGCATGCGAAGAAGCCAAAACATCCCGCAAATCAAATTTTCTGAAAATTCCAGCAAAAGGAGCAGGACATGAAAAGAGATGCGCAGACAACACTGAACCCCAATCTCAAGCTATTTGCCCTCACTGTCACGGCAATAATTGTCGCCCTCGTAGCTTTCACTGTTGGTAAAAGCCTTTGGAACAACCACGAGGCAGCTGTGGCCCATGTCCAGCAACAAATGCAAGAAGTCGCAGCACAGAAAGCACAGCAGCAAGCCGAGCAGCAAAAGATCGTTACTCTACAAGACCTATACAACAGGAAAATAGGTGACCCGCCTCAATGGATGCACGAGCAAGCTAAACAGGGGTTTCTTCTTAGCACGGCAGCACATGACTTAAGGGGCGATTTTCAAAAATACGACTGGGCTGAGACAGTTAGGGATAAGCCATCAGCTTGCAGTGAGACATATCCCAACCAAACGCAACCAATGGATGGCTGCGATGTCCAAAAAGCTGATGGGAGCTGGACCTATTCCATAAGTTACTCGGATGCGGAAAAGCAACTCCGGGACGATGTGGATAGCTATAATAGCCTGGCAAGCCAAGTTGAACGGGCTCTTCTTGACATCAATAAACTACCCCATCAACTGGACGAGAATGGAAATCCGGTTTCATCGTAACAAGAATTAGCGATGGCATTGCTCAAAGAGCCTTGTTTAAAAACGAGGCTCTTTACTTTTTCATGCTCTAGCAACATAATGATTTTATATGAAGGCAGAAAGTCGCTATTTAACCTGTTTACAGATCTCTGTGATATTTTTCATTCTGTTTTTGATATTTCTTCCAAAAAATAGCTTTGCAGAAAATCCAACAGCTACATGCTACACCTGTGTCGTTGGACAAATTAACACAGGACTACAAAGACATCAATCGTTAGATTCAGTTCTTAATACAAATTATGCAAGCACATATAAGAACAGTTGTGATACCTGCTCAATGAGCGACATAACAGACCTACTTTCAACTTTCTCTACAATAAAGCAATCGGGTCCTGCTCAAGCCGATGCCGCTAGCTGCAATCAGTTTTTAAATAAGGTTGAGAATAACCAAGGGACATTAAGTGCGGCTATGAACCACAGCCAATTGCAACCCGACAGTATTACAATACAAAAAATCTATGATGACCTCAGGCAGTTGGGTGCAATATCCGGAAACTTCTGTACAACACAGATGATTGCAGATGGACAAGCAAATTGGACACAAGGTCAGCAAGAAACTGCAGATTGTGCAACATGTCAAGCTAATTGCGGTCAGCCGGGTCATAAATCCTGCTCGGATTGTGCAAAAATTGTTGGTTGCTCTGCTCCTGACACCCTCTCCCTCAACCCTTTCGGCACTTTTAACACCATGGATGGCGGGTTCGGTTCCGGCAATAATATTAATATCGGTAATTTTATTACGGGCATAGTCGGAACTGGCGGCGCCATTATAGGAGGCTTGGCTGTTCTGAAAATAATCTTCGGCGGGGTAATGTATGCCACGGCGGCGGGCAATCCCCAGAGAATCTCAGACGCCAAGAGCCATATCCTTTACGCGCTTCTCGGCATAGCATTAATAGCCGGCGCAAATATTATACTGATGCTATTCGGGGCAAGCCCAATACAATAAGCGGGATAAAAAACTTCTAATGCCAAATCAAGTTCCAAGACTTAAATTGCCAAAAGGATTCTAGACCCTCCTCCGCTAAAGCTACGGAGCGGGCAAGCAGGCCAGAATGACAGTGCTGAAAATTTCGTAAAAAATTGGGCGGCCAAAATACAAAACGTAACCCCCATACTCCTTGTCATTCCGAGCGACTACCTGGAAGGTCGAGTCGAGGAATCCCTTTCTGAAGTCAATAGTCTGTAGACTGCAGTCCAAACAAAGGGATTCCTGGGGGTTTTCTGATTCACGATTAAAGATTTATATGAAAAAAGCAATATAAAGAAGGATTCTGGACAGGCCAGAATGACAGCTAAAAAATGGTTTTCAACGACTTCAACCGCGGGAAATTTTGCTTTTTGGATAAAAGGAGTTAGAATATGCTTATTATGAAAAGAGTCGTATCTTATGCTTACTCCCTTGTGCTAGGCTCGCTCGCATTTGGTTCTTTTATGCCTCTTGCAAGAGCGGTAGACACTACTACATACAGACCGAGTGGAATGTTTGATATTGGCAGCTGCGGCGACATAAACAATCCCGGCATGGATTCAAACAGCGGAAAGGAGCTTCTTTGTGTGGTAAACAACACCATAGGCATCGCTCTTGAAATAGTCGGCGCGCTGATAGTCGTGGTTATAATCTTTGCCGGAGTAAGATATATGACATCCATGGGCAATCCGGAAAGAGTGGCCGGCGCAAAAAAAACTCTTGTCGGAGGAATCATAGGGCTTATAATAGTAATGTCAGCATGGTTTGTGGTACGATTGGTTGGCAACCTAATAGCTCCCGGAAGTGTTAAATAACTAATATTAAGGAGCTCCGTTACCAGAACGGAGAAAGAAAAAATGAAGAAAAAAATTATCGCCGCGGCAACCATCTTACAGGCATTAAGTTTTGGGACTGCGTTTGCCGACACGGCGCAGACCTCTCCTAAAGTCACAATAAATCCCATCCCAGGAGGAAGCGTAGACCGTATAGTAGAAATTATCCAAATAGTCGGTGGATGGCTGCTTATGGCCGCCGGCGCTTTAGCAGTAGTATTTCTCATCATCGGCGGTTTGCAGTACATGACATCTGCCGGCAATGCAGAAAAAGCGGCCGCAGGGAAGAAGACCATCATTTACGCGCTCATCGGCGTAGCGGTTGTGCTCCTCTCTCTCTTCCTGGTCAACGTCGTTCTTGGATTCTTTAAGGGATAGGCCCGCCCTAGCAGTCTCAAGTTCGGATAAAAAACAGCCTTTACTTTGTTTGAGGGTCGGAACATTGCGAGAATTAGAAGGCCTTTGGACTTCTTTTGGGTGTAGGCCTTTGAAGAATTTGGAATTTAGAATAGTTGAATAATGGAATGGGAATTCTGAAAAATGACCAATTTCCAATATCCAACTTCCAATCAATGCAAAATTAGTAAAAACTGAGAAATAGGAATATGGAATAAGCATTGTCATACCGGACCCCGCCTGCCGGCGGGCAGGAAGTTCAGGATGACAAACCCTCACATCCAAACCATACCATCGAATCGTCGGTTATTTAATTTGAGAACAAATCTTAATAAAATTTTCAATGTCGCTAAGCTCGTGGTGGAGAATATTGAAAACAACCCCGCTATCGACCTCTTCATAGTCGTGGGCAACCACATTTCTAAAGCCGACCATTTTAGCGAGTTTTTCCGCAAACTCGCGGCTAATGATTTTCTCCTCGCTTAAAATATAAAAGGATTCCCCCATAGTCGAGGGCTTACGAAATTTTTTGTAAGCGATCACCGCTTCCGCCAGGTCAATCGTCGCCTGAACCGCAAGATAAAGGTAGCGCTCAACAGCTCCTTTTACAGTGATATCATGTGCGATTTCTTCGGCGGAATACCTCTTGAAGCCATCGATAATATTTAGATATTTTTTTATAGCGCTAACCCTGTTTTCGATCACATCGATATTTGTCATTTTTGCCTTTCCCCGGTCAGGCCATACTTCACCAAACCATAGTGAAAGTCAAAGTATTCATTTAGTATCCGCGGCTCTACGATAGTACGATATGGCTCTATATCATATATCAGTTTGCCGTCTTTAATGATATTGTACTTTAGCTCGGGCGACTCCGTGAGATTCAAAACAACGACATCCACTTTGTCTGTCTTCAAGTATCCGGCTATTTTCTGTTGTAGCCCCAGCTTTAAGCTGAACAGGTCGGGCTTGTCCCCGCCATCGCTATAAACGGCAAAGTCATAATCGCTTAAAGGACCCACCGCATTCTTCGCCCTTGACCCGAACAGATACACCAGCTTCACATTCTGATATTCCTGGAATATTTGAGTTAGACCTTTTTCCATAATTTTATGGTATAGGAAGTCACGCTTTCTGACAAGAGACAAAAAACCTAAAAAAGATTGCTGAAAAACATTTTTGAAGCGTCTTTCTGGTCTGCCCGAAATCATATTGCCCTCTTCATTTTCGATTCTGGACAAGCCAGAATGACAAGCTTTTACATCTTCCAATAAACATCTTTTTAAAAATAACCCCTCCCTTTGTCATCCTAAGCGACTTCGCGGAGCGACCCGTTCGGCTTCGCTCAGGGCAGGCTGCATGTCGAGAGATCCCTTCTAAAGCATATAGTCCGCGGACTGCAGTCCAAATAAGGGATTACTCTCTTCGAGCCTGAGCCGCTCCAGTCTGAGCTCACGGTCGAAGGGGCTCAGAGCCGAAGACCGCTCGCCACTTCATAGGGTCGGTCCGCCTTCGCTGAAGCTACGGACGGACAGGTCGGAATCATATTAATCTCTTCTTTTTAAGGGCTTGGCGTCGATTTTTTGGAGCAAACAAGGACACACCTTGCAAATACGAAATGGCAAGGAATGTCCTTGTCGTTTTGACCTACGGTCTGCCCTAAACCAAGTCGGTCGGAATGACAGAAGCGAGGTCCCGGATTCAAAATTTTCTCCATTTGAAGTTGACTGGTTATTAGTTATTGATAATTGGAAATTTAAGGGTATTGCTTTCCAACCTGCTTCTTTCTATAATGCTTATATGAGGGCGAAGCTAAAAAGACTTGCAAATATCTTTCAGAAAAAACGGAAACCATTGCTCATGGCGCTGGTTCCGTTTTCTTTATTTATCTTTATTTTTATAGCGATCCCGCATCCTGCTTTTGCCATTGGCAGCCCGACTGATTGGATTACCGACCCGATCAGAGACGCGCTGCTTGCCTTTGGCCGGGCGCTGCTTGCCGGCGGCGTGTGGGCAGTTAATGTCGCCATAAACTTTACGGGCAGTTTCTTAAACGATCCGAACAAAATCACACATTCATGGATGCTGGTCAGAGGCTTGTCATTGGGACTTTTCGGTGTTGCTATTTTGGTCATTGCCTTTATGAATCTGTTGCGCCTTCAGATCCAGGTGTGGGGCGTAAACAGAATGATACCGAAGCTTTTCCTGGCAATCTTCCTGGTCATTTTCAGCAAGTTTGTCTGTATCTCGATTATCAACTTTGCCACTGCTGTAGCCAACTCCTTTACAACGCTGCTGTCAAATGATCCGAGCAACTTTAACAGCCTCTTTAGCAGCGGTATGGGGATATTCAGCCACACGGACAATATTTCCATTTCGACAGCGGCGGCGGTCCTGGTTTTCTCATTCGTTGCCGCCCTGGTTCTTCTAACCTTGGCCATCATCTTGTTCTTCCGGGCGGTTGTCCTGGCTCTCCTTATCGTTATCTCGCCTCTCGCCTTTTCGCTCACCGTCCTGCCCTGGACTCAGAAATATTTTCAGGAATGGTGGAAAAACTTTCTCAAATGGACCTTCTTTTTCCCCTTATGCATTATCATCCTTACTATCGGTTTTACATTAATTCCTGCTCCGGCTGGTCCGGCTCCAAAAACACCTTACTGCGATGCGAGTGGAGGTCCCTCGGACTGTACTCCGCGTCCACCTGCTCCGAATGGACAGAACTATTGCGCTGTGGGCAAAGACACTAGCAATTGCGTTACTTTTGTAGGCCAATGCGCCGCCGGCCAACCGCCGACAGATCCAGCAACTCACAAACAAGTGTGTGTGCCTTCCTATCAGCTTGACTCGGGGACAACCAATGATGGCGAGTCCGCGGCAAGCTCTTTCTTCGGCATGATTGCCAGTATGGCCGTCGGGCTGATTGCTGTTATTCTTTCCGTCTACCTCCCGCTCAAAATGCTCGGGGCATTTGGCGCCGCGGCTCAAGGGGCGCTTAAGGATCTGCCCGGATTCAAAACCGGCAAACGAAAGTTTATCAATCCCGGAACTTATCAGCGAATGTGGGCAGCTAGAAGCGCTAAGAAAAAGGAAGCTTGGGCAGAGGACGCCGAGGCGACACTGCAGGGCATGGGCGCCAAGCTAACAAAACTGCCCGGCGGCAAAAAACTAAGAAGCCTGGCAACAGGCATTGATACAAGGTCGCAATTGGCTTATGAAGACAAGCAGATTAAAGCCCTGGAGGGCGCTATAAAAAATCCAAAAGCAGCCGGTGCTCTGGGAGATTATTTAATCGCCAAGAAATTTGGTGATCAAAGGCTGGTGCCGCAACTAAAAAAAGAATGGGAAGACATGGCATCCGATGAAGAGAAGGAAAGGTTTAATGAGATTTACAACAGTTTGGGGTCTAATAGAGACAATTTGCTCATGAAGGCCATAGGAGACAGGGGTCAAGTGGGTGTATCGGCGATATCCGGAAGATACACATTAAAGGACGAGAATGGCAAGGCCGTGAAAGATAGTGATGGCAGAAACGTAATAATAGAAAGCGACCATATGAAGCAGGCATTTAATCATGCTGGCGTAATGAAAGGAGATACTATTATTTCAGAGCCCCTGCGAACACAATATGGGTCGCGAGGTAAGGGTAAAAGCTTCGAGGAGCTCGATATGGAAGGCGTAAAAGGTATGAAGCCTGGAGCTTGGGACTTGTATCTCAGTCATCCAGATGAAAAGGAGCGAGCAAAAGCCATCACACAAATGAGGAATATGAGCTATGAAGATGGTTTGCACTGGTTTAAACACTCGGGCGCAGCAAAACAATCGCTTGACAATATTGCAGAAATTATGGATAGTTTGGGAAATAAGTCTGCAGCAGCCGGTCTGCGCGGGCAGACACAAACAACAGAAGAGACACACACAGGGCCAGGGAATTTTTCTGGTGGTGCTGGCATCTAGCGCTTGACCAAGGTAAACTATGACACAATACAAAATACCCCAAGAAATAAATGTTGAAGACAAAATTGTCGGGCCCTTTACGTTAAAGGGTTTCGGCTTCGTGATGGCGGGCGTCGTGGTCGCCGTCTGCTTCATGCTTGTCTTTATGCAAGCCGGTCTCAGCTTCATGCCGGCGCTCATCATCGGCTCGTTTTTCGGATCATTTTTCTGGATTATCGGCTTTGCGCCCTTTAACGGCAAACCCCTCTACACTTATGCCGGCTCGTTCATTAACTTTGTCATGAAGCCGAGGCAAAGGGTATGGAAAAGGATGGAGGATAAGCCCAAGCTCAAAAAACCCGCGGATGAAACCGCCAAAGAGGAAGTGGCGGAAAGCGACTACGTCACACCGAAGGCAAGGATAGAAGACGCGGAGAGCCGGATAGAGGATATTTCGCTGATGGTTGATACCGGCGGCGCTTATGGCTTGAGGCAAAACCAACAGCCTTCCCGCCAGCCGGAAGATATATTCACCGAAAATGATTCCACCGAGCTGCGAGACACCCTGGCAACCGCCCGGGACAGGGTTGCCTCCCAGAACCCCAAAACCGAGCCGACTGTCGCCGAGATGGCAAGCGTCGACCCGGAGAAAAAGTTTGAATACACTAAGCCGGACACCAGAGGATACAAGATAGAAGATAAGAAATAAAAATAAATGAGTAATGAAGAATAAAAACCCAAATAGATGCTTAGGTTTTAATAAATCCTAAATCCTAATATCTAAATGCTAAATAATATCAAATGACAGAAATAATAAACAAAAGGAAATACGACAAGAAACATAATATTAACTAAAGTTCGTCATTCTGGCCTGCCTGCCGGCGGGGCAGGCTTGACCAGAATCAAAAGGTTATGAGTAAACAATATTATACATACATTATGGCAAACCAAAGGCCGACTCTCTATACGGGAATGACAAATAATCTAGTCAAGAGAGTTTACCAACACAAAAATGAACTGGCAGACGGTTTCACAAAGAAATATCATATCCATAAACTGGTTTATTTTGAAGTTTTCCAAACAGCTATGGAGGCAATCATTCGGGAGAAACAGATCAAAGATTTAGATAGAATAGAAAAGATAAAACTGATTGAATCAGAAAATCCTGGTTTTGAGGATTTGTATCCGGAGATAATAGATTCTGGACAAGCCAGAATGACGAATCGTTTGGAAATTGATTAGACATTAGGAATTAGGAATTAAGGAATTTTATAAAAATGTTTTTTAAGAAAAACCCACAGGAGAACGTCCAGCACACTTTTGACAGCACTCAGAAGTATCTTGAGATTGAAGCCATAAAGGACGATCTGGTTCTGCTTAAAGACGGGTCGCTAAGGGCCGTGGTCATGGTGTCGGGCATCAATATGGAGCTTCGCTCCGGCCGGGAACAGGCAATGGTTCTCTCATCTTACCAGGAAGCCTTAAACTCCCTGGAGTTTCCCATCCAGATTTTGGTGCAGTCCAGAAAGGTGGACCTTACGTCATATCTCGCGTCTCTTGAGAACGCCGGGGTGGATCAGGCCATTCCGCTTATCCGCGACCAGACCTTTGAATACATAAGCTTTTTAAAAAGCATCCTCTCAAGCGTCAACGTGATGGACAAAAGGTTTTTCATCGTGGTGCCCTTCTATCCCAATGTGGTTGCCCAGGGATCCAAGGGCGTCCTGTCCCTTCTCGGCATCCAGAAGCAAACAAAGCAAAACCCGGCAATGGCAAACTACAATCTAAATGTAGACGGCCTAAGGAAACGGGTCGATACCGTTGTGTCCCTGCTTGGAAATCTTAGCTTAACGGCCAGCCAGCTTCCGACCGAGGCTTTGATCGAGCTATTTTACGCTTGCTACAATCCGGAAACCGCCGGGCACGAACATATCAAAAATCTGCCATCGCTCGGCGCAAGTTATATATCCACGAGAGAATCGGTGGAAAGCGATTTGGGAATGTAGGGCAACGTAATTAGAATAGTTGAATAATAGAATAGTTGAATAATGAAATCAGAATAGAGAATGAAAACAGAATTTGCAAAAATAACTAAATTTACAGATATGGTAGCTTGGCAGGAGGGCCACGGGCTAGTCCTTATGATTTATAAAATAACGGAGAGTTTTCCAAAAAATGAATCTTACGGACTCACCAACCAGATTAGAAGAGCGGCGGTATCTGTCACTTCAAATCTTGCCGAAGGGTTCACGAGAAGAACTTCAAAAGAAAAACTGCAGTTTTTTAAAATATCTCAGGGTTCCCTGGTTGAAATTCAGAACCAATTGCTGATAGCAAGAGATGTAAAATATCTGGACGTGGCCCGATATGCAGAACTCTCTGAGCAGGCTATTCTTGTTTATAAGTTACTTAACGGATTATTAAAGGCAACCAGATTGAGAAAATATGAGTAAACCAAAATTCAGGCTTCAAAATTCCCATTCAACTATTCCATTATTCAATTAATCGGGACTCAAAGGACAAACATGAACATAAACCCATTTCACAAGAAAGAAGAGCCGACGCCGGAAGAGATACTGCAGATGAAGCAGGCCCAGGCATACCAAAAAGGCGTAGCGGATATTCGCGACATTATATCGCCGTCTTCTTTTGAGATACTATTCGATTACCTAAAGCTCGGCAATACCTTTGCCAGGACGCTTTTCATATATGAGTATCCCCGGTTTTTGGACTCAGGTTGGTTGTCGCCGATTATAAATATCGACATAACCATGGACATTTCGCTCTATATCTACCCTCAAAATACAGAAGATGTCGCGAAAAAACTGCGGGCGAAGTCATCCCAAGTCGAGTCTTCCATGGCCATGGAAGCGGAAAAGGGACTGGTCAGAAATCCTTTCCTTGAAGCGACGTACGGCGACATTGAAGAGCTTAGGGACAAGCTTGTCACCGGTATCGCCAGGATGTTTAAGCAGGCCTTTTACGTCACGGTTTACGGAGAAAGCCTGGACCAGCTAAATGAGTACACCCAAGCCCTTGAAAATATTTTCGGAACGCAGCTTGTATTCACGTTACATGCCAATCT
>JAJYQQ010000013.1 GCA_021794535.1 bacterium
ATCATCGACATCACAAAATATTTCTGTTAAATTCATCTCAGACCCTCCTTTTATGCTTACTTGATAATACATAAGAATTGTAACATAAATGGAGGGTTCTTATGTCGAGCTGACGTTAACTAGGAATCCAATCCTTGAGGCAAATATTGAGTTGCGAGAGATTGCTATGAAGCTAACCAAAACAGACAAAGAAAGCTTCGCCGGCTGGCTAAACGAATGGTACGAGAAACATAAAGAGTTCTTAAAAGAAAAGAGTGTAAGTCCCGAGACGGGCAGGCGCCAATTCAAGCACAGAAGAACCAGAAGCGCCTACTTTAGCTTAAAGAGAAACATAGATTACTTATTCACCTTCTATGATTATCCCGAGCTTAATATTCCAAATACAAACAATTCAATAGAGGGTTATTTTTCATATTTAAAAAAGATGGTTAGTATCCATAATGGACTAAGGAGAGACAGAAAGATAAAGCTAATATTCTATCTGCTTTTTAGAGAGAAACAGCCACCAAAAAAGTAGCATTAAGCCAAATGCGGTGCAGACAAGGACTGTCCTTGCGAGGACAGTCCTTGTAAAACGATTAGAAATTCCTAGTTCCCTAGTTCCCTAATCCCTATTTAACTTATCAACTGCATTCTTAAAGAGTTCGCCCCGTTCTTTGTAATTCTTAAATAGATCAAATGAAGCGCAACCCGGCGACAAAACAACCACATCTCCCGCATCCGCCGTCTCGCTCGCTCTTCTGACCAAATCATCCATGTTTGTAAAACCTTCTCGGATATCAGCCCCGGGATTTACGGCAATAATCTTTTCCTTAATCTCCGGCGCTGTTTTTCCGATCAGAAATACTGTTTTTACCTTTTCAGCAATCGCCCTGCCCATGCCAGTGTAATCCGACCCCTTCTTGCTGCCTCCGGCAATTAGAATAATCGGTTCGCTAAAGGCGCTTGTAGCGGCAATGGCCGTTTCCGGTGTGGTTGAGAAAGAATCGTTGTAATACTTCACTCCACCTGCTTCCGCCACAAATTCCAACCTATGCTCAAGACCCTTGAATTCCTTGGCTGTTTTCCTTATCGAATCCAAATCCGCGCCGGCAAGATATGAAGCAGCTACAGCCGCGCAAACATTTTCCAGATTGTGCCGACCTCGAAGTTGCAAATCACTGAATGAAGCTATTTTTTCTTCAATACCATCCCTGCGCAATATAATCTCGTCGTTTTTGTTTACATAACAACCCCCAATTATGTCATTCTGAGCGACTTCGCGGAGCGACGAGTCGAAGAATCTCTTTTCATCATTATCTCCACATAAATGAAAGCCTGTAGGATTTGACTGGATTCCCGCCGGAGCTTTACCCTCGACCTGATCGGGGGCGGGAATGACAGAAGAGAGGGTTGAAACTTCAAAAATATCCGCCTTTGTTTCCTCTTTAAATTGATTTGAAGTAGCATAATCGACATTTATCACCGCAAAGTCATCATCTGCTTGATATTTCACAATCGACTTTTTTGCCTCGACATATTCTTCTCTGTCTTTGTGAACATCGAGATGGTCTTGGGTAATATTTAAAACCACGGCAATGTTCGGGCTCTTCTCCAAATCCATCAGCTGAAAACTTGAAAGTTCCAAGACTACGATTGAATCCTTGTTTAATAGATTGAGAAATGAAATCGCCGGCACACCGATGTTTCCGCCCAGGTAGGCATCTTTGCCGCTTGCTTTTAAAATTTCATAAGTAAGAGTGGCGGTCGTCCCCTTGCCTTTCGTGCCCGTGACGCCAATAGTTTTTGCCGAGCAAAGCTGCATAAAAAGCTTGATCTGGCTCGTTATCTCTATCCCTTTTCCTCTGGCCTCGATGATTTGAGGATTAAAGGCAGAAAGTCCCGGGGTGCGGAAAATCACTTCGTAATCAGCAACAGAGTCCAGATAGTTTTCTCCTAAAACCACCTTTATGTCTTCCTGCCTAATTTCCGAGTGGCGTTTATAAAATTCATCATCACCTAATTTATCAGCAATATCGGCGCTTATCCCATTCTTCTTTAAAAATTCAAAAGTAGCCTTGCCCTCTGTCTCAAAGCCGGCGATCAATATTTTCTTGCCTTTATATTTTTCTAACATCTGCTTGCCCTTTTGTAAGATATTCTACCTTTGCCTGAAACTTTTTCAAATCCCCGTTAGTTAAAAATATATCACCCTTTCCGCTATCTGCATAATCCGTAAATCTCTTCAACTGGCCAATAATCGCTTCTTCCGGAACAATAAAATCTTTATTCGGGTACATCTTTTCAAGCATTTCCCGGAGAAAATGGTAGTGGGTGCAGCCAAGCACAACGACTTCTACGCTATTTTGAAATTTAGGATCGACAATCGCTCGAACATCAGACTCTTTGATGTTCGGATAATGCTCCTCAACCAGTCTCGCAAGTTCACTAACCCCGGCAATCCGAATATCGCCGTAATCATTATCTTTTGGATGTTTTTGGGCTGTTATCTCCGTGGCTAGGACTAACGCTTTTTTTCCTGCATGAAAATCTTTCGCCACTTTTACTCCGGGCTCTACCCCGACCGTCGGAATCGCAAATTCATTTCTTATCTTTCTGGAGCTGACTGTCGCGCTGTTGCAAGCGATCAAAATAACATTTGCGCCCATATCTTGAAGCAGTAGAATATTATGCCTGATGATTTCTTCTAGCTCACCTTGGGATTTTTCCCCATACGGAAAGTTAGTCTGGTCGGCAAAATAAATAAAACCCTTTTCGGGCATTGACTCTTTTGCCTTCTGGTAAAGAGAGAGTCCTCCGATGCCTGAATCGAATATTCCAATCATTACTTCCCTACAAATGAGGCGATGATGAATGCCGCTGAGCTGGCGATCATGAGCGCCGTGGCGATGAATCCGAATATTTTTACCCAGCCGGGGTTGGTGTGCGCGCCCATAATTTTTCTGTCATTGCCAATTTTAAAGATAAATATCAAAAGAACCGAGGCGATGATCCCATTTATCACTGCCGTCCAATACAACGCCGAGATAGGATTTATGCCGACAAAGTTCATGGCGAGCCCGATCAAAGTCGAAACAATAATGATGCCATAAAAACCATGAGCTTTCTTGTATTTAAGATTCAAGCCCTCATGCCACTTCATCAGTTCGGCAATGGCGTAAGCCGAGGCGCCGGCAAGCACCGGGATGGCGAGCATACCGGTCCCCACGATGCCGATGGCGAAGATAAAGTATGCCAGATTGCCAGCCAAGGGCTTTAAGGCGGATGCCGCCTGTTCGGCGGTCTGAATATTTGTGACGCCGTGGGCAAAAAGGACAAAAGCGGTGGTAATAATAATGAAAAGAAATATGATATTCGTGAGCGACATTCCGGAGAAAACGTCCTTTCTCATCTCATGCAGCTCTTCTTTGATAATGGCGGAGTGCCGGTCGCTTAAAGTCCCGTCATCGCGCTCCTCCTCAACCTCCTGGGAGCTCTGCCAGAAGAAAAGATAAGGCGAGATAGTTGTACCGATAATAGCGATGTTTGCCATCAGAAAACTCTTGTTAAACTGCACCTTTGGAATCACGATGGAGCGCGCCACCTGGAGCCAGTCGGGCTTGATTATGAAACCGGTTATGATATAAGCCAGAAGCGAGAGCACCAGCCATTTTAGGTACTTGGCAAAGGTGTGGTATGAAAGATATACGGTGGAAAATATTATTACGGCAGCAAAGAAAACCGCCGAAAAGACATAGTTGATGCCGGTGATCATCTGGAAAGAAGCCGCCATGCCGCCCAGATCCGCTCCGATATTTATAGTGTTTGCGATAATTAGCAAAAGGATCAGGACAAAGACCGTATTTCTGCCAAATTTTTTTCTGAGGGCGCCCGAGAGTCCCTTGCCGGTTACAATGCCGATGCGGGCGCAGGTTTCCTGAACCGCTGTCATAAGCGGCAGTAAATACAGCGCCAGCCAGGTAAGAGCCAGGCCAAACTGAGCTCCGACGGTTGAGTAGGTGCCGATGCCCGATGGATCATGGTCCGCCGCGCCGGTGATAATGCCCGGACCGATTCTTTTCATCAAACCTTTGTGATGGTGCTCTTCTCTTTCTTGTTTGGGCTTTGAGAGGAAATTTTTCAGGCTCTCTGCCGTAACATACACCCGCCCGTCCTTCAAAACAGACTCCACATGGCGCGCCATAACCAAATGCCTGGCGTAACGAAGAGGAATCTTGAACTCCTTTTCGAGCTGCGTCAGCGAATAGAGCTTTGGGCTATTTTTATTTTCTTGTGGAGCTTTTATTTCCGTTTGATTCATTTCCCCAATCTCTAATTACCTAAAGTCTACCGTATTGCCGTCCGGTATAACCTCTATCCAGGTCTGTCCCGGATCGAACTTAATCTCATTTCCCGCCAAGTCTTTGAAAACTGTTTGTGATTTCCTGTCAGCCTTTTCCCAAGTTCCTTCAACCTGCTGCCCGTCAATGTAGAAAAGCGCCCTGCCGGAGCCAACCGTGCCTATGTGAGTGGTTGATTCATTATACCTGGTAAACCCGTAAGAAAATGATGTAAACTCCACCGCCACATTTTTGGGGGCAATCTGCGCGCCCGTTACTTTGTCTTTAAACGGCGCGCCCGCAAGGCTTCGAAGCCAGGTATTTGTATTCCTGTCGTAAGTATAAGTCGGATCATATTCGTATCCGGAGAAATGAACAGTCAAGCTTGCGGTTTGCGGCCTCTCGGCGAGCGGGGCGTCTGATTTAAAGTCAAGGCCTTTGAAGTCGCTCGTTGCCGGATACTTGCCGGCTCCGGCCGCCCTCAGCTTATCTGTTGTGGTATAGACATTGTGCGGAGCATACCTCGAGTTGTCCCGCCAGAAGTAGTTGGCGTTGAAAAATTGGTTAATGTCTTGAACGCCCAAAGGTCCGATTTCGTCCAGAGCATCGACATTGCCGCCGACGTGAGCAAAAAGCGCGTCGTACTCTAGCGCCCAGTCGACAAAATAAGTGCGGGCGCTGCGGACGGGTCCGATCTCTGCCGCTTCGTTTTCCTGGTAAAATGCCAGAAACCTGGTAATGCCGCCCTCGGCGATAGTTTCGTAAACGATGCTTGCCTTGTCAAGCCCGGACTGCGGCCTGGCGTCGGGGTGATTTTCCACTACAACGGCCACAATTTTCCTGTCATTGACGGCCGGATCAACCTTGATCCCCATGAGTTTCGATGTGATGCGGTTATCTTTTGTGGTCGTGGTGGTTGGATGGATAATGGTTTCAATTGTCGGCTTTGCCGGCGCGGCAAGGGCTAAATAAATCAGAACTCCCCCCGCGATCACCAAAACAGAAAAAATAAGCAAAAAATATTTATTTTTAAACAACTTTTTCAACTGAGAAAAAAATTTCTTTACCTTTGCCATGACACTCATTCTACAATACAAAAAGACTTCCGGAAAGAAGCAGTTCAACTTTACCCCATGGAGTTAGGTCTCCATATGATGCGTTTCTGCAAGGGCCTGGCCCTTGCACCCTACGTCACTAAAGTTTTTATTTTCTCCTCCAGCTTATATCCATCGCAATGAGTCAGTATGCCCAGATAGGAAGACTTATTTTTCTTACTCACTCGCTGAAACATTCTTTTCTTCGTCCTTGTTCGCAAAACAATATGATAAGGGAATATCACATAACCGAGAAAATCTACCCCTGAAGCTAGGGCTTGAATAGATGTCTTATCAAGGTTGAGTTTCAGCTTTATCTTTTCTGCCAAAAAGATGCCGACTTCCAAACAAATCCTTTCCAAAGATTCCCTATCCCGAGACAGGAAAACAAAGTCATCGGCATAACGGATATAATGCTTTACCCTCAAGCGGTGTTTAACAAATTGGTCCAGCTCATTCAAATAAATATTCACGAAGAGTTGTGAGGTCAGATTGCCGAGAGGAAGCCCCGTGCCAAGTCCAAAAGATGAGTGGCTTTCAATGATTTCTCTCAAAAGCGCCATTACTTTTTCATCCTTAATGTGCGTTGCCAGAATAGAAAATAAGATCTCATGATTAATGCTGGCAAAGAATTTCCTTATATCGCACTTCAAAACCCAGCAAGTTTTCGTGTTATTCTCACTTACCTTGCCTGCAAACTGCCGAAATCTTGAAACAGCCCGATGCGTACCCTTGCCCTTCCTTGAAGAAAAAGAATCTGAAATGAATGTTCTGTTAAAAAACGGATAAAGCCGCCTATAAACAGCGTGATGCAGGAGACGATCGCGAACGCACGCTTTGTGAATATGCCTTTGTTTGGGATCGTTGATTATAAAAGATTCATAGCCACCATGCCTATATTTTCCCTGTGAAAGATCGCGGTGCAATGATAAGATGTTATCCATAAGCTTCAAGGAAAACTGCTGTACATCGGGCTTCTTTTTCTTGCCCTTTTCAAACTCCTTCCAAGCTTCAAGCAAATTATCGATACTAATAATTTCGGAAAAATAATGATTCAAAACAATTCTCATAAACAACCTTCCAGTCCTGATTTACCGGTAATACACAAATTGCTTGAAAGCTATAAGCTTTGGCATGAGATCCTGCCAAACTTCCCAAAAACTTCGCGCTACTCGCTCGGCGGAAAAATTGACACTTTATTCTTAGAAACCCTTGAGCTTACATATGGAGCTTGTTATCAAAAAGGCAAACAAAAGCTATCCTGCGTTGAAAATGCCGGCATCAAGCTTGATATGCTTAAGTTTTTCTTAAGAGTAGCTTGGGAGATAAAAGCATTGGACAATAAAAAATATACAGCCATTTCGGCATATCTTAATGAAATAGGCAGAATGCTTGGAGGATGGACTAGACATATAGAAGAATCTCTTGCGAAAAATAAGTAAAAATATTTGCCGACGGAGCCGAACCAATCGTTGTCGTTCCAGTCGTTCTCGATCCAGTTCAGGTTGACATTGCGATTCTCGAGGTTCAGATAGGCCACGCACTCATCGTCATCCGAGTCGCGGAAACGCGAACAGAAATTGAGCAAAATATCATCCATGCCACCACTCCTTGAATGCTCTCAGAGTTGCACTTTACTCGGAGTCAGAGCCTGCTCAGAATCTCATCAGGCTCACACCCGCCAATATCTTGCGCCAAGTATTTTCACTTTGTAGAAATTACGAAACCGCTCCGACAAAAACCGTGGTCGTTGCCGTTCTATGCTTCAATAACTCTAGAGTTCAATCGCTTGAAGCCTTAGCCGCAAGCATATTGATCGTCATCCGCAACCATTTTAGCATATTGAATGAAAAAGAAACAAAGAAAATAGGGCAATTTCTCTAAATTTTAGAGAAATTGCCCTAAAGGGACAAAGAGTTCAAAAGTTTCAAGAACTCAAGGTCCCAAGTGCTCCTTACTTGCCGACGGAGCCGAACCAACCGCGGCCGTGCCAGCCGTACCCGACCCAGCGCAGGCCGACAAGGCGACGCCCCGAGGCCCAGAAAGGCCACGCACCCACCGCCAGCCGAGTCGCGGAAACGGACGCCCATAGCGTTCAGCCAACGGACACCGTGCTCCAGGAGAACATCCCTATCCGATATGAGATCTATCAGATCAGAGAAGCTGAAGGCGAGGCCTGGTTTGCCGACTTCCGCCACCACCTTGTCCGTTTCCCAGTTATCACCTTCGGGGATGAATCTGGAAATGGAGATTTTACGCTCCTTGACGCCGGACATTGCAGGCGGTTTGCCTTCGAAACTGATCTCGCGGTCGGTGCGGATGTAGTCGTTGACCCACCAACCGGCCTCTTTGGCCTTGATCACGTTTTCCTCGACGGAAACTTGGTCAACTTTCCTCGGAGATAGCTCGACGACCTCGAGCCGCTTGTGGGCAAGAATAACCTCGCCCTTTGCTTTGGACTGCATAGTTAACTCCCTTTCTCAGAAATTGTCAGAAGGGCTCAAGGACTCAAAAGTTTTAAGAATCCAAGAGTTTAAGCGCTTGAAGCTACTTGCCGACGGAGCCGAACCAAGCGTCGCCGCCCCAGCCGTCCCCGATCCAGAACAGGGAGACAGAGCGAGGCCCGAGGCGCAGAAAGGCCACGCACCCATCGCCACCCGAGCCGCGGAAACGCGAACCCCATCCATAGATCCAGTTGACGCCGAGCTTCCTCAGCTCATCCCTGAACGGGATCAGTGCGACAAGCACGCGCAAATCCATGTCGAGGCCGGGTTTGCCGAGCACCGAAGTGACTTTGTCCTTCTTCCAGACCGAACCGGAAGGAACGATCTTTTTTAAGGTGACGGTCGCTTCATAAACGCCCTTCGGCTTTGACTGACCTCTGACTTTGACGCGTCGGTCGCTTCTGATGTTGCCATTGACCCACCAGCCGACCTCTTTGGCCTCGGCGACGCACTGCTCATCCGTCTTGTCTCCATCGACCTCGAGACGGATGGTGACAGAGCCGTCGGAGTTGAGGTTCGGTCCCTCAGCGAGCGAAAGACTCCGCATCGCAGAAACGAATGCCTCTACTGCGGCTTCCATGCCGGCGTTCATCTTTGCCGGATCTTCAACGAAACCCTGGAACTCAGGGCTTTTTAGATCAGAGCTGCTTAATAGTTTACCAGCAAACTCTGACCCCCCTCTCAACGCTTGTCTCGGAGTGATCCCTTTCATGGGTAATCTCCTTTTCCAAAGTTGACCCGCCCTTTAAAAAGCGGAGCTTGCTCCCTTTTGGAGCAGCAAAAAAGATATATAAATTTGTCGTTCTGAACTGGATTCCGGATCTGGGTCCGGAATGACAGTCGGAATTTACATCCTCATCGCTGCTCCAATTTACAAGGGTCCGTCCCTTGCAAGCAGAAAAATGTAATTCTCAAGGTTCTGAAGCCATATTTTAGCATAAGAAATACCTTTTGTCAAGATTTTTATTCGTAAAAATACTTGACATCCTAGATACATTTGCTACAATACTATTAATCACGAGGGAGAATACGAGCCTCCGGCCACGTGCCGGATGAGTGTACGCCTCCCATTTTTATTTCCTCAATTTTGCCTTTTCATAGTCTATAAATACCTTATACTGCTCAAAGGGAGTGAGTAGTGAAGATGCCGATTTCTTGTTCGGAATAATGACCTTGAGCAGTTTGCTTCGTTTTTGAAGAAATTTAAGGAGACAGTAAAAGTCTCCATCACCAGAAACAACAACAGCCTTATCATAATTTTTGTACTCTATAGCCGAGGCATACAGCACAAGCTCAGCATCTACATTGCCCTTCGGCTTGCCCTGCCCGTCCTTGGTTGTTGGTTTGTAGACCAGTGTATATCCATAGGATCTGAGCTTTCTGTATAGAGATTCATTTTCTTTAATGTAGCCGATAAAGAGAAAAACTTTCTGAACCCGATACTTATCTTTCAAATACCGATGAAACTTTTTATAGTCGAGCCTCCACCCTTGGTAAATGATTCGGCCTCTTTTGTTTTTGATGTTTTTGCTTGTGCCAAGATTCAGATTTTGCCCATCTATAAAAGCATAATTTTTTTCTTTCTTTTGCATAAACATATTTTAGCTGTTCAGGCATCAAAAACAAGTATACACCCTTCTTCAGGGAAAGCTTGGGGAACTCCCATAAACTCCATTTCGAACCGTAACGCCCTGCAAAGGTCCGTCCTTTGCAACGAATGCGCATAACAAAAATAACACAAGTTGTTGCTATCGCTTTAACTTGTGTCAACTTTTCAATTCACTTAAAGTGTTATTCGCTTTTTTTCTCTTGCGCTTCAGCGGGTTTGGATTCCCCGCCTTCTGCCGCTGGCTCTTCCGCCTGGCCCTGCTCTGCCTCCGGCATTTCACCCTCTTCAACCGGTTCTTCAAGCTCAGCCATTTCTTCCTCAGTCCTTGGTGCTTCCACAAAAGCCAGAGTTTCCTCGATATCGTCTTTTATTTCGACGCCTTCCGGCACCTTGATATCCTTAATATGCAAAACTGATTCAAAGTCTTCAAGCGATGAAATATCAACTTCTATCTCATGCGGCAGATCGCCCGGCAAACACTCTACTTCTATTTCACTCTTGTTTGTAATCAAGCTGCCGCCAAGATCCATAACAGCTTTTGAATCACCAGTAAATCTGAGCGGGATCATGGCCGTTATCTTTTCCTTCATGCTAATCTGGTAAAAGTCAGCGTGCAAAATATTATCAGTAACCGGATTTTTTTCGACCTGCTTGATCAAGACATTTCTGTTTTTGTCGCCTTCAACCTCAAGAATGATAATGGTGTTGCCGCCGGAAACCTTGTAAATGTGATCAAAAAGCTTTTTATCTATCGTCAGCGCAACACTGTCTTTGCCCTTGGAATACATAACAGCAGGTACCAAGCCTTCTCTTCGAAGCTTGGCGACCTTCTTGCCGAAAATCTCTCTCGGTTTTGCCTGTAGTTTTATTTTTTCCATAAATAGTTATTTAAGACAAACTCTATTTTAGCAGATTCAGCAGCCTTGGTCAACGAAGATATGGGTCGATGGGTTAATGGGTTGGTAGGTTTGTGGGCAATCCACGGTCTACCGAGCACGGCATCCCTTGCCCGGCTATTGCCCTATAATTTTTTGAATCGCTGCCATAAACAAGGACACGCCTTGCAAAATGCGAAGGTAAGGAATGTCCTTGTTTATTCTAAAGGACACGCTTTCATGAGTTCGCGCTTAGAGGTTTGTCATTCCCGCGGAGGCGGGAATCTAGACTGACTGGATTCCCGCCGGAGTTTATGCTGAACTAGATTCAGTGCGGGAATGACAGCGGTTATTTGAAGCGCTCAGAAGGTCGCCATCTCTCCTGCGGCTATCGGCTCGAAAAGAGAACGAATTTAGTCGTTAAAGAATTTACCGACTAACGGCATCTCTCCCCCGGCGTGGTTTTTCAAAAGGAGCTTTCAAGTGAATGAACCTTTAAAAATAATTTTGTTTGAGCTAAAAGCGAGTTAATTTTTTTAAAGATGAATGAATGCAGAAAGCGACATTTTGAAAAGACCGTAGCCGGCACTTTTTGCTCCACTTTTTTGTGTAAAAAAGTTGAAATAATAAATTATAAAAAATTAAAACTAGATTCCCGATCAGGTCGGGAATGACAGAGACGTGCATTCGTAAACATTAGTAAATT
>JAJYQQ010000003.1 GCA_021794535.1 bacterium
ATCTCGACATTGTAACGATTGAGGAGTCAAGACCGCTTAGTAAAAATAAGAGATGGAGAGTGGTGGAGGAAAATAACAAATAACAAATTTCTAATTTCCAATGAATGGCTAATGAAAAAATTTAAAAATTAAACATTGGGAATTGATTGGAGATTAGAAATTAAGATTTAGAAATTTTATAGAGTAGCAGGAGTAGCCCTCCAAATGGTCGGCGCAATTTGAAGAAAATAACCAAAGAGGCAGAATAAATGATACAGCAGCAAACCAGATTAAAAGTAGCAGACAACACGGGCGCAAAAGAAATAATGTGCATCAAGGTTCTTGGTGGCACAAGAAGAAGATATGCGCGGGTTGGCGATATTGTTACCGCCAGCGTCAAGACAGCCACACCGAACGGAACAGTCAAGAAAAAGGAAGTGGTCAAGGCGGTTATAGTCAGAACAGTGAACCAGAATAGAAGGAAAGATGGATCGACCATTAGATTTGACGACAATGCCGCAGTGATCATAGGCAAAGACGGCCAACCTCGGGGAACCAGGATATTCGGGCCTGTAGCCAGAGAGTTGCGCGAACGGGGTTATATGAAAATCGTGTCACTCGCGCCGGAAGTGTTGTAGGGATTAGGCAAGAGGTAATTAGTTAATTAGGGATTAGGAAGAAAATGGCAAAGATAAAAAAAGGAGATAAAGTATTTATTCTGACCGGCAAGGACAGCGGCAAGACCGGCGTTGTTTCTGGTGTTTTACCAAAGGAAGGCAGAGTCATCGTTGACGGAGCAAATATCGTAAAGAAAACGGTTAAAGGCAGCGAGAAAAATCCTCGCGGCGGCATAGTGGAAAAGTCAGCGCCAATCCAGATATCGAATGTCCAGCTGGTTTGCCCGGGCTGCAACAAGCCATCAAAGGTCGGATTTAAAATTTTGAAAAACGGAAACAAAGAGAGAGTATGTAAAAAATGCAAAGCGGAGATAAAGGAGTAGAGAAAGTTACTAAGTTACTAAGTTTTTAAGTTGCTAAGGAATTAAGATGAGCCAGATTTTAGATTTATACAAAAAAGAGATTGCGAAGAAGCTTGGGGAAGACTTTGGTTATAAAAACGCCATGGAAATACCAAAGATCAAGGCTATTCTTGTAAATGCCGGAGTGGGGCGAGGATCCAAAGACTCAAAGGAACTGACCGATGTCATGGAAGGGCTGAAAATTATTACCGGCCAAAGTCCAGTAAAAACCACTGCAAAGAAGTCAATTGCGGGATTCAAACTGAGAGAAGGGATGGATATTGGAGCCAAAGTGACTCTGAGGGGCGAAAGGATGTATGAATTTCTGGATAGGCTGGTAAGCGTTGCTCTGCCGCGCGTCCGTGACTTCAGGGGCCTTAAGACGGGCGCCTTTGACGGGCATGGAAACTATAGTTTGGGCATCAATGACCAGACAATATTCCCGGAAATACCTTATGATAAATTTCCGCATCCGTTTAGTTTTCAAGTAAACATATTAACTACGGCAAAAACCGATGAAGAAGCAAGGGCAATGTTAGTGTATATGGGTTTCCCATTTAAGAAATAGGGAATTAGGTAATTAGGAACATAGGAAATCAGGAATAACGATTAGTTACAGTATTTAGGGCAAACGAAGGAGAAAAAAATGGCAAGAAAATCAATGATAGTTAAGGCGCAAAGAAAACCGAAGTATTCAACCCGGAAAGTTTCAAGATGCAAAAAATGCGGCAGGCCCAGAGGCTATATTAGGCAGTTCGAGCTTTGCAGAATATGTTTCCGCGAGATGGCAAATAAGGGCGAGATACCCGGCGTAACAAAATCAAGCTGGTAGTTAGTAAAAGAGGAGTAAAACGATGATGAATGATCCGATAGCAGATATGTTGACAAGAATAAGAAATGCTTCCTTGGTGGGCAAGGAAAGTGTTTTAGTGCCCGACTCACGCCTCAAGCGAGACATTTTGAAGGTTATACTGGCAAAAGGCTATATCGATGGCTTCAAGAGCGAGAAAGAGACACCGGGATATCTGACGGTGAAGCTGTCAACGAAAAAAATGGAAAAGATTGAAAGAGTCTCGAAGCCGGGTTGTCGCGTCTACACAAAAAAGCGTGAGATACCGAGTGTTTTGCAGGGCATGGGCATGGTGGTCATATCAACCTCCAGGGGGGTAATGACAGGCTCTGAGGCAAAGAAGCAAGGCCTCGGCGGCGAGATAATTTGCAAAATATATTAGATGGGTTAATGGGTGTGTAGGTGTGTGGGCGGGTAGAAATTGAATACCCAATAACCCACCAACCTACACACCTATAAACCAAAGAAAGGTAGAAATGTCAAGAATAGGAAAATTACCAATTCAAATAAAGGAAGGCGTAAACGTCGAGATCAGTGGGGACACCATTAAAGTAATGGGATCCAATGGTGAACTTTCTTTTGTGAAAAACAGGCAAATTGATGCCAAAAAAGAAGATTCGCAGATTATCATAAGCAAAAATACTGATACGCCGGAAGCAAGGGAACTTTGGGGCTTAACCAGAACCCTGATAAACAATATGGTCATCGGTGTCTCCGAAGGCTTTGAAAAGAAGCTGGAATTCAAGGGCACCGGCTACAGAGCCGCAGTCGAAGGCGGTAAACTCATTTTGCATATGGGATACAATAAGCCGGTTGAAATGAATATTCCGGAAGGGCTGGAAGCGAAGGTCCAGAAAAATACCATTTCCATATCGGGCAGAGACAAGCAGCAAGTAGGGCAGTTCGCCGCAGAAGTCAGAAAAGTCAGAAAACCGGAACCTTACAAAGGGAAGGGCATAAGATATTCAGACGAGGTTATAAGAAGAAAAGCGGGTAAAACCGCAGGAAAATAGGCATTAGAAGATTGGTTAACCGGGAAGTAGCAAATTAGGGAGCAGGAAATTAGCTCAATAGAAAATTAGGAATAATAAAATGAAAGCAACAAAAACAGACAAACTAGCAAGCAGGAAAAGGAGAGTCAGAGCAAAGGTTTATGGCACGAGCAACAGGCCGAGGCTTTCTATTTTCTCATCCAACCAGCACATTTTCGGGCAAGTTATCGATGACACGCGCGGAATAACATTGGTTGCGGCAAGCGACATCGAAAAAGAGACAAAAAAGCAAAAAGGGACAAAGACCGAAATCGCAAAAAACATCGGTTTGCTAGTAGCCAAAAGGGCAAAAGAGAAAAAGATTAAAGCGGTTGTTTTTGACAGGGGCGGCAACCTGTACCATGGCAGAGTCAAGGCTTTTGCAGACGGCGCAAGAGAAGGCGGACTTGAGTTTTAATGTTTACGAATTCCAGACGAATCTGCAAATGTACAAATAAATACAAATAAGAATTCGTAAAAGTTAGTAAATTAGTAGATTCGTTTAAGATTAGTAATTGGTAGAGAGGAATAAATATGGCTGAAAAAGAACTGAGACAATCGAATAAACCGGCGAGAAGAGGCGCGGCGCGAGAGGCTCGCCCGGAAAAAGAGTTTGATGAAAGAGTCATTCAGATTGATCGTGTCACCAGAGTGGTAAAGGGCGGCAGGCGGCTTAGATTTCGGGCGACTGTAGTAGTCGGCGACCGAAACGGCAAAGTTGGGGTTGGTGTGGCAAAGGGCGCAGCCGTTGTTTTGGCTATAACCAAGGCTATCGCCAAAGCAAAGAAAAATATGACAGAAGTCAATCTCTACAACTCAACTATCCCGCATGAAGTAAACAGGGTATACTGCGGAGCAAAGGTCTTTTTGAAGCCGGCAAGTCCCGGAACCGGCGTTATCGCGGGCGGCGCGGTGCGTGCCGTGGTTGAAGCTGCCGGAGTAAAAGACATTCTTTCAAAGATGCTTGGTTCGACAAACAAGATAAACAATGTTTATGCTACATTCGAGGCACTAAAGAGCCTTTCAAAAAGGGAAGCGCCAGTCAAGAAAGAAGCCAAGGAAGTAAAAACCACGAAGGAAAAAGTAAAAAATTCAGAAGAGGAAACTAAAGCGGATAAGAAAAAGGTTTCAAAAACCGGGGTAAAAGCAAAGACTGAGGAGAAATCCAAAGCGGGAAAGGCAAAAGATTTGAAAGAAGAAAAACCGGTAGAGAAAAAAGCGGCGGAAAAAACAAAAGCCAAGGAAGATAAATAATTAAACTAGAAAAGCACAGGAGAAGGAAATAAGATGGAATTAAATAATCTAATCGCTTCAACCAAGGATAAGAAAAGAATCGGCAGAGGCATAGGTAGCGGAAAGGGCAAAACTGCCACGCGAGGCACCAAAGGCCAAAAGTCAAGGTCCGGCGGAAAGGTCAGGGTTGGTTTTGAGGGCGGCCAGACCCCGCTTGCGAAGAGACTCCCGAAGCTTAAGGGTTTCAAGTCTTTAAGTCCCAAAAATCAGGTTGTAAATGTCGGCCAGCTAAATCAGCTTAGCGGCAAGATAACAAAAGACAAACTATTTGAAAGGGGATTAATCGGCGATCCTAAGATGAGGGTGAAAATTTTGGGCGAGGGAAAACTTGAGAAAGCAGTTGAGATAAATGTGGACTTTGTTTCCCAAAAAGCACAAAAGATTATCACGGCAAAGGGCGGAAAAGTAAATATTATAGCCAAATAACCCACCAACTAAATAATCGACAAAACCATGAACTACCTTAACTACTTTAAAAAGGTATTTAAAAACACAGATCTGCTCAAAAAGATTTTGTATATTCTCTTTATTTTACTCATTTTCCGCATCATCGCCCACGTGCCGATACCCGGCCCGTCTCCGGCGGCCCTGAAGGAGTTTTTTAATAAAGCATTTTCATCCGGTAATTCGATATTGCCTTTTTTTGATGTGTTTTCCGGCGGAAGCACATCCAGATTTTCCATTGGGCTCATGAGTCTGGGGCCATACATTACCGCCTCTATTATGATCCAGCTTTTAACTATGGTCAGCCCGAAGCTTGAGCAGATGAGCAAAGATTCAGAGGAATCAAGGCAGAAGCTAAACCAGTACACCAGATATATTACCGTGCCGCTTTGCTTTATTGAAGGCTTTGGCATGATTATGCTGCTTGAAAACATTAGCAAGCAGGCCGGTGTCAACTTGTTGGCAAATGTTGGGATTTTGGGCTGGTTTATAATGCTTTTATCTATTACGGCAGGAACTGTTTTTCTGATGTGGCTAGGCGAACTTATCACCGAAAAAGGTTTGGGAAACGGTATCTCCATCATCATTTTCGCCGGCATTTTAGCAAGGCTGCCGCAGTTTGTGGGCCAGTCAATAAGCAAAATCTTTGGCGGCGCGCAGATAGATAATCAGGCTCTTATGATGTTTGGCGTAGTTTCGGGCCTGGCCGTTGTAATGATACTGCTTATCGTTTTTATTACCGAGGCAAAAAGGAAGGTTCCTATTTCCTACGCAAAGCGCGTCAGGGGAGCTAAGCTATATGGCGGAGTGGATACGCATTTGCCGTTAAGGCTCAATATGACCGGCGTTATCCCTATTATTTTTGCCGGAGCATTTATGAATATCCCTCAAGTGATCGGATTTTTGTCAAACGCCAAAACAGCCTGGATAAAAAATGCAGCCGATTTTATCAAAACCACTTTCGCAAGCACTACTCCCGAATATGCCATTTTTTACTTTCTAATGGTCTTTTCTTTTACGTTTTTCTCGACATTCTTATATTTCAAACCAAAAGATGTGGCTGAAAATATCCAAAAACAAGGTGGGTTTATACCGGGAATAAGGCCAGGCACGCAAACGGAGAAATATCTGACCTTCCTCATCATGAGAGTGACGCTTTGGGGCGCGATATTTTTGAGTTTCATAGCAGTTTTTCCTTTCGCAATGCAGATATTTACAAATGCACAGAACTTTGCGATTGGCGGAACGAGCATCCTGATCGTGGTGGCGGTAGCTATAGAGATTATAAACCAGCTTAAGGCGCAGATTATCACGAGAAGCTACGAGGAAATTGTGTAGCAGCCTACCAATGTACGAATAGTACCAATCTTGCGAATTAGGTACAGGCAGTAAAGTTGCAACCCGAAAAGGCAAGTGATTATAAAAGGATGATGATAAAGAAGGAAAAATTACGAATAAGTATTGGTAGATTCGTACAATTTGTATATTAGTAGGAGTCAGCAAAAAAGCAGTTGTAATAAAAGGCGATTTCATGTATAATGGCGTTTAGCGCAAGAAAATCAGTAAGGAAATAAAAGCAATGAGTACAAAGGAAGTAATTGAAGTCGAAGGAACCGTCCTCGAAACTCTTCCGAATGCAATGTTTAAAGTAGAGCTAGAGAACGGGCATGTTATTTTAGCGCATATTTCCGGGAAGATGAGAATGCATTATATCAAAATTTTACCGGGCGACAGAGTAACGGTTGAGATGACGCCATACGACCTGACAAAGGGCAGGATAACATATAGACACAAGGGTTAATTAAAAATTAAAAAGAAATTATGAAGGTTAGAGCGGGAGTTAAGAAGATTTGTTCAAAATGCAAGGTGATCAGGCGAAAAGGCGTGGTGCGCGTTATTTGTGAGAACCCAAAACATAAACAAAGGCAAGGGTAAGCTAATTTATAATTCAAAATTAAAAATTAAAAGTTCAAAATTTAGGATTTAGAGATTGGAAATTAGGATTTAAAAATTTTATGGCAAGAATAGCAGGCGTAAACATTCCGGAAGAAAAAAGGATTGAAGCATCACTTCAGTATGTTTATGGCATTGGTTTGACCAGGGCACAGAAGATTCTGGCAGACACGAGAATCGATCCAAGCAAAAGAACAAAGGATTTATCGGAAGATGATCTTTCAAAACTTAGAGAATATATCACCAAAAACTTTACCATTGAAGGAGATTTAAGAAGAGAAGTTAGCGTAAATGTAAACCGGCTGAAAGCCATCAACACCTATCGGGGCATGAGGCACAAAAACGGATTGCCGGTCAGGGGCCAGAGAACAAAGACAAATTCAAGGACGAAGAGAGGCAAGAAAGTCAGTGTCGGAAGCGGCAGGAAAAAGTCGGCGGCAAAGACATAAGATGGTTATTGGGTGAATAGATTGGTAGGTTAATAGGAAAGAAACCCACCAACCGACAAACCCACACACCAATTAACCAAGGGATAAATATGGCAAAACCAGCAGTAAAAATAAAGAAAAGAAAAAAGATTAAAAAGGTTGTTAACAAAGGCACGGTTCACATCAAGGCAACATTTAACAACACTATTATTACTATTACCGATGAAGCGGGAAATGTTATTGCTTGGGGTTCAAGCGGGTCATCCGGGTTTAAGGGGTCAAGAAAATCCACGCCCTATGCGGCCCAAATCGCCATGGAGGCGGCAGTTGAAAAGGCAAAGCCATATGGATTATCTGAAGTCGATGTATTTGTAAAGGGGATTGGTTCGGGCAGGGAGACCGCAGTGCGCGCGCTTCAATCGCTTGGAATTTATGTAAAGTCTATTAGGGATGTCACGCCATTGCCGCACAACGGATGCCGGGCAAAGAAACCGAGGAGAGTGTAAGTTACGGGTTACGAATTTTAAACGAATCTACAAATATCACAAATAAAATACAAATTCGTAATCATTAGTAAAATAGGCAGATTCGTTTAAGATCAGTAATTAGTAGAGGAAAAATGGCAAAGATAAAAGAACAATGCAGACAGTGCCGCAGGGAAGGCGAGAAGCTTTTCTTAAAAGGCGATAAATGTTATAGCCAGAAGTGTCCTGTGGCTCGCAGAACCTATGCGCCCGGAATGCATGGCCTCTCATCTGCAAGAAGAAAAATTAGCGATTATGGAACGCAGCTAAGGGCAAAGCAGAAGGTCAAAAGGATTTACGGCGTTTTGGAGGAGCAGTTTAGAAATTATTATAAAAAGGCAGAGAAGAAGCATGGTTTGACGGGCGAAGTTCTCCTCCAGCTTCTTGAGATGAGATTTGACAATATAGTTTACCGGATGGGGTTTGCGTCTTCCAGAAGATTGGCGAGGCAGCTCATCAAACATGGGCACTTCACCGTAAACGGCAGGAAGGTCGACATTCCTTCTTATGAAGTTAAGTCCGGCGATAAGATTGAAGTGAAAAAATCAAAGCAGACGAACAATTACTTCCAGGAATTAGCCAAGAAAAAAGAAGGTCAGGAAGTGTCCTGGCTCCTTGTTGACCCGGCAAAGTTAAGGGGCGAGGTAAAAGGCATTCCTTTGCGGGAAGACCTTGATCCAAATATCAATGAGCAGCTAATCGTAGAATTATATTCAAAATAGGACAGGCGACCGGCGAAGCGGTTATCAGGTAAAATTTATAAATAAAAATAATAGAAACTAAACCTACGGCGACAGGACACCAAAAAGGCGCCAGAAGGGAGACAACGTGTTACACGATCTACAACTTCCAGAAATTAAAAAACAAGAATCAAAGGGAAACGCAGCCATATTTAACATAGAGCCATTGCATCCGGGATATGGCATGACTCTTGGAAATTCTTTGAGGAGGGTTTTACTTTCTTCCCTGGAAGGAGCGGCAGTGACATCCGCCAAGATCGAGGGAGTTCTGCATGAATTTTCGACTATTCCTAATGTCAAAGAAGATGTGGTAGAGATCATAATGAATCTGAAAAAGTTAAGGGTAAAATCATTATCTGACGAGCCCCAGTACCTAACATTATCTGTCTCGGGCGCAGGCGAGGTAACGGCAGCCAAGATTCAGAAAAATTCTGAAGTAGAGGTAGTGAACCCCGACCTTCATATTGCCACGCTTGATACCAAAAGCGCAAAACTAGAAATAGAGCTAAGAGTCCAAAGAGGCCGAGGCTATGTGACGGTCGAGAAGAGACGAGACGAGAAACTTAGTGTCGGGTTTATTGCGCTGGATGCTCTTTTCTCACCAGTTAAAAGAGTCAGATACAATGTGGAAAGCACTCGCGTCGGGCAAATGACAAATCTGGATAAGCTTGTTCTGGAGATTGAAACCGACGGGTCCATGACACCGGAGGAAGCCTTGTCCAGATCGGCTGAGTTTTTGGTAGACCACTTTCTTATTATCAGCGGGAAGGAAAGCGCCACAGCAAGAAAGCCGGAGGAGAAAAAAGAAGACGACAGTGACGCTTCATCCGGCATTATGGTCGAAGAGATAAATCTTTCGCCGAGAACCACGAATGCTCTTTTAAATAATGATATCAAAACAGTTGATGATATTTTAAAGAGAAGTCTGGATGAGCTAAAGGGTCTTAAAGGTTTTGGAGCAAAGGCTTATGATGAGGTTATAGAAAAGCTTGAGGAGCTCGGGCTCTTGCAAGACAAAATACAAGAGGAAGGCAAGGAAATAGAGGATGCACAGGCATAAATACATAGGAAGAAAATTTAAAAGAGAAAAGGGCCATCGGGATTTGATGCTTAGAAATCTCGCGACTTCTTTGATTCTTCATGAAAAGGTGAAGACCACACTGCCGAAAGCGAAGGAGATTAGGCCGATAGTTGAGAAGCTGATAACGAAAGGCAGGAAAAATAATCTTTTGACCCGAAGGACCTTAAATGGCTATCTGTTAGACAAAAATGCTACAGAAAAGTTAATGGTCGAGATTTCTCCTTTATATGAAAATAGAAATGGCGGCTATACCCGGATCGTAAAGCTTGGCATGAGGCCGGGAGATGCGGCAGAAATGGCCTACATCGAGCTTCTGGATACCGAAAAACTGGCTAAAAAGGTAAAGGAAGCCGAAAAAACCAAGGCAAAGCCGGCAGAAAAGAAGGGCGCGGCAAATAAAGAAGCCCGCAAGATCGGAAAAGGCCAGTTAAAAAAAGTAAAATCTCCGAATGAGAATTCGTAGATTTCCGCCAGAGACGGATCAGCCTTTGGCTGAAGCAATAACAAATTAGTAATTAGCAGGAGAGCCGTGAAGACTTTTATAGAAAAGAGCAAGAATATAGAAAGGCGATGGTACTTAGTAGATGCAAAAGGCCAGACCCTTGGCAAAGTGGCCACTATTGCAAGCGACATATTGCGAGGCAAAGACAAGCCGACCTTCTCGCCGCATATGGACACGGGCGATTTTGTTATTATTATAAATGCCGCTAAAGTTAAGGTTACCGGCAATAAATTTGAAGATAAGAAATATTACTCCCACAGCTGGTATCCCGGGGGCTTGACGACCACAACCTTCAAGGAAATGATAGAGAAGAAACCGGAATATGTTTTAGTTCACGCTATCTCCGGTATGCTTCCCAAAAACAGATTGCAAAAGGAATTCTTAAAAAAACTGAAAGTATATGCCGGAGAGAAACATAATCATGAAGCTCAGAAACCGGTTGAGATAAAAATAGAAAACGGAAGGGCTATAAAATAATGGAAAAAGAAATACAGTTCAAGGGAAAATATTATGCGGCAGTTGGCAGAAGGAAGGAAGCGGTTGCGAGAGTCAGGCTTTACTCCGGCACGGGCAATATGCGGGTTAACGGCAAAGATTTTAAAAGTTATTTCACAGACGCCATAGACAGAGAGAAAATGTTTTCTCCACTTGAGCTTTTGGGACTCGCTAAAAAGTTTGATATCTCAGCGGTTGTAACCGGAGGCGGGAAAACCGGACAAATAGAGGCCATAAGGCATGCCTTGTCCAGGGCTTTGGTTGAATATAATGAATCGAACAAAACCACTCTTCGAAAATCAGGATTTTTGACCAGGGACCCGAGGGCCAAGGAAAGAAAGAAGTATGGCTTGAAACGCGCCCGAAAAGCCCCGCAGTTCTCAAAGCGCTAAAATTTGCTCTCGCGATATTAGAGAAGATCATCTCTTTTTGCATTCTGGACCCCGATCCGGAACCCTGTTTCTCGTCATTCTGGCTAGCTTCGCCGAATCAAGGCGAGCTTGCCCGGAATCCATCCCCCTGTCATTCCCGACCCGATCGGGAATCTAGTTTTAATTTTTTATAATTTAACGTCAGCTCGACATAAGAACCCTCCATTTATGTTACAATTCTTATGTATTATCAAGTAAGCATAAAAGGAGGGTCTGAGATG
>JAJYQQ010000038.1 GCA_021794535.1 bacterium
AGTAACCCTGCCGCCCTGCCATTGGCCGCGATAAAGATTTGTTTTGCCCTTTATCTCGGCACACATCATGTGGATGACCCGCGCACCCATCTCTATTTCCACTTCGCAAGGCCCCAGATTTTTAATCGCAAACGTCAGCTCACCCGAGTACCCGGGGGCGGCCTGTGAAGACCTCAAAAAAATGCCCATTCTCTGCATCGTGGTCCTTGGCTTAAAAAATCCGACCAGATTGTTTGGCAAGTTCACTTTCTCTATTGTTTTAAATAAATAAAAATCACCCGGTTTAACGACGACTGAATGCTTTCCCCCTTTTTCATATTTCGCAACACTTTTAATGTCACAGGTTTTCCTTTCGGTTTCTCCTAAAAATCCCTTTCCGCTAATTGTAAAAAGCTCGCCCAACCGGAGATCAAATCCATTGCCTTCCGGATTTGTAAGTTCTCTCTCACAAAGACCCTCAACAAGCCTCTCCTTTTCCACAAGCTCAAGTAGCTTATCAACTCCCAAATACATTTTTCTCCTTACTTAATTATGACGTCCAAATGGTCAATCTTGCCGGAAGGCTTGCCATCCTCGGACAGTTCTCTTCTCCATGATGTGCCCATCAAAAGATAGGTAAGCGTCTTCGCTAGTGCAGGCTCACTTATGTCTACTTTCTGTATTTCTATCCCGGCTTTTTTCGTGGCCTCATGCCAAAGCCTGTCTCTCTCCGCATATCCTTTGATAGAGGTCTTGTATTCATATTCATAATAGATCTTTTTTATTCCTGCCGACGCCATAAGCTTGGTGCAAACATAGCAAGGATAAAGAGTGACATACACTGACGAACCTTCGATTTCCACGCCTCTTTTTGCCGCTTGCGCTATGGCATTTGCCTCGGAATGTATCGACCGACAATTGTCATATTTGCCGGCGTCAGCTGCGCCCATTCTTCTCCTGAAGCATTTTCCCTCATCACTACAGTGTGTTACGCCCGGCATGGACCCGTTATACCCTGTTGACAAAACCTGCTTATCCTTAACAATGACGGCTCCGGTCGGCCTTGAAAGGCAGGTAGACCTTGTCGCCGCAATCCTTGCCAATATCATAAAGTATTCGTCCCAGTCGGGTCTGATTTTTGTAAGCGAATCTTTTCCAGAATTAGCGATTTTCCTTAGCAATTCTTCATTTATCGACATTTTAAAGCCCTTTTACTTTCTATTACTAAAATACCATTGGTATACTTCTTTTGCAATCGGAACGGCAGTCACATCTCCACCGCCCGAGCCTTCAACAAGTATAGTCAGCTCAATCTGCGGATTGTCCGATGGGGCAAACGATGTAAACCAACCATGCTCAAACTCATTATTCGGGCCAAACTGGGCAGTCCCCGTTTTCCCGGAAATGGCAACCGGCAGATTCTTTAGAGACCGCGCGCTCCCATCGGTGACGGTCTGCCTCATGCCCTTTCGAACAATGGCAATATTTTTGGGATCGATAAGGTTCTGTCTGATAACTTTCGACTGAATTGTTTTAACCACCTTGTCATTCTCGTCAACCTCCTGCCTGACAAAATGAGGCTGGTATAGCGTGCCGCCGTTAGCTATGACGCATGTGGCATTTGAAATCTGAAGAGGCGTAACCAAAAGATCGCCTTGCCCGATACCCATGTGATATGTGTCGCCCAGATACCAATCTTCATTTTTAGCCCTTTTCTTCCAAGCCGGATCCGGTATGTTGCCCTTACTTTCTCCGCCAATATCGACACCGGTTTGCTTGTCAAAACCAAAGAGATCCAGATAATGCTTTATCTTGTCCGGCCCAAGGCCCGGAATCCCTTCATATCCGCCGGCAACCGCATAAAAAAATGTGTTCACAGAATCCGCTATAGCCTTCACGACATTTGTAACACCATGGCCGCCGGCCTTCCAATCCGGAAAAAACCAGTTTCCCACATGAATGCCTCCCGTTGAATTTACTGTGGAATTTTCTGTAATCGTGCCTTCCTGGAGAGCTCCTGAAGCTATAAACGGCTTAATCACGGATCCGGAAGGATACTCGCCGGCAATGCCGCGGGCTAGCAGCGGGTTGTCCGGATTGTTTAAAAGATTGGCATAATCAGCGCTTGAAATTCCTTGCGAAAAAAGATTATTGTCATATGTCGGTATGTCGACATAAGCGAGAATACCGCCGGTTTTGGGATCCATAGCAATAGCCGTTGCCTTTGTCGCCTTGACTTTCTGCATTTCCTTTTGCATGACCCCGGCCAACTCCTGTTCAAGTCCAAAGTCAATTGACAAAACCAAACTGTCGCCAAGATGAGGGTCTTCCTGGCCCAAAAATTTCACTACTTTCCCCGTTGAGTCTACTTCATATCTTTGCGCGCCGTCCTTGCCCTTCAAAACGCTCTCATATGACTTTTCCAATCCTGTTTTTCCTATATAATCAGTCATTCTGTATTTGTCTTCGTTGCCTTTTAGCTCCTCTTCGCTGATGCGGCCAACATAGCCAAGCGCATGCGAAAGCAATCCTCCGTCTAAATAATCTCTGATGGGATTGACGGAAACATTGACACCCTTTAGTCCTTTAGCGGCTATCACAAAAGATTCATCTTTTGAGATATTATCCTTAATGAGAACGGGTTGGGTATAATGCATGCCTTTAGCGTCTATGTCTTTATGTATCTCATCCATCGGGACGCCCACAATCTGTGAGACTTGAGACAGCTCATCTTCTCTTTGCTTTTTGTCTCCGGGCAAGTCAATAGGCAGAACCGTCACATCATAGCTGGGAGTATTTTTAACAAGCTTGATATGATTTCTGTCATAAATAATGCCGCGGGGAGCGCGAATAACCGTCTCGCGCATCCTGTTGCCTTCCGCCAAAACCCTGTTTTGCGAACCTTTATAAACCTCCAGATAACTGATTCTCGCAAACAAAACCGTAAATATCAGGAGACAAGCCCCGCCCATGACTATAAACGGCTTGACGTTGCGCTCGGTTTCGATCTTTGGCGCCTCCCGGTCAGCCGAAAGTATGTGAAATATCCACTTCTCACTGTCTTTGGTCCGGGATTCGCCCATCCGCCACTTCTTATCTCCCTCCTCAAGCCCGACCAATTTTTTGAATAAGTCTTTCCTCGGCTTTTTCATTGGACTCTCCTTACTTCAGCCGCCCTTTTTTCAAATTGAAAGAGCCTTCTGGCTAACGGCAGAATTATTAAGGCAAACAGTGTTGTAACTCCGGCTTCTTCCAGAGAAAAAACCCCGCCATTAAGGGTGAAATTTTTGGCGCCAAAGCCAACAACAAGCCATAGGATGCCGTAAAAAAGCAAGGACGCGACTGCTGTAAATATTATGCCAAGCTGGCTAGGCGCTTCCGTATCTTCTTCCCCCGAAAATAAACTTGCCGCAAATACCACCGCCATAAACATAGCTATATGAAATCCATAAGGGCCGCCAAAAAGCGTGTCCAGAACGAGCCCGGCCACAAAAGCATAAACGTAAGACTCATACGTTTTTCCGTAGAGGGCAAATGCCGCGACAATTATTAATAATAGGTTAGGCACCAACCCAAAAACGTTAAAACGCGGCAAAAAGGTGGTCTGCAGGAAAAAAGCGGCTATGAAAATTATTATATTTAATGCTGTTGTCATTCAGTCCTTAATTATCTGCACTCTTTCAATGGATTTGAAGTCAACCAAAGTTTTAAGCGAAGCCGACTGGAAAATGGAGTTATTCTGCTTGTTTACATTTTCGACCGTGCCCAAAATCAAGCCCTTCGGGTACTGGCCGCCCAATCCGGACGTGACAATAGTTTCCCCTTTTTTTAGATCCGTTTCCTGCGGGACTTGATTGATAACCAGGCCCATCCCAACCTGTCCCTGGACAAGGCCGGTCGCATCAATCGTCGTGAGTTCAGCCGGAATGGCGCTAAACGGATCTGTGATCAAGAGTATCTTTGAGCTATTACCGTAAACCTCGGTAACTCTGCCGATTAGCGTCCCTTCGCTGGTCACCGCCATATTCGTCTTCACGCCCTGGTTTTTGCCCTTGTCGACAATGACCGTCTCGCGAACGTTTGTGGGGTCAAAAAAAGATATTTCGGCCGGAATAGTATTGAACCCGGAATCATTCTTAAACCCAAGCTCTCTTTTTAAAGATTCTGTTTCTTTGATATCCGCCGACATTCTCGCTACCTCTGCCTCCAGCTGGTTGTTTTTGTCCTTTAGATTGGCATTTTCTTTTTGAAGATTGCCTATATTCCCAAGGTTTGTGAAAAAACTTCTGATGCCTCCTGTTGAATTGGAGAAGACCATCCCGACTGGCGAAAAGATTCGCGTAATGCCCGAGTCTACAGAGGAAAAAGACCCCTTTGATCTAAAAAACAAAAGGCTGAATATGATTATGAGAATGCTGAAAAATATTAGGAATGATACTTTCTTCATAGATTTAGAATTTAGAATTTTATATTTTGAATCCAGAATGGGAATCGGGAATCTTAAATAAATGATCTTTAAAGAAAATAAAAGTTTTACTGCCAAATTCCTTATTCTGTATTCCCATTCTAAATTCCATTATTCCATATTCAAAATTCAACTCTACACCCGCGGTGATTTTTCATATTGCGTAGAAACCAACACTTCCTTTAGCGACTCGATGTCTTCAAGAACCAGGCCGGTTCCCCGAACCACGCTCGTCAACGGATCGTCCGCGATATGGACGGGCATCTTAGTATTTAATGCCAGAAGCTTATCCAACCCCCTTAGAAGCCCGCCGCCGCCGGCAAGGATTATGCCCCGGTCCATAATGTCTGCAACCAGCTCCGGGGGAGTTTCCTCAACCGTCATTTTTACCGCGTCGACAATCGACGCTATTGACTTGGACATCGCCTTTCTGACATGATCGCTCATAATGGTAATGGACTTCGGCAATCCCGTCACCAGGTCTCTGCCGCGCATAGTGGCTTCCAGCTTCTCGTCGCTTGGATAAGCGCTGCCGATAGCGATCTTTATCTCTTCCGCCGTTCTCTCGCCAAGCAATAGATTATATTCATCTCTGGCAAATTGAATAATATCTTCATTTAGCTCATCGCCGGCTATGCGAAGGGATCTTGAGGAGACAATGCCGCCCAATGATATCACTGCCACTTCAGTCGTTCCGCCGCCGATATCAACTATCATACTTCCTGCCGCATCCTGAACCGGCAGCCTGGCGCCGATCGCTGCCGCCATGGGCTCCTCTATCAAAAATGCTTGCCTGGCGCCAGCGTTTATAGATGCATCTTCAACCGCCCTTTTTTCAACTTCTGTGACGCCCGACGGTATGCCGACGACGACTCTGGGTCTCGGGAAAAGCGTGAAGCTCTCTTTGTGAACCTTGTCGATAAAGTATTTCAGCATCTGCTCGGTTATTTCAAAGTCTGACACCACTCCATCAACCAATGGGCGGGTGGCAACGATATTTGCGGGCGTTCTGCCGACCATTTTCTTTGCCTCATCTCCAATCGCCAAAATTTGCTTGGTTTTTGTGTTTAGGGCTACGACCGATGGCTCATTTATAACAATCCCCTTGCCTTTCACATACACAAGAGTGTTTGCGGTGCCAAGATCTATCCCAATGTCATGTGAAAAATAACCAAATATCTTATTTAGCATTTACTTCCTTTGTCATTCCGGACTCCGATCCGGAATCTACATAAATAATTCTATTACTTACTTCTGAATTCCCGCCTTCGCGGGAATGACAGTTTTCTTGTTTATTTAGCATAAAAGTCTTTAATCTTCTTTATAAATTCCTTCTCGTTTACAATCTCCGTCTTATCTTGATTTCTAAATTTAAATTCATATCCACCAGCCTTGGTTGATTTGCTAGATACCACAACGCGGATTGGAATACCCAACAAGTCTGCGTCTGCAAACTTAACACCTGCCGACTCGACGCGGTCGTCCCATAATACATCTATTCCGTCCTTTTTCAAATTCTCATAAAGTTTTTCCGCTTTTTCATTTTCCTCGAGATTAATCAAATGAACTTGATAAGGCGTAACTTCTTTTGGCCAGACAATTCCTTTGTCATCTGATAAAACTTCTACAATTGTTCCCATTATTCTGGATGGGCCCATACCAAAGCAGCCCATAATTACCAATTTTTCTTTTCCATCTTTGTCGAGATATTTTAGGTTAAAGGGTTCCGAAAACTTTGTCCCTAACTGAAATATATTTCCGGTCTCTATGGCTTTTAGCTTCTTGAAGTCCTTATTTTTACACTTGGGACATTCCTTCTGCTCAGCAATAATTTCCTGATTTACGGCCACTCTGCATTTCTCGCAAAGATAAATCGTATCCTCTCCAACATCCGATACGGTCTGAAATTCATGCGAGAATTTGGAAAATGTTCCGCCGGAAGCAAAAGTTAAATATGTTTTGTCTTGAAGCCCAAGTCTTTTAAATATCTTAAAATAAGATTTTATGGCTTTCTCGTAAAAATTGTCTAAGTCTTCTTGGGTTGTATGCAGCGAATACAGATCCTTCATTAGAAATTCCCGACCTCGCAAGATTCCGGATTTCGCCCTTTTCTCATCGCGAAACTTTGTCTGAATCTGAAAAACATACTTAGGAAGATCTTTATAGGAAAACACAAATTTCTTCGCCAGCGGCGAGACAACTTCTTCGTGTGTTCCGGCGAGCGCAAGCTCTGTTTTTGTATAGTAACTGGTAAATCTATACAAGTCATCAACCGTTTCCCACCTCCCCGTCTTTTTCCAATTCTCGGCAGGCTGCAACGCAGGCATAAGTATTTCCTGTCCGCCGATACTCACCATTTCTTCGCGAATAATATTTTCAATTTTCTTCAGAACCGTAAGCCCAAGCGGCAGATAGGTGTAGGCGCCCGCCATCAGCTGATCGACATAGCCGCCGCGAACCAAAAGCTCGTGATTCCTACTTTCGGCTTCTTTCGAAATATTTCTTGTTGTTTTTGTAAAAAGCTTGCTTACTTTCATTTTCCCTTAGTAACTTAGTAACCTAGTAACTTATCAACTTATCAACTTACCCGGCTAGTCTACTATACCAAAAATCATATTATATTTAAATCGTGGAGGGTTACTACGACAAAAAATATGCCAAATATTATCCAGCCAAAAGACGCCAAACCAAACTTCACGTTTTTGGGAATTTTTCTCCTTATTATTGACTCAAGGATGACAATAAACGCGTGGCCGCCGTCAAGCGGCAGAATAGGCAGAATGTTGACTATCGCAAGAGCGACCGAGAGAAGGGCAATCCACTGTATAAACAGCAAGATTCCGGATTGCGCCGCGGAACCAGACAGCTCAAATATTCCTACCGGACCATGCACGCCCTGCGGAATGTAAAACTGCGTTACCATTTTCCCCAAAACATCGGACAGTCCGCCCAAATAGACCGGGATAAAGCTTCCTATTTCAGTAAAGCCCGCCCGGAGCGCCACTAGCGGGTTTGCCGAAATTTCTCCGGTTTGATCAAGCACGACGCCTATTCTGTTTACATCAACCTCCTTATTGCCGACCTTCTCCTTGGCTTTGTAAGTGCTGAATTGTTTCGTAATCGTCTGCCCGTTTCTATCTATGGCTACATTAATCTTCCCGCTCTGGTCCCGACTTACCTTATCCTGAACTATCTGAATGACGCTTTCAGTATCAGTGATGCTTTTGCCTTCAACGCTCTTTATAATATCGCCCTTTTTCAAGCCTTGTTTTGCCGCCGGAGTGCCATTTTCCACGCTCTCCACCTGAACCTTCATCGTGCTTTTGACGCCCGGTTGATCCGCCAGCCCCGGTATAATCGGCTGCTGGATGCCGATTATGTAACTTGCCACTATCAAAAGATAGGCAAGCAGCAGGTTAAAGGTTACGCCGGCAACCAAAATAATTAGCCTGACAAAAGCGGGTTTGGATGCCATGCTGCGCGGATCGTTCTCATCGGCTCCGTCCTCACCTAAAAGCTTTACGTATCCGCCAAAGGGAATGGCGTTAATCGCATAAGTTGTCTCGCCTTTCTTTTTCCCCCAGATTCTCGGCGGGAGGCCAACGGCAAATTCTTCCACCTTTACGCCGCTTTTTTTCGCGGCGATAAAATGTCCGATCTCATGCACCAAGACAATAATCGTAAATACTACCACTCCGCCAATTATCATTATTAAAAGTGACAAAATAATCCTTTCCGGCTGCTTAAAATACTCTCACGACAAGTCCGATTAAAGCCCGATTAACCTACTCGCCTACTAGCCTACCAACCCACTCACCCATTAACCTAAATGGTTAAAAGGTCCGACTCTTTTTTCTCCAAAACCTCTTCAATCTGCGCATTGTGTTTATCAACCACTTTCTGCAGCTGTTCCTCACCGTAATACATATCATCCTCGCCTATTTTGCCGTCTGTTTTTGCTTTTTTAATGGCGTTTAATACATCTGCGCGGATATTTCTAACTGATATTTTGGCGCTCTCCGCCTTTTCCTTGGCAATTTTCACAAACTCTTTTCTGCGTTCTTCGGTTAATTCCGGTAAGTTTATGCGAATATTTTCACCGGTATTGACTGGATTAAGCTTCATGTCGCTATCCCGGATCGCCGATTCTATTCGTTGCATATTTGACCTGTCCCAAGGCTGAATTAATATCGAACGCGGTTCGGGAATGGTAATGGTCGCCACAGCTTTTAGCGGGTTTTTCGCGCCGTAAACATCCACCATAATGTCATCCACCATGGAAACACTCGCCCTGCCGGTATGGATGCTTGCCATTTCCTCTTCCATTATTTCCAGCGTCTTTTGAAACTTCGGCTCGGCCTCTTTAATAAAATCTTCTACCATTTTTGTCGTTCCTCCTCCCTCTACTAATTACTAATTTCAGACGAATCTACTAATTTATTTATGCCCAAAGATCAATTAGCGCCAATTCGTACATTTGTAGATTCGTTTAGGATTTGTAATCCGTAGCTTATTATTTCCCCACTTCATATCTGACAAATCTCTGGATCCCTATCTTTTCCCCTATTTTGCCGATATGCTCGCTTAGCAATTCCTCGATAGTGATATCGGGATTTTTCACAAACGATTGTTTAAGCAGGCAATTCTCGGCAAAGAATTTATCCTTTTTTCCTTCCCAGATTTTGTCCAGAATGTTTGCCGGCTTGCCTTCTTTCTTTAACTTTTCAAGTTCTATTTCTTTTTCTTTATCCAGAACTTCCTTTGGCACATCTTCCGGCGCCAAATATGCCGGGTTTGCCGCCGCCACATGCATAGCAATGTCTCTGGCGAAGGCTTTAAACTCGTCGTTTCTGGCAACAAAGTCAGTTTCGGAGTTTACCTCCACCAAAACGCCCAGCTTATCACCATGCATATAGGAGGCGATGACGCCCTCTTTGGCTTCCCGTTCGGCCCTTTTCGCCGCTGTTGCCGCGCCCCTTTTCCGTAAATACTCGATGGCCTTATCAACGTTGCCGCCAGACTCCTGCAGGGCTTTTTTGCAGTCCATCATCGGCGCGCCGGTAATCTTTCTTAATTCTGCCACATCTTTTGCTGTAATTTTAGCCATTCTCTCTCCTTTTGTCATTCAAACTGAACCTATTAAATTCTAATGTCGAAATTCCAGACAATATCTAATTCTCAAATGTTTTAAATTTTTAAATTTATGATTTTAAATTTGTTTCGGATTTCGGATTTAGCGTTTCGGGTTTTTCTTCTAAAGCCTTCTTCTTTGGCGCAGACTTCGCCGCGTCTGCCATATATGCCGTGATTAGCTTAATGGCCTTCACTGCGTCATCGTTGGCGGGAATAGGATAGTCGGCCAGCTCCGGATTCACATTGGTGTCAACGATCGCAATGATCGGAATGCCAATCTTTTTTGCCTCCCTTACGGCCGTCACTTCTTTCTGAATATCAACGATGTAAATCGCATCCGGCACACGCGTGATGTCCAGGATGCCGCCCAGGGTCGCTTCCAGTTTTTCGATCTCTTGCTGCGCCTTCAGCCTTTCCTTCTTGGTCATGTCTTTGCCTTCCTCGATTTTGCGCTGCTGGTCTTTTAAGTATTTTGTTCTTGATGCAATGGTTTGAAAATTGGTCAGCATGCCGCCAAGCCATCTCTCGGCCACATACGGCATTCCTGCTTTTGCAGCTTCTTCTTTTATAATGCCTTGCGCCTGCTTCTTGGTGCCGACAAATAAGATTTTCCCGTCATCCTTCACTATTTGCTGAATAAATTTCTTTGCCTCTTCCATTTTTTCAACAGTCTTGGCGAGATTTATAATGTGCACCTTATTCTTTTGGGTAAAAATATAAGGAGCCATTTTCGGATTCCACCTCTGCGTCTGGTGCCCGAAATGCGCTCCCGCCTCAAAAAGATCTTTCATTGTTACTTCTGCCATTTTTCTCCTTTTCTTCCGGCGGATGCCGAACCTTCGCCCTTATCACCTGCCCCGAAACCCGCAAGCGGGAGAAATCGGCGCATCAAAAAGCGTGTGTCTTATATTTAATTGCCTTAAAAGTATAGCAGAAAGTAAGCCCGGTTGCAAGAAAATGAATCTAAACACCTCACACCCCTGTTATCTCGAGTGGCTCAGCGACCGCCAGGGATAAGGCAAGGAATCCTTTGCCAAATGATTAATGCCCAATATCTAATAACCAATCAATTTACAATTTGAAAATTGATTAATTGAAACATTTATTGAAAATTAATGAAGAATTCCCCTGCCCGCAACTAACGTATTGGCAGTCGAGATGACAATGGCAGTGATCACAGTGTGTCTTAGGATCTGCGAAAGCAATTTCTAGGCTGCCAGAGGCATTTCCTGGCCACTATTTCCCGCGGCTCCATCATTACCCTTTTCTTCCTCCTCTTCTTCTTCCGTAACCTCTGTAGCCGCGCCTTCCATCAAACCGCCGACTTTCAGGTTAAAGCCGGTGATAAACATTTTGCTTTGAGCATCCGGTGTTCGAAAAGA
>JAJYQQ010000006.1 GCA_021794535.1 bacterium
TTCCGATCTACTACAGCAGAAGCTTTATGGGAAATGTTTCCGCCAGAACGGCGCTTTCAAATTCTTTAAATGTACCGACCGTTGAGATGACTCAGCTTGCCGGAGTCGACAAGATTATCGGTATGGCGAAAAATCTCGGAATAAGCACAATAAACGGCAAGCCAAACCAATATGGCCTTTCCATCGGTTTGGGCAGCGCAGAGGTTAAGCTGATAGACCTTGCCGGCGCTTACTCTGTGCTGGCTAACGGCGGAAACAGAACGGTTCCATCGGGCATTGACAAAGTACTGGACAACCGAAATCAGGAAATATACAACGTCCACAGAAATAAAGAACAGGTGCTTGACCCAAGGGTTGCCTATATGGTTACCAGTATTTTGTCTGACAACAAGGCGCGGCAGAAAGTGTTCGGTTACGGCAATAAGCTGGAAATCAAGGGCCACACGGTAGCGGCAAAGACGGGAACCACGGAAAACTATACCGATTCATGGACGATGGGCTACTCCACAGATTACACCGTGGGCGTCTGGATGGGCAACAATGACCATACAAAAATGGGACAGATAAGCGGCATAGAAGGAGCCGCATACCCTTGGCACGATATTTTCACTGCCTTGCTTGCGAACAAGCCTGACGCGGCATTCGCGCAACCGACAGGACTAAGCGAAGTGTGGTTCAATCCGTATACATTTTCCCAAGCGCCTCATGCCGGCAGCCCGTATACTTTGGATTACTGCCTACCAGGAACGGAGCCCGGAACAAAGCCAAACTTTGCCTACCTAAATCAGTTTGGCAAAACATGGACAACGACAAAATCCAAATATTATAGCTATTAACAAATTTTTAGTCAAAGCTCCAAAAATTTCCCCGAAAAGCATCTTTTTTTTAGCCCTAGTTACAATGCTGCTCTCCTGTACTCAATGTATCCTGTAACTCATGCTAAAGACAAGGGCAGCAGGTAGAGTTATGGCTCCTACTCTCAAGGAAACCGATAAAGAAGATTTTGAAAACCTTCTTTTTAAATCGGCTGTTTTGCCTTTTTCTCTAAAGAATATACAAAGATCAGTCAAGCTTTTAAAGGATGTGTTGACCTCGTATGCCGGAACAAACGGCTGCACCCTAATGTATAAGGACGAGTATAATTACCTGTGGAAAATCGGGGAGAGAACAACCCTTCCTTTTAAGGTTGGGGTCGGAGCGGCCGGCCTTGCGGCAAAAAGCAAAAAAATTGTCATAATAGAAGACACAAGAAAAGATCCTGTCTACGTGCGGGTAAAAAGCAAAACCTATAAATCTCTTGTGGCTATCCCGATTCTTGATGAGCATAAAAATGTCCTTGGCGTTTTAAATTTTACATACAAAGACTTCAACAAAAGCCTGCTACTCTCAAAAAAACAAATGAAAGATATTGCAGAAAAGCTTGTGACAATTTTGGAAAATATCATTTTATACTATCAAGCCGAAAAACAGAAAAGGGAGCTTAAGGCAAGTAAAAACATTTCCGCAGTCCTTGGAAGTCCCGGCCTTCCGGCGAAACAAAAGCTTGCGCAAATAGCAGGCGAGTTGGCAGAATTTTTAGAAATTGAAAAGGCCAAGATTTATACTTTCAGGGAAAACAAAACGGATATCTTCAACAAGAAAGGCAATGCGACGGAAGGCTTGTTGCCCAAAGAGGCATACCAAAAAAACAATAAATTTTCACTCCTGGATATCACGGAAAAAATGGGGGGTAAAAAATTCCGGACGGCGCAACCGATACTTAATAACAAAAAGGTTATCGGATTTATCATGCTGGAGGACAAGGTCAAGAATATTAACAATATCTCGGTTCAGCAAAGGAATTTTCTACAGCTCATCAGTTCACGGATCGGATCATTTATCAGCCAGGAGGAGTCGTCCCAAAGAGTCATTGATGAAAAAGAAAAGTGGCGGCTCATCTTTCATAACGTAGAGGATGCCATCATCCTGCTCTCGAAAGAACAGGTGATTGTCGATGTTAATCAAAGGGCAAAAGAAATACTCGGTTCGAAAAATATAAGCCTGACGGGAAGAAGCCTCTTTTCTCTGTTTAGAATCATGGATCTCGAAGTCAGGTCATCGCTGCTCTCTCTTGAAACTGTTCAGCAGTACAAAACACTCAACGAAGAGGAGCTCTCAAAAAAAATAAACGGTTTTTTTGAAAAAGGGAAAAGGGTCATGCCCAAGGAGTATCTCATAGAGACAGCGGGCGGCAAGTTTTGGACAATGGTTAGTATGAAAACTGTCATCAAGCGCTGGAATGATGAGAATTATGGCGTTTTGCACGTCAGGGATATTAGCAAAAGAAAGAAGCTCGAACAGGATAAAAATGAGTTTATGTCAATGGTCTCTCATGAGCTGAGAACTCCCCTTTCATCTATGAAGGGTTATCTGTCTATGACCTTAAACAACGATTATGGCAGACTAAATGAGATGCAAACCAGTTCGCTTAAAAAGATGGAAAACAGCACTGACAGAATGATCGGCCTCGTGGAGGATCTGCTTGACGTTTCGCGAATTGAGCTGGGCAGGATCAATCTACAAAAAGAACCCGTCGACACGTTGGAAGTAATATTGAAAAGCCTACAAGAGATTGGGCAAAAAATAACGAAAAAACGCATACGGGTCAGGTTTCAGGGCCGGGACATAACCGGTTGCATTAAAAACAACAAAAAGCCAAAACACACAAAATCTCCAATATACGTATGGGGTGACAATGATAGGATTCTCCAGGTTATGCAAAACCTGATAGACAACGCGGTAAAGTACTCGTTTGAAAAGACTCTTCTCAGTATAAGCGTCAATGAGACGGGCCAATACGCAGAAATAAAGATAGAGGACCAGGGCGTAGGGATTCCAAAAGAAGATCTGGACAAGCTCTTTAAGAAATTTTCAAGAATTCACAATGCGCTTAGCGTGCAGGCCGGCGGAACCGGTCTGGGCCTTTACATAACCAAGCGATTAATCAATGCTCACGGCGGAAGAATAGATGTTACGAGCGTACCAGACAAAGGGTCTATATTTACTGTCGGACTTCCGATTGCCAAGCAGCTGCCCTTAATTTAAAATAATAAAAAGGAGAGAAAATGAAACAGACAATCCTAATAGTCGAAGATGACAACATTTTGCAGGAAATGTACTGTGAAAAGTTCGAGATGCTTGACTACTGCGTTATGAAAGCAAACACCGGCAAAGAAGGTATGGCGAATCTCAAGAAGAAAATCCCGGACATAATACTGCTCGACATCCTGATGCCTGATATGAACGGGTTGGAGATGCTAAAGGAAATGAAAAAGAAAAGAGAATACCGTGACATTCCGGTAATACTTTTGACAAACCTTGGCGAGTCAAAGATCGATATGGATCAGGAGCTATCTTTTGCACTCGGCATAAAAGATTATCTCATCAAAACCAAGCACACGCCGGATGACGTGGCGAAACGGGTCAAGCAAGTTCTAAATGTAAGCTGTTAAAATTGTCTGCACCCTTAAACAAACACTACAAAGCCACGGGTCTCATAATCGGGAAGCGCAATTTTCTTGAAGCTGATAAAATCATATATATCTTCTCTAGAGAAAAGGGTATTTTGCAAACCGTCGTCAGAGGGGCCAGGCGGACGAAGTCAAAACTCTCCGGGATAACCGAGCTTTTTATCTATGGTGATTTTGAGATTGTAAAGGGTAAAAAACTGGACATTCTGATCTCCGCCAAACCGCTAAATTATTTTGATAATGCCACCCGAACGCTGGAAACAATATCAGACTACTTTATTATTTCAGAGGTCCTGCAAAAGCTCCTGCCTGAAGCGGTGCCCAACCCTCAAATTTTTTCAGAAACCCTGGATGTTTTCGGCAGTTTGAATGAAGAAAAAAACAGGCCGTATGTAACCAGCCTTTATATCTATAAGCTAATTGTTCTTTTGGGATATGGCTTGCGCCTTGACAGGTGCGCGGCGTGCAAAAGACCGGTTGAAGCCGGCGAAAACTATTTCCTTAGTTTTGGGGAAGGCTCTCTGTTTTGCGAAAATTGTAAAAAGGAGTCCGATCTGCTGCCCGTTGCCAGCGAGGTAATAAAATTGCTTAAGTTCATAGAAGCAAACGCTTTCCCCAGATATTCTATCATCAGTATGCCAAGGGGCACCGAAGAAGAAGCCTCGAAGCTAATTTCGAAATATCTTGACTTTATTTACCAACGGGAGTTTAAGGCGAGGCGCTTTGCAAAAGACCTAAAAAGCCTTTCAAAGAATGCGGGGGAATAGTATAATCTTACCTATGGGAAATCCGAAAAAATCCCCTGAAGATAGCGAAGATGATCGCATCGGCCTGAATGTGCGCGACGAAGAGCTTGAAGAGTGGGTGGTAACATCCGTAAAAGTCCTTGCTGTTTTGAAGGATGAGGACATGGAAACATACAAGAGAATTTATGCCGACTTCATCTTTGATCTCCAGAGACTGAAGAAAGCCGGACGGATTACGGATGAAGATTACGAAGGGATAATGGAAAATTTATGAGCAATAAAACAGAACAAAATGACTTAATGGAAAAAATCGTTTCGCTTTGTAAGAGGCGCGGATTTGTATTTCCATCGTCAGAAATATATGGCGGTCTGGCAAATACCTGGGACTTTGGCCCGATGGGAGTCCTTTTAAAAAACAATTTTAAAGAGCTGTGGTGGAAAATCTTCGTTCAGGAAAGAGAAGATATGGTTGGGCTTGAAAGTTCGATTATTATGAATCCCCGCGTTTGGGAGGCTTCCGGCCATGTTAGTGAGTTTGCGGATATGCTTATCGATTGCAAAAAGTGCAAAAACAGATTTCGCGCAGACCACCTGGTCGAAGATGCAACCGGCATTGACATAGAAGGAAAGTCACCGGAAGAAGCGGCTAAAGTCATTGAGAAAAATAAAGTTAAGTGCCCAGCCTGCGGTAAGATCGACTGGACAAAAGCAAGGAATTTCAATCTTCTTTTCAAAACCTACATTGGAGCCATCGAAGACGAGAAAGCGATTGCTTATCTCCGGGGCGAAACTGCCCAAGGCATGTTTGTAGATTTTAAAGAAATCCTAAACAGTTCAAGGCAAAAAATTCCATTCGGAATAGCGCAGGTCGGAAAATCTTTCAGAAATGAGGTGACTCCTGGAAACTTTATTTTCAGAACCAGAGAGTTTGAGATTGCGGAGCTGGAATACTTCATGAGCCCCAAGGCTGATTGGCGGAAAATCTTTGACTCCTGGCTCAAAGTAATGCAGCGGCTGGCAAATGAGATTGGACTGAACGAAAAGGACATTCACTTCCATGACATTTCGAAAGAAAAACGCGCCCACTACTCTAAAAAAACCGTGGACGTTGAGTATAACTACCCCTTCGGCCAAAGTGAGCTTTGGGGGCTTGCATACAGAACAGACTACGACCTGAAAAAGCACCAAGAGTATAGCGGCAAGGACTTGAGCTATGCCGATCCAAAAACAAATGAAAAATACATACCACATGTCGTGGAGCCATCGATGGGAGTGGAAAGAAGTTTGCTCGCCATTCTGTGCGCGGCCTACACTGAAGAAAAAATCGAAAAGGAAACGCGCATAGTGATGAAGTTCCCCAAAAATCTTGCGCCGATAAAGATTGCCGTGTTCCCGCTTCTGAAAAATAAACCAGAACTTGTGGAAAGGGCGCATGATATTTTTGATTCCCTGAAGTTAAGCTATATGTGCGAGTTTGACGACAACGGCAATATCGGCAAAAGATACAGAAGGCAGGATGAGATAGGCACACCATATTGTGTAACCGTAGATTTTGACTCTGTCAAGGACGATACTGTTACAGTTCGCGACAGAGACACCATGGAGCAGAAAAGGGTTAAAATTGCCGACTTGGAAGCATTTTTTTCAAAGAGCTTTGGAAAATAGTATGGAAAATAGTATTGACATTAACGGCCTCGAAGTCTATACTCTTAGAACCTGTTTAAAATCTCAGAATTTCAACCGACAAGCTGACTGAATCATAGTCCTTGCGGTGAGATTAGAAACAGGTTTTTACAACATACTGCCAGAAGCAGCTTTTAAAGTATTAAAAACATGCCCCGAAAAAAGGCTTATTTTTTTCACTCTATTTAAATCGGAAAGGAGCTAAAAAATGGACAAGGATATCTATGTTTCAAAAGAGGGCTTGGAGAAGCTTCAAGAGGAAATGAATGAACTTAAAACCGTCAAAAAGAGGGAGGTTGCCGCGAGAATAAAAACAGCGAAGGAGTTCGGCGATTTAAGCGAAAACAGCGAATACGATGACGCAAAAAACGAACAGGCGTTCATAGAAGGAAGAATAAGCGAAATAGAAAGCATTTTAAAGAATGCAAAAATTATCGAAGAAGTTGCCTGCAAGGCCACAGACGAAGTTTGCGTCGGGCATACGGTCACGGTTGAATTTGACAAAGGTGTGGCAAATTTTAAAATAGTCGGATCATATGAGGCAGACCCCGAGATGGGACTTATTTCAAATGAATCCCCCATTGGAAAAGCGCTGATCGGCAAGAAAAAAGGCGAAGAAGTAAAAGTGAAGGTCCCGGCCGGTGAGATAAAGTATAAGATTAAAGATATCAAATAATCTCTTTAGAAAAACCTTAAAAATTCACCAAAAGCTCTTACCCAAAAACCGGTAGGAGCTTTTTAAACCCGAATGATAAATCCTCAATTCTAAACAAATTCGAATAACCAAAACCAGAAACGTTTAGAATCGTGAATCTAACCCCTTTTGTCATCCCGAGCGACTTCCTGATAAGGACCCATGCGGCTCCGCCTAAGTGCAGGCTGCATGCCGAGGGATACCACCCTAAGCTGTCATTCCGACCGCCACCACGCTAGTGGAAAGCGGAGGAATCCCTTTATTTGTACTCAATTTTCAATTGAATGGACCACAATAGGTTTTCGGATTCACAATTAAACATTTTAAATTAGAATTTCGGATTTATCACTTAGAATTTTGGTCGTTGAAGGCGCAAAGTGTTTAAAAGTGCCTAAAATTATTTATTTAAACTGCTTCTTGAGATATAATTTTAACAGGAGAAAAACTTATGGCAGAAGACATTTTCATTAAACAAAGAAAAGAAAACCTAAAAAAACTTGTCGAGGCGGGGGTTGACCCATATCCGTCGAAGGGCGAGAGAACAAACTTTTGTACTGAAATCAAGGATGATTTTAAAAAACTGGAAGGCCAGAAAGTAAAGGTCGTCGGACGAATCATGATCAAGCGCGGCCACGGCAAAATTCTCTTTGTCAACATCCAGGACGTATCGGGCCAGACACAGCTCTTTTTTAGGCTTGATAATTTGAAGTCTAGTTACGACCTGCTAAAATACGTCGACTCCGGCGACTTTATTCAAGCCGAAGGAAAAGTTTTCAAAACCAAGGCCGGCGAAGAATCTGTCGAAGTCACAAATTGGAAATTTTTATCAAAGGCCATGAAACCGCTTCCGGAAAAATGGCACGGCTTGAAAGACGTGGAAACCAGATACAGAAAAAGATATCTCGACTTTCTCACAAACGAAGAATCCAGAAACAAAATCAGAACTAAAACAAAAATTATTCAATTTCTTAGAAGATTTTTTTTCGAGAATGGATTTGAGGAGGTTTTTACTCCATATTTAGAACTAAGCCCTTCGGGCGCAGCAGCAAAGCCTTTTAAAACGCACTTGAATGCCTACAACATGGACATGTTTTTGCGCATCTGTATCGGCGAGCTCTGGCACAAGATGATGATCGTCGGCGGTTTTGAGAAAACCTTCGAAATTGGCGTCGGATTTAGAAATGAAGGTGTCGACCACTCACATAACCCCGAGTTTATAAACTGTGAGTTCTACTGGGCCTATGCAGACTACAAAGACCAGATGAAAATTACAGAAAAACTCATTTCCGAGCTGGTTAAGGAAGTTGCTGGCGGTTATGAAGTTACATATCAAGGCACAAAATTAGATTTTAAGCCAACTTATTCGGTTGTTACTTTCAGGGAACTAATGAAAAAATACGGCGACATCGACATTGATAAATACCCGACCGTAGAAAAGCTCGCCGCCGAACTTAAGAAACGAGGGTTTAAGGTGGATCCAAAAGCCGGCAGAGGAAAGCTTCTAGATGATTATTATAAAGACAAGGCCAGACCAAACCTTATCCAACCAACCTTTTTAATCGACCACCCTCTAGAAGTCTCACCGCTTGCTAAAGCAGAAAAAGACACGCCGGATACTGCTCAGCGAATGCAGCTGCTCGTCATGGGGCATGAGATTTTCAATGGGTATTCCGAACTAAACAACCCCGAAGACCAGGAAAATCGATTCGTGGAACAAAAACAGCTTCTGAAAAAAGGCGATGAGGAGGCAATGCGCGCCGATGAACATTTCGTTGAGGCAATGGAGTATGGCATGCCGCCAATCGCCGGAAACGGAATCGGGCTGGAACGTCTGACCATGCTTTTAACAGACTCTCCCGTGATGCGCGAAATTATCACTTTCCCGATCATGAAACCGGAAAAATAAATTCCCAAAATGGAAAATCTCCGAAAAACAAAGAAGATTATTGAAAAGAATGCTTATCTCGTTCTTGGTACTTGCCGTAATGACATTCCTTGGACCGCACCGCTTTTTTACGCTTCTGACAAGAGCTTGGATTTTTACTTCGTATCTGGAAAAGAAACTAGACACGTGAAGGATCTTGAGGAAAATTCAAATGTATCCGTTACGATCTTTGACTCCCAAGCAACCCCCGAAGAAGCCGACGGCATCTATATTGAGGGAACAGCCAGACAAGTGGCTGTGAGCGAGCTGCCAAAGGCAATTAAACTAATTTATAAAAAAAGGTTTACGGATCCGTCGGAACTAAAGAAACATGTACATGAGGTAGATGATTTTCTCGGGCACAATCCGCGCCGATTTTACAAAATAAAGACGGGCCGGATTTATAAACTTGATACCGAAAGTACCTCTGAGGTCGACAAAAGGGTTGAGATCGATATCGAAAAAATGAGGGAGATTCTATGACAACAGAGAAGCTGAAGCCAGGCGTAGACTATATCGGTGTAGGAGCAGGAGGGGCAATTATTATTAATGAAAAGAATCAGATTTTACTCTTAAAAAGGAGTAAGGACACTCGAGTTGAAGCAGGGATGTGGTCGCGACCGGGAGGAGCCATAGAGTACGGCGAAATGGCAGAAGATGCCGTAAAAAGAGAGATTATGGAAGAGATCGGCATCGACATTGAAGTCGTACGAAAGCTAGATTTCCAGGAAACTATCGCACCGGATGGCAAAAAACATTGGATTGCAGTAGGGTACTTGGCAAAGCACATCTCAGGTGAGCCGAAAAACATGGAACCGGACAAGCACGATGAGATTGGCTGGTTTCCGCTCGATAACCTGCCCGACAATCTTTCGCCCTACACCGTTAGCTCTCTGGAACTATTAGGGGAACTAAATAATGACTAAGTACATCCTTCAATCAGGCAGCTTGGGAAACGCAAGAGATAAGGGTAAGGCTTTTTATAATGAGGTAATCGAGGGTTTAGGGAAGAATCCCAGAATTCTTTACTGTCTTTTTGCTCTACCCAGAGAAAGATGGGATAAATTCTTCGTATACAAAGAGGGTTTCCGGGGACAAATTAGCGATGATATTAAACCGGATTTCGAACTCGCAATGCCGGAAACGTTTGAGGAACAGATTAAGAATTGCGATGTGGTCATGATTCAGGGCGGTGATGACCACCTGCTGCAATATTGGCTGAGACAATTTGATATTCCAAAGATCTGGAAGGGGAGGTTATTGTCGGCAGTTCTGCCGGCTCGGATGCGCTCTCGAACTCCTTCTGGACAGCCGATTGGAGGAAATGTATGGATGGCCTTGGAATTGTGCCGGTTAAGTTTATTCCGCACTATAAGTCAAGCTATGGGACAGATGATCCACGAGGCCTCATCGATTGGGACAAAGCCCACAAAGAACTGGAAAACTATGGCGACAAATCATTGCCTATTTATGCTTTAGAAGAGGGTAAATTCGCCGTTTTTAACCTCTAGTATCAATCCCGCGGGTCGAACCCGCCTTTGGAGGAACCCGGAATCCAGGAATTCAGATATTTGAAATCTAAAAACAACTAATGAACAAATACGTTTTTAAGCCATATGATAAGATCTTTCCATCTTTATTTGAGATGGAAAAAAGCAGAATCTCAAACAGCTTAAAGGTCAAATATAAAATTGAACATATAGGCAGCACAGCAGTCCCGGGGCTAGGAGGTAAGGCTATTATCGATATTATGATTGCTGTTAATAGGGGCATGATGAAGGATGCGCTAAAGACGCTTGAAAAAATTGGTTATGTTTATCGCCCAAAAGCGAGCAATGATGAAAAAATTTTTCTCAGAATTGACTTACCGGACGATGTGGAGCAAAAGAGACGCTATCATATGCACTTAACCTACCTTGGCAGCAGTTATTGGAAAACAGACAGGGCCTTTCGGGATTACTTGATAAAGAATCCTGAATTTAAGCAAAAATATGCCAAAGCCAAGCAAAATGCAGCCAAGCGCGCTAATGGAGTTAAAGAAAAATATCAAGAATTGAAAGATCCCGTTTTTAAAGAATTTATTCATTCAATGAAGGTAGATTAATCTGCGCAATTCGTACATCAAGGTTACTAACCTAACGTCAACTCGACATAACTAAACACACGCCGGTAACTTATCAAACTCATTCAAATTCAAAGACGGTTTCTTCGGCAAGAACGAATAAGCGGCCCAAGTTCAATATGATCGTAAAAAGTGAATAGGTAATCTAAATTTCTTTTTAAGCTGAAGTAGGCGCTCCTCGTTCTTCTGTGCGTGTAATGGTATCTTTCTGTTTCGTGATTGAAAGTCTTTTCTT
>JAJYQQ010000057.1 GCA_021794535.1 bacterium
CCGATCTCTATGCGGATGAGCTTTCTTTTCTCGGCCTTGCCAAAATCTCCTTGGTTTTATCTATGACGTCAGACAAGGTTGCCTGTGATTTTACCAGATAAGCGTCAGCGCCGAGCCTGGCGCCCTTTTCGATATCGGAAGCCTGAGACAATGCGCTCATTATGATAATTTTTGTATTCTTCGTTTCCGGAGTAGCCCGCAAAATGTCCAAAATGTCAAAACCGGAAATCTTTGGCATCATAATATCCAAAATGATTATGTCGGGTTTTTCTGATATTGCTTTCGTCAGGGCCTCTTCTCCATCTCCGGCTGAAGCAACCTCAAAATTCTCCGCGCTAAACCTGGCGGAGTATATTTCCCTAAGAGCCACATCGTCTTCTACTAGCAATACCTTAGTCATTAATAGAAATTTTAATTAATAAAAGCAAAGTTTGCAATAGTTTAGTTAATCCTGTTTAGTTAATCCATGTATAGTTAATCCAAAGATCTGGGCACCGTGAAGTAAAACTTGCTCCCTTCTCCTTCTGCGCTCTCCACCCAAATCCTGCCACCAAAGGCCTCGACTATGGATCTTGTGATGTATAGGCCAAGACCCGTGCCGCCTACCGCGCGAGTGGCGCTATTGTCAACCTGATAGAATTTTTCAAAGAGATGTTTCTGGCCGTCCTCCGGAATGCCTACACCGGTGTCCGCGACGCACACCTTGGCAAAGTCGTCATCGTAATCTATGGAAATAGTGATGGATCCGTTTTGGGTAAACTTGATAGCATTTTCAACCAAGTTGTTTAGGACCTCTCTTATTTGCTCCTTGTCTGCCCTAACATCCAGAGAGCGTCCAATTGCCCTCCCTTTGATAGTGAGATTTGGACTTGCAAGAAACTTCAACTCAATGTTTTCTTTGGCGGCCCTATTTTTGAAAACTTCTATAACTTCTTCTGCAAGGCCCTTCAGCGGAAAGTTGATTATATCATATTCTATTTTTCTATCCTCAATTTTTGTTACGACTAGAAGATTTTTTATTAAAACTGACATTGCCCCCGCAGTATTAAATGCCTTTGTTAAGTATTCACGAGCTTTATCGTCAATCTTACAGACGTTATTATTCATGACAAGCTCGATATATCCCGACATGGCAGTAATAGGAGTTCTAAGTTCATGGGAAGCGGTAGAGACAAATTCTGATCTCATTCTTTCAACCTCTTTTTTTTTGGTGATATCGCGGAAAACACAAATAGCGCCCGTTACTTTGCCGTCCATTTCCTTTATGGGCGCGTAAGAACCTTCCAGGCGAATGTCCTTTTTATTTTTGCCAAAAATGCACATATCATCCCTTGTAACATTTTCTCCGGTGTTCCATACGGCCAAAACCGGACAGTCTTTTTCGCAGATGCTAATACTTTGTTCATTCTTTAAGTTCATCACTTTCTTGCATGGCAAACCTACGGCATCTCCGGATTTCCAGTTGGTTATTTCCTCGGCCCTCTCATTAAAGAGTATTAATTCTCTTTTTAAGTTAACGGCATAAATAGCATCTGCAATATTTGAAAGTATTGCCCGGTCCTTACTTTTGTCGGCGGAAACGTTCTTGGTATAGCTTTCCATGGTAGACCTTTCGACGATTCCCTTTCGATATTTATACCCAAGCCAGGAAGAGAAAAGGAATATAGAAATTAATGTGAGAGCATTGGGCCCGTCTAAAACCAGAATACTGTGCAAGCTCTGATTTTTAGCATAGACTTCGATAAATAATTCATACATCAGTGCAATGGCCACCAATATCGAGCTGACCATAATGGAATAAAAGGCTGAAATGGTTACAAATACATAAAAAAGAGGAAAGAGCGGGCTGTTTGTTCCTCCAGTAAGCTGAAGGAGAGAGAAAAAATAGGCAAATAAAAACGAGAACTGCAAAAGCAGATTGCTCTTTGGCTCGGACTTATTCACTTTCAAAGAGAAGAAGAAAATAATGACGCCCAGAATGGAAACGCTGACTATAGTTCTGGCAAAATTATTAAAAATAGATTCACTTTGAGTGAAAATAGCCAACACTAAAAACGTAACCAATACACTAACATTTATCAGCAAAACCACATAAGATAAATATTGGCTAAACTTTGCCACCTTATCCCGTTCCATCAAGTCGCCCAGGCTAACGAGTTCTATTTTCCCCTCCTTTGAAATTGGTCACAGCATTAAAGCTATAGCATATAATATTATACACACCATGACCATTTTTTAGCAAACCAAGTTGTAAAATTTCCAATTTCCAATTAACAATTTTCAGTAAATGATCCAATGTTTCAGTGAAAATTCAATGAAAATTGAGAACTGAAAATTGTAATAATCCTATATTTTGCTCAAACCGAAATTGAGCAATGCCCTTGCGTCTTCATTTCCGCGGTCTGAACCCATAAAAACAAAGATAAACTTTCTGCCATTTTTTTGCGCTACGCCAATAAATGTATTCCTGGCGGTATCAGTAAACCCTGTTTTTGCGCCGAGCATTTCCGGATAAGTTCTCATAGTCAGCGATACATGCCCCGGCCAGTAGTGGGCGTCATTTTCGTCAGTTTTTGGAATAGAATATTCGTTTTTATCGCCCATGTACTTTAAAATCTCGGGATGAGCCTTCAGGGCGTAGTAAGTTATCTTTGAAATATCGTAGGCGCTTGATACGTGGCCGGGTTCATCAAGGCCAGTCGGGTTTTTAAATGTTGTATTTTTCAGATCCAAAAGCTTTATTTTTTCGTCCATTTTATTCATGAATGTCTGCTGATTTCCGTCGATTCCTTCAGCTAGAATAACAGCGGCGTCGTTTGCCGAGATCATAAAGAGGCCATGCATGATATCTTCGACTTTTAGCTTTTCGCCTTCCCTGGTCGACATATTATATGCCTCCATGCCGGCGGCATGCTTGGAAACGGTCAGCTTTTGGTTCATATCGTAAGTTTCAAGGGCGACTGTGCCGGTCAGAATTTTTGTAATGCTAGCCGGAGGAAGCGGGGTGTGGGCATCTTTTTCATAAAGCACATTGCCATTTTCAGCGTCGACGACTATTCCCTCTTTCGCCTGGATCATAAAGTCATTAAATGTCGGATTTGTTTCATTGAGAGAGTACTTCTGCCGATACTCTTCTATTTCTTTCTTTTCATCGGCCGCTTTCTCGGCGGCAACCTTCGGATTAATTCTGCTCGATTGATTTGTCGTATAATCTTTTTTTCCGAGAGAAACCGAAAAAGCAAAAAAGACCGCTAAAACTACACCCCCGACTATAAGCTTTTTTCTCATGTTTCCCATTATCTATAAAATAAGCGCTTTAGTCAAAAGTTTCCACAGATACACTTAGCTACTCTGGTTGTACCTATTCAGCGTAAGTCAAAATTAAGTTTGAAATTTAGGATTTAGAAAATTGATCAGAAATTAGGACTTGGAAATTGTAAATTAAGAAAATACGTCAGTATCTTCGTCCGTAGCTGCCGAGGATTTTGACAAAGGCAATTTTTTCGAGTTCCCGGATAACTTTCTGAACCGGTTTTTCGTTAATGTGGCCGTGAAAGTCGATATAGAAGATATAGTCTCCCAGTTTTCCCTTGCTTGGCCGTGACTCGACTTTTGATAAATTTAAATTAGCATCCTTGAAATAACCGAGGATTTCGTATAAAATTCCCGGTCGGTCAATCTGCGGATAAACGGTTACCGACGTGCGGTCATAGCCGGAGGGTTTGGTTTCGGCCTTCGAAATTACCACAAACTTGGTGGCATTATGTTTGCTATCCTGTATGGATTTCTGTAGGATTTCTAAACCATAAATTTCTGCGGTTATTTCCGGCGCGATCGCCGCGTATTGCAAGGGTCCGTCCTTTGTATGTCCATGTTGTGCCGCAAGGGACGGACCCTTGCGGCGCTCCCGAACCAGTCTCGCAGATTCACCGTTACTTGTTGTTTCCAGAACCTCTGCATTCGGTAAATTTTCGCGGATATATTTCTCGCATTGTGAATAAGCCTGAGTGTGAGCGTATAAGTATTTAACTCCCGATTTCTTTGTGCCTTTTACCCCAAGCAAGCAATGGACTATCGGTACGATTTCTTCCAGCTCAATAGTTAGGTCATATTCAAGGAGCGCGTCCAATGTGAAACCAACTGACCCTCCAAGAGAATTTTCTATCGGCACAACCCCTTTATCGCATTCCCCTTTTTCGACAGCCTCGAAAACATCATGAATTGTTTTATAAAAAATGATTTCACTATTATTTGTCATTCTGGCCTGCCTGCCGGCGAGGCAGGCTTGCCCAGAATCCATTCCAATCAGTTTTTTTGCTGCCTGATGGGAAAATGTTCCTTCCGGTCCCAAGACGCCTATTTTTTCTTTATTTTTTGATATATCCATTATTTCTCCGTCATTTTGGGTCGTGATCCAGGGTCTATATACTATTCTCTAGATTCTGAATCGAGTTCAGAATGACAATTTTTTTAGTTATTTTATCAAATTTATAATTTATTGGTCATTAGAAATTGGCAATTGTGGTTTTATACTAAAAATCCCTCCTTGCGGAAGGGCTTTTTAATCAATTTCTAAGCTATCTTCCGCTAGGCAAGACTGGTAAAAAAGAAACCCGACTTCGCAAAGAAGCTACGAGCGGGCAGGAAGTTAAAAAATCTTTTATTCATCACCTTTATTATATCAAAATTAATTTGTTCATACAATGTGATTACGATTTGTTGACAATGATTAATTAGGCGCCGCCGCAACTATGCGATGCATCGGGCGCTTCCCAGACTTCATTAGTTTTTAAGTTCGTAGTTTTGTAGACCTTGCCGCGATTATCTCCAGCCGGGCAGTTGGTTGGGATTGAGACAAGGCACATTTTGACCTGGTCGCTCTTCTGCCAGTCTTGTATGCTGGCAGGATTGTCATAGGAAACTTGGTAGCCGCCATTGTCATAGTTCACTGACATGCCCATGCTTGACGGCGAGCCGGGCAGGCGGGTTTGAATGCTTGCGATGGAAGTATTTGTGCATGCCCCGACGATTGTCGGCAGAGAAGATCCTTCGGTGGCACTACCCGATGGGTTTGTATTTGCGGTTGATTGAGCCGGTTTTGTTGTTGTGGTGGTTGTCTGTTCCTTTTTTAAGTCATCAATTTGTTTCTGCATCGCCGCGATTCTGGTGTCAGAGTCTGACTGCTGCTTCTGCAGTTCTCCATTCTGCCACCACCAAACTCCAAATCCGGTTCCGGCAATGAAAATGATTCCAGCCAATGTGATAAGAAGTGATTTTAAATATTTATGTTTCTGTTCTTGTAGTTCCATTTTTTCTTCTTTAATTTGTGAACTTGAAAGTAGAGATCATCTTTTCGAAGGTGTCCTGGTATTGTGAATTATCTATGACTTGCCCGCTCGTACCAGGCCCAGATACTCTAACAAACCCTATTTCATATGCTTTACCGGAATGGATAATAAAAACGGTATCTGAAGTACCCCCATCAGAATTTGCAACTGTGCGATAGCCTGGCTGTCCGTTAATGGTGGTTTCTTTTTCACTTGTTATTTGGCCAGTCGCCCAGTGGGCAAAATCTTTGTTGGTTGCCCACTGAGAATCATTAACCACAACACGAATCATACCAGCCAAACTAGTATTATTTAGTGGCCCAAAGTCAAAATCTGGTTCAGTGATGTGCGTAGTGGGATTCGTAAAAGTATTTTCTTGGAGACTGTCGGGATATTTAATAGAGAAACCATATTCGGTACTTGTGAAAGTTTTCCAACCAGCCGTTTTGTCAGTTGTGGTATTGGTCGCTGGTTTTGTTGTTGTGGTTTCCTCTTTCTTCAAATCATCAATCTGTTTCTGCATTGCGGCGATTCGGATGTCGTTATCACTTCTTTGCTTATTTAGTTCCCCATTTTGCCACCACCAAATCCCGAGTCCGGTTCCGGCAATGAGAACGATCCCGATTAAGATTGTCAGCAGTGGTTTTAGTAATTTATGTTTAGGTTCTTGTTCCATGAAATCTCTCCAAATTATTGAGGTAATTGTTTTATGCAGGCTGCTTGTTTTGGTTTTTCTGTTGAATAAATAGCAGAGCTGATATTGTATTTTTGAGGTGTGGGATTTTTCCCATCGACATTGATGGACTCAAGGTTCTTAGTGTTTAGCCAAGGGACAAAACACGGTCCCGGCGAATCCATAGCGCCATCCTCATAAAAGACTAAATTCCTTCCATCGAAACCGACCAATTTTAACAGATCATTCTTTTGCTTAAGAGTAAGAGCGTCTCTCTGGTAAATGAGTTCCCCGGCGGCTAATGATAAGGATGCATTATCGTCACCAGCAAAATCTTTAATAGTGGATACATCAAATCTATAAATAGCATTTGGTCCTTGGCTGCCTTGATCTATGGAGCTTCCCCAATCTGCGTAGTAAAAGATATTACTATCGGACGGGTCTTGAATAACGCTTCTTACGTTGCTGCCCAAGGCAATATACTTAAATTTTAATTCCTTAGCCTTTTTCAGCCAAACGTCATTGGTGGGAGTCACTGGTTTTGCGGTGGAGGTTGTAGTTGTCGACTTTTTTTGTAAGTCATCTATTTGCTTCTGCATTGCTGCGATTCGGATGTCGTTATCACTTCTTTGCTTATTTAGTTCTCCACTTTTCCACCACCAAACTCCAAATCCGGTTCCGGCAATGAGAATTATCCCAACTAAAATTACTAGCAACGGTTTTAATAATTTATGCTTTTGCTTGTCCGGCGAAACTTCTGTGAAGTTGGATTCTTGCGGTTCCATCTGATGTCTCCTTAATTTTTATTGTCCAATGTATGATGTCATATCATCTGGAAGATAGTTTACAAATTCATTTTTTGCATTTGTGTATAAAGTTTGATTAGTTCCTTCCTCCACACATCCTGTTCTATATTTTTCGGGAACCGAACTAATATCTGAGCAAGTCATTAGAGAAAGACCACTGTCTCCGGGTATCTGCTTCCATGTAGTACCATCTTTATACGCGTAATGGGTGCCCCAAACGGCATTTCTGGTTTCTGTACCTCTGTATACTACCCTATCTTTATCATTATGAATCTTGAAAGAAGATAATTGATCTCTAGTAAAACCAAGTTGCGAAGAGACTTCTGCAAATATTTGGTCATTTGTCAGTTTTGCTGCCGCTGGTTTTGTTGTTGTGGTAGTTGCACTGGTTTCCTCTTTCTTCAAATCATCAATCTGTTTCTGCATTGCCGCAATTCTGGTGTCAGAGTCGGATCTTTGCTTTTGCATCTCATTGCTTTGCCAATACATTCCACCGAGACTAGCTCCTCCTAAAATAATGATAACCGCCAGGATAGCGAGCAACGGCTTAAACAGTTTACTTTCCTTCTTTGGTTTCTTGGCCTGATTATTTTCGTTTGTAAATAATGAGTCTGCCATTTTTTCTCCAATTTTATTTTTGTTTTTACAGCACCAATTTAAAGCATAAAAACTATGCAGTCAATAGAAAAATCCGTAAGAAAGAATCTTCTTGGTACCGCGTACGGGATTCGAAGCGGCTCAGCCGCCTACATTTATTCTAACCGAAAGCTGGTTAGTTTAACTGGAGCTAGAAAACAATTTACCCCAAGCGTCTTCATAACGGGTTCTCACCCATACGCAAAAAGACATCGATATGCAAGATATCACTGTATTTTTTGGTACCGCGTACGGGATTCGAACCCGTGATCTCCTGGATGAGAACCAGGTATCCTAGGCCACTAGACGAACGCGGCTCAATCATTTATGCCGCGAGACCCGTCTCGCTAAGGCGAAGCCAAGGCGGACGAACGTGGCAGACTACCCGATTATAGCAAAAAGTAGGTGTTTTTTCAACTTAAACGCATTCAATAAAACACATTCAGCTTCAGCCCTCAGCCCCTTTGTTTACTCGGGAAGGTTACCTCTGTGCTACGAGTGCTACAAGGTCGAACCTTGTAAATACCCCAAAAATAAACAATCCGACCGAAACAGCCGGATTGTTTATTTAAAAAAGAGAACCTCAAAAGTTCTCGAGTAGATTTAAGCTTTACCCAAAATCTTGTACATCCCTGTGCCGCAAACGCCACATTTACCTTTCATAGCCTTTCGGCCGTTTTTCATGGTAACTTCAGAAGCGTCCTGCATTTCTCTTTTCTCTTTGCATTTTACACAATAACCTATTACTGCATCTGCCATAACTATCACCTCCTTCCCTTAAATTTTTTGCTTAACACAATAATGCTAAAATGAAGCATAAAAATATCTTTGTCAAGAACAAACTGTGGATAAAGATTTGATAGCTTTGCCTGAGCGAACTAATAATTGGCGCAAACTGAGAACAAAAGTCCTTAAAATGAGAGAGAAATAAGCCTTACTTTTTTGTGTCGAGATAAATGCTGTAAACTGCGATCGCTCCCTCTGCCGCAGCCGTTATGGCCTGGCGCAGTTTGAAGCCGTTTTGGGCGATATCACCTGCCGCCCAGATGCCCTTCGCTCCGGTTTTCAGCTCGGAGTCAACGGTAATGTATCCGCGATCGTCGGTCGTTAATCCGAGCCCGGCGATCAGTGCTTTGTTTGGCGTTGACCCGATTTCTATAAATACACCGTCAGCCTCTATTTCTCGGTTGTTGTCGAGAAATACCTTTTCAACCTTATTTTCACCCTGAATCTCGGTGATGTTGGCATTGTAAATAGTCTCTATATTCTTTTGCGACTCCAGACTTTCTATCCACGCCGGTTCTGCCTTAAGCTCGGTTCCTCTATAAATTAAATAAACCTTTTCGGCAAGTTCCGCCATGTAAAGCGCGGAGGTAACGGCCGCATTTCCGCCACCAACCACGCAAACTGTTTTGTTTTTGAAAAATGGGCCGTCGCAAGTCGCGCAGTAGGACACGCCCTTCCCGAGAAATTCATCCTCTCCCTTGATTTTCAACTTTGTTCTTTCCGCCCCGATGGCCAGCAGAATCCTCTTTGTTTCGTATTCCTTGCTTCCATGCAAGACAAAATAGCCGTCTTTCTTCTCGATTTTCTTAATTAAGTCAGCCGTGATACCGGAACCAAGCTTTTCGGCATGATCCGCCATTCTTTTGCCAAGTTCAATGCCGGTTACGCCCTCAATGCCGGGGTAGTTCTCCACCATGTGCGCCTGAGTAACGGTGCCGCCCGAGAGAGCGCCGATTACCAAAAAATTCATCTTGTATCTGGCCGCGTAAACTGCCGCCGCAAGTCCGGCCGGACCGGTTCCGAGTATAATTAAATCGTACATATCTTCCTTTCTTGTAATCATTCTATTTTAAACAAAAAGGTCTAAGCTTTCAATGTAGAATTTATAAAATTATTCCCAATATTTTTTCTCAAGAAATTTGGCAAAAGCGGCCATCTCAGTTTTTCGCGCCGGCAGTTTTTTGTTCTGCCTTTCTCTTTCTTTGCCGCTCATTTCATCCCTTATAATCTTAAGGCTTAGTTTTTTGCTTATATCTTCCTGAAAAGAAATTCTAAATCCGCCATCTTCAAATTTGTCGAGGGCTAATCTGTTCTCGGGGAAATCAGGGGAATGCTCTTCATAAAACTCTTCTAACAGGTTGGATGTTTTTTCATATAATCGCCTATTTTCCGCCGTCCATTCTGTATATTCCCCGGTCGGTTTGCCGGTTTTGGCGCTCAAAGCAATGCTTTTGTTCCAAAGGATGTGTAGGCGCTCCCATTTTTCAAACCAGCTCTTCGGTAAGCCGGCAGGCCTGGCCCAGTAATCTTTCGGATCGAGGCCTTTTTTCTCCGCCATTTGCTCAAACAGCTTTATCTGCCCCTCATACTTTTCCCGAGGTTCGCCCGGCGCGTCGATTTGTATCCATGGCCATGGAAATCCCGAGTTTTTTCCTTTGTGTCCTTCGCAAGATTGGCTTGTGTTTACGCCGAGGGCGTTTAAAAAAACAACCGTTTCTTTAATCCCCTTATCGATTTCCATGCCTAGCGCGTCACCGGTTCCATCAATTTCCTTCCTTATTTCATCCAGTTTCTGCTGTTTGCTGATGCATCCTTTGACCGGATTTGTTGCGGCTGCCTTCATATTTTTCATGTTCCGGGGTTGCTCTTTGTTTTCCATGCTTCATCCTAAAATATTTGGCTAATATTTAAACACAGCATGGCCAGAATCAGCACATTTATTCCCAGTGATGCCCTGAAAGCCAGCATATATTTTTTATTTTTGTGCTCTTTATTCATGCGGATCATGGCGCCGTCAAAAGCTAACAGGCCGAAAATGATGGCATATAGCACAAAATAAGGCACTTTGCCGGGAAGCATCGGATTCTCCAGGCTGAAGTTCGGCGACACGGACTTTTCTCCGGCAACAAGAGCGGGATTGGCGGCCGCAACGGGCGCAGGGTCGCCAAAAAGCTGCACCGCCAAAGTAACCTCTTGTCCGTTTATTTTTCCATTGCCGACGGCTATCCCCGTGTCTTTAAAATCTTTGTCCAAAATGTTCTTTTTGTGGCTTGGGCTTGCCATCCAGGCGTTAACCATCGCATCAGAGCTTGTAAAGCCCCTGGCAAGATTCTCGCCGGCGGCGGAGTAGCTATATCCCGCATTGCCGATAAATGTCCAGGCTTTCTCGCCGGAGGGTGAGGTGTGGTCCCAATAATTTTTACCAAACATATCATGAAGTTTTGCTTGGGCCGCCTTGTCTAAGGCGGGATTTTCAGCCAGGATTGGTTCGCCGCTGCCGGCGCGCTCTGCATTAATCTTTGTCAATATCTCTTTTGATAGTTGGTTCGGGTTTGGTGCGGCAGGTGAAACAAATGCAACCCCAAAGCTTGCCTGAGATGCGATCAAGACCAAAGAATAAACCGAGGCGAGCGC
>JAJYQQ010000023.1 GCA_021794535.1 bacterium
TGCTTACTCATCATTTCCTTTCAAGCCTCCTTTCTGTCTTTACTTTAAGAAAGTATGGCTATTTTCGGTAAGATTTTCACTATCTAACGTAGATTGCTAGAGTAAGATTTTTGATTATCTAATACGATATTCTTGATTAATTTTCAAATAATTGCTATAATCTATCTGTTATGAAAAAAGGCATTCATCCGGAATACAAGAAAGCAAAAATAACCTGCGGTTGCGGCAATGTCATAGAGACCAGGACCACCGTCGGAGATTTAACTGTGGAGATTTGCTCCGCCTGCCACCCATTCTTTACCGGCAAACAAAAGCTTGTTGATACGGCCGGCAGAGTTGATAAATTCAAGGCGCGAATGGAGCAAGCAGAGAAGCTGAAGAAAGCAAACCAGCCAAAGAAATCCAACACAGCTAAAGCCAAACAAGTTGAAAATCTCGACGAAAAGGTGGAAAAAATTAAGAAAGAACTCGAAAAAGAAGAGGTCGAAATCAAGCCGGAAGATTCAGCAAAAGAAGCCGCACAAGACGAAAACACGGCCAACAAATAAATATTTAGGAAGTTTAGCGCTATTTTGGTACGCCAAAAAGCGCTATAATTGTTTTTAGTTTACATTGAACGGAGTGAAATGCTAGAAAAATTAGGTCACTTCTCCCCGTCATTCCCGCACTGAATTAAATTCAGCATAAACTCCGGCGGGAATCCAGACAAAATTCATAGATTCTGGTCCCTCCTTTGCCCAAGGATACGGAATACGCAAGCAAGCCAGAATGACGAAATTAAGGAAATAATATGCTAGAAAAATATGATCAATATAAAAACGAATTCACACAAATCGAGAAGGAACTTTCATCTCCCGATGTTACTTCAAATCCTCAAAAATTGAAGGAGCTTTCCAAAAGGCATTCTGACCTAAAAGAAACAATGGCGCTTTTTGAAGAGCTCAAAAGGCTGAAAGATGATCTGGAATCTTCAAAAGAAATGATGGAAAAAGAAGACAATACACCAATGAAGGAGTTTTTCGCAGATGAAATTATAGAATCAGAAGGCAAAATGGAGAAAGTAAGCAAAAAACTTCAAGCCCAACTTATCGCCAAAGACCCGAATGATGAAAAAAATATTATTTTAGAGATCCGAGCCGGCACCGGAGGCGACGAAGCGGCCCTTTTTGCCGGAAATTTATTCAGAATGTACTCACGATATGCCGAAAAGATGGGCTGGAAAGTTTCGGTTCTGTCGTCAAATGTTACCGGTATCGAAGGCATTAAAGAAATGATTGCCAAAATCGAAGGCGACGATGTCTATAAATATTTAAAATTTGAGAGTGGCGTGCACAGAGTCCAGCGAGTACCGGAAACCGAGTCCCAGGGACGTATCCATACTTCCGCCGCGACAGTCGCCGTGATGCCGGAAGCCGAGGAAGTTGACATTGATATAGCTCCCCAAGACATTAAGGTGGATGTATTCCGCTCATCCGGACCGGGCGGCCAAAGCGTCAATACCACCGACTCCGCAGTCCGCATAACTCACATTCCGACCGGTATGATAGTTTCCTGCCAGGATGGCAAGTCGCAGCTTAAAAATAAGGAAAAAGCTATGGGAGTTTTAAGGTCCAGGCTTCTCGCGCAAAAGCAGGAAGAAGAGGCAAAAAAAAGAAGTGATTTCAGAAAGAGCCAAATCGGCTCCGGCGACAGAAGCGAGAAAATTAGAACATACAATTACCCGCAAGATAGGGTAACGGATCACAGAATTAATTTCTCGACTCATAATCTGCCCGAAATAATGAACGGCAAACTTGACGACATTGTCTCCGCTCTCCAAAAGGCGTCCGAAGAAAAAGCTATAGAAAATCTGGAATAAACAATGGGCTTTCTGTAGCCTTATGCTTACTGTATCTGGCTTGCCCCGAATAGCATCAGTATAATATTTGCGCCGGCTATTAATGCTATGCCGAGAAGCGCGTAAAGGATATGGCTCTTGGCGTCTGAGATTCTCTGGGGGTTGCCCGCAGCCGTTGCATACATTACCCCGCCGAAGATTATCTTTAGAACCGCCAACCCGCCGATAATAGCCCCGCCAGTGCTGACTATGCCCATAATAAAATCATTGATCTTAATGTTATTGCCGGAACCGAACCCGCCATCCATGGTATTAAAGGTGCCGAAAGGGTTGAGGGAGAGGGCGTCAACTCGGCCTTGAAGCCAACCATTAACAAAATTAATACAATGCACCGTTCTCAAGTTGGCGTTAGAGCTGGCATATTGCGCATAATAATTTTGGCATTTCTGAGCTATCTCTTGTACATTTGCCGGTCTTGTTCCAGCCTTTTCATAATCATAGACCATACTCATGCCGGTGTCGCAAGGCTTTTGGTGTTCACAAATTGATTCTCCTGGCTCAATAGCAACACAATGACCAGAATAGCAGTCATCACAACTTTCTTGGCCGGTATAAAATCGGCACTGACCAACTTGATCCGCAGGTTTTTGATCACATTTCGTTAATGCTGCTTTGCAGTCATCGTAACTTGCATGGGCAACCTTTGTTGTTAAGGCAAATAAACTAAATAAAGCAACGCAAAATATGAGAAGCTGACAAGTCTTAAGTAAATACCAACTATATACCTTCATGTAAAACTATTATGTTCCTAGCAAATGAAAAAGTAAAGAGCCCTATTTTGTCAAAGGGCTCTTTTTTGCTTGTTCCTTCTTCTCGCAATCAATTCGCCGGATTGCCGTTTTCATCAAGCTTAACAGGAAGGTCACTGGGGAGATCGCCCGGTTTCACTTTGGTCGCGGTCTCGTTATACGCGCTGATTGCGACTTCTAGCTCCTTGTGTTCAAAATCAAGACCCTCATTTAGAATGGCTATGCACTTTTCGGGCGTATCTGCCGGCAGTTGAGTTTCTGCCTGCTGTTGCACGCAAATCTGCTTTCCTTGGGGGCTGTCAATATTTTGCATAATGTTCTTTTGATCATTGATACCTTTGAGATAATTGCCAATTATCCCATGGATGCCGTTTAAATCACCCTCATTTTCTAACGAATTAAGCGCCTCTTTCTCTTGGTCGAGTTCTCCTTGCTTTGCTTCCCGTATCCGCTCTGTAGCCTGCTGTTGAGCCATTTGCTGTTGTCTCGTCGCCTCTTGCATCTGCGCTTGCTCCTGAGCGGCGGCTTCCTGGTGGCTGTCCCAGGCACTCTTGCTGACTGTAAATGCCACAAAGGCTACTACAACGGTGGCGACAATGAGAGCAAACAGCTTGAGATTGGGATTGATCCCGTGGGTTGTCGGGGTTGCTGCTTTCATGTCCTGCTCCTTTGCTGGAATTTTCAGAAAATTTGATTTGCGGGATATTTTGACCTCTTCACGGATGCGAAGCGGGGACCAAAAGATGTTTGAAGTTGCGTTTGCCAATCGGAAGAATTTCTGTCCGATCGGATTGTGCCAAATATATCACAAAACGCTCACCCTGTCAACCCCGAAATCGTAAAGTAAACTACCCCGCCGACGGAGCGGGCGGGGTAGTTTGCTGGCGGAGCAGCCAAGGCTTTTGCTTGTTTATGTATTTATGCAAAAAAATTGCTATCGCAGCAAAGTTGCACAAAGCGCTTACGTGGCGATTTATACTTTGCGGTTTTACATAGGTTCTTTTCCATGCACGGGAAATTCTCAATGCTCAAACTAACCCCTAAAACGAGCAAGTATGAGGGCGGACCGAAAGGTCCGCCCTATTTTTCCCAAAACTTTGATTCTATAACAGCTCCTTTCTAGAGAAATAACTCCTCGAGAGTTCTCTCGTCCAGGAGGTAGACGAAGAATTCGACTATCCGCTCGTCAGCCTTAAGATCTTCGGGGGTTTTGTCGACGTATAGCGCCGATATGGGGTCAATTTTGTTACTGTCTTCGGGATTTTCAGGGGGATAGTTGTTTTTGTCTGAATTGAACATAATCCCCTCTTTCTAAGGTGCGACTTTGCATTGTCTTCCGACCTAACCAAGACTTTTTGCCTCCTTCTTGCTTGCACTTTAAAAAAATGGTTAAGTTAGAAGGCTTTATTTAACACCTTCAGAATATCATAAGCATTAGTCAAAAATTACAAATAACTGTTACATTATTTGTGAAAAATCATAATAGGCACCTGGACTATTTAAAATGCTCGATAAATAATACCTTATTTCCATCCGGATCAAGAACCGAGAAATATTTTCCCCAGCCCTTCATCTCCGAAAGATCTTCATACAATTCCAAATTTTTTGCTTTTATTTCCCCAAGGCTTTCTTCAATATCATCTGTGGCTATAAAAACCGTCTGATGGCCTGGAACTTCCCTGTCTTTTGTCGGCACTTTAATCCCGACCTTAGCGCCATTTGGGAAAATAAAAGAAGAAAACCCGTCTTGTATATAATCGACCTTGAACCCCATAACATCCCCGTAAAACCTTACAGATCTTTCCATATTGTCTGTAAAAAGAATTGCGCTATCTAGCTTCATAACTTTCTCCTAAAATAACTTTTTAACTTCTATATGATCCATTATGACATCATCGGGTTGAGCTAGGATAAAGCGGACAATCCTTGCCACATCTTCCTTCTTCATCATCCAATCTGTTTCGCCTTTTGGAAAGCCCGCCGTGTCAAATATTTTCGTGTCCATGCCTCCAGGAAAGAACCCGATTATTTTAATGCCCGATCCTTGCAAATATGCCCTCAAGGAGTCAGTTAGTCCTCGGAGCGCATGCTTGGTAGCGACATAGACTGGCCAATCAACTTCCGCATTCACTCCTGCGGTTGAGATAACATTAAAAATCTGCCCCTTTTTGCGCTTTTTCATTCTGGGCAAGGCTTCCTGAATGGTATGTATGGGACCTTTCACATTTGTATCAAACAAATTATTAACCGCATCTTCAGGATGATCCTCGATCTCCCCCTCAAACCAAATACCGGCATTGTTTACAAGAATGTCTATATTCCCGTATTTTTTGTAGATTTTTTCAAATGCTTTATGCACTGCAGACTTGTCGCGAATATCACAAACAAAACCTTCCGCATTTTCCCCCAATGACCCAACAGTTTTTACAATTGTGCCCTCATTTAGCGCCAAAATTATAACTTTCGCTCCGTCCTCAATCAGGCTTTCCGCGATAGCCTTACCAAGCCCCTCGCTACCGCCCGTAATTACAATTACCTGATCCTTAAGCTTCATAACTTTCTCCGTCCTTTAAATATTTCACCTCTATGCCGGTATCGGCCATCGCCGTTATAAAATCCTGGACATCGACAGGGAATACGGGATTGTCATAATGAATCGGGATTGCAACGTTCGGCTTTCTCTCCAAAAGCTGCTGTTTCGCTTCATCGATATTTAGAACTACCTTGCCGCAAATCGGCGCCGCGATAATGTCGGCATCCGCTCCCAATTGAATAGTGTCCCCGGGGGCATAAAAGCTCGGTCCGTTCTCTTCCTTGATCAACGCGCCGCAAACTTGAGGCGGCTCATTTCCGTTTGGCAAAGGCCCATGCACCGAAGGAATTCCCGTAATTGTAATGTCCCGTCCGGAGCCCAGTCCGCTAACGTCTCGCATATCTTCCAAAGCTTTTGGCTTAACTCCTATTTCACAAGTAATTTTCTCTGTAAGCACTTCTGTTGAAAAGATTTGCAAGCTTTTCTCTCTTTCGACAATCTTCTTAACATTCCCCGGATCAAAATGGTCGCTATGCTCATGTGTAATTATTAAAATATCAATGTTTTGGAAATCATCCGGAGTGAGCGTTTCCTTTTGCCCAAAGACATAAACACCCGGGTCTATCAAAATTCGCGAGCCCCTTTCAGTTTCTACTAAAAAGCAAGATTGGGCGTGTTTTGTTATCTTCATTTCTTCTTCTCAAAATTTATCTCAAAACTTTTCCAAGGTTTTGTGTTCACCTCTAGATATCTGATCCATTCTGGGATTTCCCTTCCCAATACTCTTCGCCAACTTTCTCCATTTCATCCAGGCGAGTGTAGTAGTCTGGGATCTCATTCAAATGAGCGAGCGCGATCTTTCCGGTCAAGAGAGGATCATCATCTGTTACATTTGTATGCGGGTCAACCGTTCCATGCTCGAGCTCCACATCCATCCCCATTCGAAACTGGTCTATATCAAATTTGCTCCAGTCAATTCCAAGCATTTCCCCGATCTTTTGCGCTTCCTCTGCCGTAAACTTTTTCTTCTCCATATCAAAAGCTCCTTTCTAATAAATTACAGTCTTTTTGCTAAACATTGATTTAACTTTTATATTTCCCTTCCCTGGTTTTGCCCTGCCGATAATATCGGTTTGTTTGTATTTTGCTATAATCTTTTTAGCATCGTTAGGGCTAGTTGCAATGATAAATCCAATACCACAATTGAAAGTCTTGTACATTTCCTCATCGCTAAGCCCTTCTGCAAATATGTCCTTAAAAATCTTCTGCGGCTTCAGTTTATGCTTATTATTGATTACCAGATCAATGTCTTCACTTATAATGTCTTTCAGTTTTGTGTATGAACCGCCCGTCATATGCATCATGCCGTGAATATCATACTTTCGATCTATTTCTAAAATTTTTTCCAGGTAAATAGTTGTTGGATCGGTAAATTCCTTTCTATATCCGTAGCCAAATATTTCCCTTACTTTGGAAAATCCGTTCGAGTGGAGGCCACTCGACTTAAATCCGATCAGCGCATCTCCTGCCACTATATGGTTTGGCTTACTATTTTCCACAACACCGGATACCGTGATACCTATATCCATACCTTTTAATGTATTTTGTATGGAAGTCTCTCCGCCGGTAATGGAGATGTTTCTCTTGACGCATTCATCGAAAAGAGCACTTATTATTTCTATGATCGCCTCATTATCATCTTTCGGAATAATAATATGGTTTTGCAGTTTATATGGAACTGCTCTCATTAAGGCCAGGTCATTTAAATTCATGGCCAGTGAATCCAGGACAGCATTTTTGAATGTCCTCTTATCCCAGTGATAAAGGCCTTTTGTGCCAATTCCGTCTGAATGGTCTACTTCTGGTTTTTTCTTCAATATAGTATAGACATCTTTTTCAAGGGAAATATAGGGATTCTTCCAGGTTTTCTCTACAAGATCTGCAATCTGCTTCTTGTATGGTTTGGTGGTGTCATACATAACCTGATTATAGCAGAAAAAAATTAATAAAAAATCCATTCCGGAATGTTGGCAGAAAACCCAACGATACAGTCTAGCTCTTTTGGAATATACTCCGGGACCAAAAAATAAGAAGTAAGTCTCATGTGGCCTTCCAGTAAAACGAGCTGGCTATTTTTGTTTTCGCTCACAAAAATCATTTCCGGCAGTTTGGCGCCGCTTTTTATTGCCTCAGCGGTTTCCCAATAAATGCCGTTTTTTTGCCCAAATATTTCCTCGCCGCGCCGAATCGTCTCGGCGGCCGCTTCGGCCTTGCGCGTTTCATCCGACACTTTGACCCAGTAGCTGTATTTGATGTATTTTACTTTCTTTAGATCCTCCCTGGTTACTTTTGCCTTAAACCAGCGAACATCCGATGGGAAGTTGACAAACAAAAACTTATTGCTGCCATAACCCCTGGCTACTTTCAATAGAAATTTTCTATATTCGTTGTCCTTTTTGCCGGAAAGGTCAGGAAAGTCTATCATTTCCCGGCTCCTCTTGTCCTTTTCCAGCTGCGCCGTATACCTATCCCCAAACCTTTTTGAGTCAATTTCCATCTTCAAAAAACGGCAATCATTTCATCTTCGGAAATTTCTTTTATTATTTTCATGCTTGGTGCATTAATGGCGCTTCTTATTAATCAGTAAAATTATAACTCTCACTATCTGGATTCAAGCATACAAACCCCAGCCCACAAACCTACACACCGACTAATCCACTCACCAAATTATATCTCTTCTTTTTTTAAATCTCTAAGCGCAGGACCATGGATAACCTTTCCGTCGTAATTATACCGCGAGCCGTGGCATGGGCAGTCCCAAGTCTTCTCCGTGCCATTCCAGTTGACCGTACATCCCATATGCGCGCACTTCGGAGACATCGCAAAGATCTTGCCGGCCTTGTCCTTATAAACTGCGACCTTTTTCCCTCTGACTTTAATTATTCTGCCTTCACCCGATTCAAATCCTGTCGGCAGGTCAAAAGCGTGCCTCCTTAGCCTTCTTGACAAAAGGTGCTGAACTAATTTGGCATTTTCGCCAATAATCGTTTTTGCATACCTTACGTGGTCTTTTCTATTCGGGTCAAAAATACCTGCCCATAAATTTACCTTACCGGAGATTAAGTCTGTAATAATCATCGCGCTCACCGCGCTCGTCGTCATCCCCCAACCGCCAAAGCCGGTCGCCACATAAATATTATCTTTGCCGGATAGCCTGCCGATGTAGGGAACTCTGTCCAGGGTCCGGTTGTCCTGTGTAAACCAGTGATAGTCTATAGACTTTAGCTTAAGTCTGGCGTCCGCATATTGCTTGATTTGTTCATAATATTTATGGGTATCCGCATCCTCGCCGGCTTTTTCTGTCCCGCCGCCGACCAGAAGGTACCTCTTGCCGCCGAATTTAAAATTGCGAACCGTGTTTCTGTTACCATCAATTGAAAAATACATTCCTTCGGGCACTTCACCATCCAGTTCCAGGCCCAAAACATATGATCGATGCGGGAAAAGTTTGGTGTAGAAATGTTCTTTGTCATAAAAGGGGAAATGCGTCGCTATCACGATGTGTTTGGCGGTTATTTTACCCCTATCGGTAAGGACGCTGCCGTTCTTGATATCAAGCGCTCTGGTCTTTTCAAATATGTACCCCGAGCTTGAGATTTCCTTCGCTAAAAAGAGCAGAAATTTCCTCGGGTGAAACTGGGCTTGATTTTTAAGCTCAACGGCGCCTTTATCAAAGCCTAGAGGCGTATTTTCAACAAATGTTGCCAAAAGTCCCAATCTCTGCGCCGACTCTGCCTCTTTTTTTAACATTGGCACATTTCTATTTTTTTCAGTAAATATGTAAGCGGACTGCTCGATCAGGTCGCAATCAATTTTTTTCTCCATTATTATGGAAACGATTTTTCTGAGGCCGGCTTGATTGGCATCGGCATACATTTTTGCCTTTGCCTCGCCAACATTTTTAATCAAATAGCTGTAAATATCGCTGTGCTGGGACGTAATCTTTGCCGTAGTATGGGCCGTCACGTCTTCTGCTATTCGCCTCGCCTCGACAACCGCCACATTGTATCCCGTCTCTGTGAGCAAATACGCCGTCATCAGTCCGGCAATGCCGCCGCCAACAACACACACATCAATCGTCATTCTGGCTTGCCTGCCTGTATCATAACTTTTAGCGGAGGAGGGACCAGAATTATCAACCTTCCCCTGTTCTATAAAAGATGGATAATTCGTCCCCGGCGTCGTATCCAGCCACACCGATGTCGGCTTACCTTCAAAACCGTCCTTTTCTCCCAATTTTTCTTTTTCCATATGCATAATGTTATCACAGACAATAAGCGCTTCCATGGTCATTTTTCCAATCATTGCCCAATAAAAATGACTGCTATTCAAAGTAAAATTTACCCTGCCGTTACACTAATATGTATTAGTGTAACGCTCTATAACATTTCTTCTGCTTTTCCGGGAGACTGGTTACTGCGCTCGGTTTTAAATCACAACTTATCGCCGATTTTCATGCCGGTCTCTTTTGCCATACCGGCGTTTATCTCCAAGACATACTTTGCGGGCGCCTTCGGGGTATAGCTTTCGCAATAATTTTTACCGCAGGGCATGGCGCCTTCCTTAATATCTACGATTTTCCCGTCTCCATCCATCCAGATAATATCAAGTGAAATCAAGGTGTTTTTCATCCAAAAGGAATATTTGCCGGGCCCGCCAAAAACAAAGAGCATTCCCTTGTCATAATCTAAGCTTTGCCGGTTCATCAAGCCTCTTTGCCTCGCGCTCTCATTGTCGGCAACCTCTGCCCTAAAACATCTTCCCTGATAGCAAACTGATTGCTCTTTTTTTGAAAACAAAAAAAATAATCCCCCAAAAACAATAAGGATTAATGCCGCGATAATGAATGTATGTCCCCAAGTATCTTTCAAAGCTCTTTCTTTTGATCATGAGTCTGGCCGGGAAGCAAAAGTCCAAACGACGCGCCCTCTTCCTGCTCCACAGTGATGAAAAATGGGCAATCAATGCAGCTTATTTCTTCTTGCGCAAACAACCCCTGTATTTCCCCGCCGCAAAAGGTGCCGCTTATAGCCCAGCAGATTCTGCCGCGACGTTCTCCGCCATTTATTCCTTCACCAGTCCCTTTGATGGTGGCAGGGCAAACCCCAAATTGGCCTACATTGACACCGCCCGGCTCGCGTCCGCACTTCTTAAACTCCCAACAATTTACTTTCGCCATACCTATATTTTACCTTTATAAGCCGATGTTACTAAATATGCGAAAGGGAAGCAATACTTTATTGCAAAGGGTCGCAATGTTCAAGGTAACCCCTCACACCTGTCATCCCGAGCGACTTCGCGGAGCGACCCGTTCGGCTTCGCTTAAGGGCAGGCTGCATGCCGAGGAATCCCTTTCTCGAAC
>JAJYQQ010000025.1 GCA_021794535.1 bacterium
TTCCGATCTTTATAATTTAAATTTTGGAAAACCTCAATCAAAAAAGGCCCGGCGAACCGGACCCTTTCTTTTAAACCAACTATTTCTTCTTCCTCGGTCTTGGTCTGCTTTTCGTTGCAGGCTTTACTGTTTGCTGTGTCGGACCCTGCACATAGAAGAGATATCCGCCAATACCGGCTAAAATAAGCAGAAAGATTATTCCCCACAGAGGAATGCTTTGCTTACCCTTTGTTTCGGTTTTTTGATTTTTGTTGTCTGCCGGTTTTTGATCAGCCGGTTTGATTGTTGCCGCCTTGACTTCTCCCTGGCTTGAGCTTGCGTCACTGCCGTATGTTTCATTTACCGGAGTTGTGGCAACCGCCTCGGTTACGGCAGGAGCGGCCGGTGTCTGAACGACAGGAGAAAGCACCATATTATCAACCTTGAAGTTTCCTGCCTGATATCCAGTCGTTGTATTCCCTGCCAGGTCTTCGCCCGTAACAGTTAACGAAACATCCTTATTCTGTGCGATTGTCTGAATGGTGTAGGCGTATGTAAATGTTGTACCAGACAGATCACTCGGATCATGATTTAGATATACAGTCGTCGGACTGCCATCTACTTCGTTGATCGTAAGCGCCATTTCATAGTTCTTTTTTGATTTGGGATCGATTTGGGATGCCTGTAAGGCTTCCTTTGATTTAACTGTGATATCCACAGTTTTGACTCCGGGACCCGCAACGGTTGGGTTTGTTGTCGTTTTAAATGTCGGAGCAACCTTGTCAATCGTCAGTTCATTATTTGTTTTATCCAATCCAATGTTGTAGTTTGCGTCAGTTGCCGATGCGATCACATCATAAGTGCCATCCGTTAAACTATCGATTACTGCAGCGGACCAGTTTGTACCGGCAACAGCAGCTTTGTAACTCTTTCCATTCACTTCAACGACCACTGATTTAACTGTACCATTATCTTTTATTGTTCCAGTGACTGTAGGCGTAGCAATGTTTGTTGTTAGCGAATTTACTGTCACGCTTGGTGCGATGATGTCTTCAATAGGACTCTGCGAATTTTGAGGATCCGGGATTGCCCTGGCCACAAAATCACTTGCATTGTTATTGCTATCATAAGCATTGCCTTTCAGCGCGTCCGATCCGCCAACTGCCATTGTAACAGGGGTAGAGCTCGCATTTGCCCTTCTCTCAATACTTTGATCTGCCGGAATAGATGGATTGTAGGCTATTCCTTCATACCCGCCAACCGGTTGAGTTCCCCAACCTACCATGTCATTGCCGCCTGTATAGCTTACAGAGGCTGACCCATTCGCTACCAGCAAGTTACCGGAGTCAGCATAAGTAGCATCAGCGCCTATTATGGTAGCATAAGAATTGTTTGGAGCGATAAGAAAGAAGCCATTTGACTTAATAACAGAGCTTGTGAAGGCTAGAGGTTTATTACTATCTGTGCCGGCGCTGTTTCTGATGTGTAATACCAACCCTTCTTTTTGTAAATTTATGTCAACCGCCGTGGGATTATAAAGCTCCACAAATTCATTGTCAGCACTCCCCGTCTGACCGGCCTGCACTTCGCTAATCACCACATGGTTTGCCGGTGTCACTGTAGTCGCTTCTTTTACCGGTGTTGCCGCAAATGTTTTTGCGGGCATTGCTCCGGCTGCCAAGACGACTTGCAGTCCGAGCATTACAATTGAAACAACTGCAATTTTCTTGCCCAAATTTTTAAATGCTTTTTTTAGTTTACTCATTTTCTCCTCTTTTTTACCCCTCCGGTTGATATTGATTATTTCTTTGATAGTTGCTTGGCAGTTATTCGATGACAATTTCACTAAGAGATTTCTTAACCCGTCGCTTGCGAAGTCGGTCGGAATGACAGCTTCCGAAAATTATTTTTTTGTTTTTAGAATGATATTTGGAAGTCTAATTTTAGACAAAACTAAAACCGATCACCCTCCCTCCAGAATAATAGTTGCCAATACAGAACAAAAGTTCCGAGACAATATAAACTCGAGGAAATGTGATCGGTTTCACCACTTGCTTGCCGGATTTTTCCTTCAGTTAAGGATTAAATCCGTGCGGCTCCATAGACACCTTGTGACCATTTACGTCCATTACTGCATCGGCGCCCCCATAGAGCGTAGCCTCACTTCCCAAATAATTTCTAACTTAGTTTTTGTTTTTGTCCGCGTTTTGCGGAAGTTTCTTTTTGTTTTCCATCTCCCTTGAGTAACCCAAAGAAGTATCTCGATAATAAAAACATATGCGATAAAAGTCAAGAAGAATATCGTGAAATCCTAAAATCCCTTTTGTCATCCCTGCCTCGCCGGCAGGCAGACCGAGCAACTCCTCGATGGCCATCGGGGCAAACGTCGAGGGATCCCTTTCTCTAAATGACAAATAACCAATCAAGTCCCGATTTAAAAATTAGTTAATTGAAACATTGATTGGAAATTGTGAATTAAAAATTGGAAATTAATGAAGGGATTCCTCCACTCGCTACTAGCGTAGTGTCGGTCGGAATGACAATGGTGGGGTTTGAACCCACAGAAATTTAAGCATGGCCTATTTCTTCTTTTTGCCGCCCGTCTCTTCTATCTCAAGTGGCATTTCCTGCTGATCATTTTCATCCTCAACAATGCAGGCAACCGAGGCAACTTTATCGCTATCGTCAAGTTTCATTATTCTGACCCCTTGAGTCGCTCTGCCGATTTTCGAAACCTTATCTAGTGGTGTTCTGATGATGACGCCTTGCGCGGAAACAATGACCAGGTCGCCCTTGTCGTCAACTATGACTCTGACATCAACCGTTTTGCCGGTTTTCTTGGTAACGACTCCCGCCTTGATGCCGACGCCGCCCCTTCTATGCGATGTGAATTGTTCGAGCTTGGTTCTTTTGCCGTATCCGTTTTCCATAACGACCAGAAGTTCTCCGCCCGGCACTATCGGATCCATGCCGACCACCTCATCATCTGATTTCAATCTGATGCCGCGGACTCCGCGAGCCGCCCTGCCCATAGGCCTGACATCCTTTTCATTAAATCTAATGGCAAGTGAGTTCTTTGTCGCCAAGATTATATCGCTTGCGCCGTCAGTCATTTTGACCCATTTCAGCTCGTCTTTTTTGTCAAGGCCGATGGCGATAATGCCGGTCTTTCTGATATTTAAGAAGTTCTCGAGCGGCGTCTTCTTGACCGTTCCTTTTTTGGTCGCCATCATCAGATACTTGCCTTCTTTCTCGTCCGGAACATTTATAATCGCGGTTACCGTTTCCTCCGGCGCAAGCTGCAGGACATTTACTATCGGCTGGCCCTTAGCGATTCTGGAAGCAGACGGCAGCTCATATGCCGGCGTTTGAAACACCCGGCCTTTGTTTGTGAAGAATAATATGTTGTCATGATTTTTGGTAAAAATCATATGCGTTACCAGATCTTCTTCCTTGGTTTTCATACCGACCACACCTTTGCCGCCGCGATGCTGAACCCGGTAGGTCGTAACCGGAATCTTCTTGATGTAGTTGCCTTTCGTCATCGTAACAATGACTTCTTCGTTTGGTATTAGGTCTTTGTCGGAGAAGTCTCCAATGCCGGTGTGGACAACTTTGGTCCTTCTTTCGTCGCCATATTTATCTTTTATTTCTGCTAGCTCGTCCTTAATTATTGAATAAATTTTCTTTGGATGAGACAGTAAGTCCTCGAGTTTGGCAATTAACTTTTGCAGCTCATCATATTCGTCCTGGATTTTTTGTCGCTCAAGTCCGGCAAGAGTCTGGAGCCGCATATCCAGTATCGCCTGCGCCTGTATCTCTGTCAGCTTAAACTGCTTTATCAGATTCACTTTTGCAACTTCTTTGTCCTTTGACTTTTTGATTGTCTCGATAACTTCATTAATGTTTTTGAGAGCGATGAGCAGGCCTTCCAAAATGTGAGCTCGCGCCTTTGCCTTGGCAAGCTCGAATTCTGTGCGCCTGGTAACAACCGTAAATCTGTGTTTTATAAACTCTTCCAGAACATTTTTAAGACTCAGAACTTTCGGCTGGATACCGTCGACAAGCGCGATCATATTGACATGGAAAGCGCCCTGAAGCTGAGTCATCTTGAAGAGCTGATTCAATATCTTATTTGGGTGCGCGTCTCTCTTTATGTCGACAACCACCCGAACGCCTTTTCTGTCGGATTCGTCCCGCAGATCGCTAATTCCTAAAATCTTCTTTTCCTTTACTAAATCAGCGATTTTTTCAATAAATGAAGCTTTATTTACCTGATAGGGAAGTTCTGAAATAACGATTTTGAAGTCATCCCGTTTGCCTTCCTCGATGACCGCCACGCCGCGCATCACGATCTTGCCCCGGCCGGTTGAGTAGGCCGCTTTTATCTCATCAATATTGTATATAATGCCGCCGGTTGGAAAGTCCGGACCTTTCACATGTTCCATCAAGTCCTCGACCGTAACGTCTGGATTGTCTATTAGCTCAATGGTCGCGTCAACTAATTCACCCAAGTTGTGAGGGGGAATAGCCGTTGCCATACCAACCGCGATACCGATTTGTCCATTTAATAAAAGATTTGGCACTTTTGCCGGCAAAACCTGCGGCTCTTTTTGGGATCCGTCATAGTTTGGTACAAAATCAACCGTATCTTTATCGATGTCAGCTAGCATTTCCTCGGAAATTTTCGCCAGTTTCGCTTCCGTATAACGCATCGCGGCGGCCGAGTCTCCGTCCATCGAACCAAAGTTTCCCTGGCCGTCCACGAGTTGATAGCGCATAGTCCAGGATTGGGCAAGACGAACCATTGAATCATAAACAGCCACGTCACCGTGCGGATGATACTTGCCCAAAACTTCACCGACAACGGTCGCCGACTTCCTGTATCTTGAACCGCTTCGAAGTCCCAGCTTGTCCATCGCATACAAAACTCTTCTATGGACCGGCTTCAACCCATCCCGGACATCCGGAAGGGCGCGGGCTACTATCACGCTCATTGCATAGTCGAGATAGCTCTCGCGCATCTCGTCGTTGATGTCGCGAGCCTTGATATAACCTATCTCATTTAAATTTTTATCTTTTTCTTCCGCCATTTTAATTCCTCAACCTAATTTCCAATTTTTCGCCGTTTCCGGCAAGTTCTAATTCTCCGATTTCTTTTGTATTTTTAACGTGTAACCCGCCACAAGGTATTGGTTCCAAATCCCCGATTTGGCACCATCTGAATCCTTCGCGTTTCTCGTCCCAATAAGTCCGGATGTCTTTCTCGGAATTTATAAATTCATTTACCGCATCTTCAAGCGCCAAATAAATCATAGCCGGAACCGGCTTTTTAAAAGTCAAAGTTCCCTTGTCTTCATATACTTTCCCGGCAACGGCGCGAATTCCGTGATCCCTCTCCATAATACCGGCTGCCACATGAAGCGCCGAATGAAGCCGCATGCCATTTAGTCGCCTGTTCCAATCGATTTTCTGCTTAGCGCTTTGATCCTTCTGAATGCTTGGCTCGCCTTTCAAATGAACCACAACTTTGCCGTCTTTCTTTTCCACATTTTCGACCGCTACACCATTTACAGAGCCAAAATCGGCAATCTCCCCTTTGGTTTGGGGAAAGAAAATATTTTGGGTGAAACAAACCTTATTGCCATCATACGACAAAACCGGAGAGTCAAGCTCGTCTAAATACTGGTCTTTGTAATAAACTAATGTTTGTTCCATCATTTAAACCTCTCAAGGGATTTCTCTCTTCGAGCCTGAGCCTCAGAGCCGAAGGCTGCTCGTCGCTCCGCGAAGTCGGTCGAAATGACAGAAGAAATTTTGAATTTTACACTTTTATTTTGAATTTTGAATTTTTCATTTTTCATTTTTCATTTTTCATTTTTCATTTTTAATTGGTACTAAATGTCTAAATTCTTAACACTTTTCGCATGGGTTTGGATGAAGCGCTTTCTCGGCTCCACTTCATTGCCCATCAGCATCGAGAAAACCTCATTTGCTTGCTCCGCATCATCGGCTGTAACCTGCAAAAATACTCTGTTTTGCGGATCCATGGTTGTCTCCCAGAGCTGTTCCGGATTCATTTCACCCAAACCTTTGTATCTCTGGATGTTTACGCCGGGAATTTTCTTCTCGCCTATCTCTTCCTCTTCGGTTGTCACGGGTGTTTCCATTTCTTCCTCTTCTTTGCCAACCTCCGTCACTACAAATCCTGCATCTAACTCTGACTCCTCTTCTTTCGCCTCTTTTTTCCCCTTTGCTTTTTCATCCTGAGTCTTTGCAAGGTCGTCCAAAATTTCTTCCTTGTCGGCATCATTGTAGGCATAATATTTCTTGGCGCCCTTTTGAATCTTGAAAAGCGGCGGCTGAGCTATGTATAAGTATCCGTTCTCGATAATTTCCGGAAAATATCGGTAATAAAAGGTAAGCAAGAGCGTTCGGATGTGCGCGCCGTCAACGTCGGCGTCTGTCATTATGACTATCCTGTGGTATCTCATTTTTGAAATGTCCTTGGTCTCGCCGACTCCCGCGCCCATGGCTATAATCAAGGCTTTGATTTCCTCAAACGCCAGCATTCTGTCGAGTCTGGCCCTTTCCACGTTCAATATCTTGCCCTTTAGCGGCAGTATCGCCTGGAACATTCTGTCCCGGCCTTGTTTCGCCGACCCTCCGGCTGAGTCTCCCTCTACGATATATAGTTCGCTTTGGGAAGCGTCTTTCGATGAGCAATCAGCCAATTTCCCGGGCAAAGTCATGCCTTCCAAGGCGCCCTTTCTAATCACTGTATCGCGGGCCGCCCTGGCCGCCATTCTGGCGCGAGCCGAGAGGAGGCACTTGGTTATAATTTTTTTGGCGTCATTTGGATTCTCGTCAAGATAATACGAAAAGTACTCGGCCATAACCTGGCCAACCTGGTTTTGGATTTCCGGATTGCCAAGTTTTGCCTTTGTCTGGCCCTCAAACTGAGGATCGGGAAGTTTCACGGACACAACCGCGCCCAAACCCTCCCTGACATCATCACCGGACAAGTTGTCTTTGGTCTCCTTTATAATGCCTGATTTTTTGGCGTATTCATTTATCGATCTGGTGATAGCGGTTCTAAATCCGGTCAGATGCGTGCCGCCGTCCGCTGTGTGGATGTTGTTGGCAAAAGTTTGGACATTTTCCGTAAAATCTCCTGTATATTGGATAGCAACCTCGACATTTGTATCACCGACGCTTTTCTCCACATAAAATACATTTGAATTTATGAGTTCTTTATTTCTGTTTAGATGTGCCACATACGACTTGATGCCGCCTTCGAAATAGAAGCTATAGTTTTTCCCGTCCCGTTCGTCTGTCAAACGAATCTTAACACCCTTTGTCAGATAAGCCTGCTGGCGGACTCTGTCTAATATCTTTTTGTAATTGTAATTTGTGGTTTCGAAAACTTCCGGGTCCGGGGTGAAGGTAATCTTTGTACCGGTATCTGCAGACGAACCAACTTTCTTGATGGCCGAAACCGGCTTGCCGCCGTTTTTAAATTCCTGAACATAGCGGCCTCCGCCTGTTGCCACCTCAGCTTTCAAATGAGTGGAAAGGGCATTTACCACCGAAACGCCGACACCATGCAAACCGCCGGAGACTTTGTATCCGCCTCCGCCAAACTTACCGCCTGCATGCAAAACGGTCAAAACGGTCTCAAGAGCGCTTTTGCCGGTTTGTTTTTGCCTGCCGACCGGTATGCCGCGGCCATTGTCGCTGACACTCAAAGAATTATCGGTATGTATGACAATCTCAATATTTGTGCAATATCCGGCCATTGCCTCATCGATGGCATTGTCCAAAACCTCCCAAACCAAGTGATGAAGCCCTTCGGATCCGGTGCCGCCGATATACATCCCTGGTCTTTTTCGGACCGCCTCCAAGCCCTCAAGGACTTGAATCGCCGATGCGTCATATGTTTGTTTTTTTATTTTTTCCGCCATAAATTTTTATTTAAATAATCATTGTTTTGTCATTCCGGACCTGATCCGGAATCTAGGTTGATCAGTCTGGATTCTGAATCCCCGCCTGCCGGCGGGCAGGAAGTTCAGGATGACAATGGAAGACACACAATTTGAACTAAAATCCCTAATCCTGGGACTCTCCTTTTTCCCTTTATAAAGGTCTTTTTTGATAACAACTACCATTCAATCTGCGGAGAGATTTTTTGAAAATTCAGCCACAAAATAATTCATTTGCAACTATATCTAGTTTAGCACAAAACAAAGCCAAAAACAAAGAAAAAAGTGGATAAATATTTCTTCGGAGAAACCCGCAATAAAAACCACTACACTAATACATATTAGTGTAGTGATTGCTTGAGAGATTATATAAACACAAAAAGTTATGCGGATAAAGCTGGGTCAGTTTAGCTTATCTTCTCGTTTAGCAGGCTGCGCATTCCGTCTATCTGTTTTTGGTTGTCCCGCTCCATTATCGCCAGGCTGAGCTCTTCTTCCAGCAGCTCCAATTTTTCTATTTCCTGGTCAAAAAGCCTTTTATTTTCCTCAATAAGAGCGAGTTCCTTCTCGCCCAGCTCGACCTCCTCCCGCAGAATGTCCTTCCTGACTTCAAGCTGTTTCTCTTCCTCTGCCCGTATGTCTCCCTCGACTTCTTCAAGCTTTTTATTTAGTTTTTCCACATATCGGTCGATGTCGGCGTTAAAGCCGGCCAGGATTTGGGTTAGATTTTCCCGGTTCAGATCTGCCGGTTTTGTCTTCACGTGCTTCTCATCCTCGTAGCTTTCGTTTATGAAATCCAGAATTTTTGCTTTTTCTTCTTCCTTTAAAGAAAGGTAGTCATGCTTTGCCTTTTCCAGAATCTCCTGGCCCAGTTTCTTGCCTTCGAGGAAGAAAGCGATGTCATCCCTGATGTCCCTGGACGTCTTCTTGAGATTTCTAAGCACTTCGAAGTTTAGAGCGACTTTTTGTTTATTCGCAACTGCCTTTGTGTCATCTAAACTAAGGTCATCTATAACTCTTAGTGTCTTAGTGATCTCGTCCGCTATGACCTTAATCTCTCTTTTGATTTTATTTTCTATCATTTTTTACTCCCCAATTCATCCCGCTCCAGGGAAGCTTATCCGCTAATTTTTGCAATCTGCTTCGATGGTCGATCATAATAACATGCTCCCGTAAATCCTTGCCAACATTATATGTGCCCAACGATTCTTCCTGAATTCTTTTCCCAGCTTCTTTAATAAGAGCCATATTCATTTTCTCCGGAGATTTTCTTTTCTCTGATTCGATCATTTTGGCAAGTCTTCTAATACGAATTCTTGCTTCTATAATTTTTTGCTTGTATTTTTCTATTTCTCTTTCAATTTGTTTGTCTCTCTCGGCTACATCAGAAGACTCTCCGAGCTGAGCATTTTTTTCCATATAACCCCGGCGGTCTGCTATCCTTAACTTGAACGTGTTATCCTTAGCCAATTCATTCTCTTGCTCATTGCGGTAAATCTCTTCATCTGGAGACAATTTGCGCGAATTTATCCCACTAAAGTCCGACTCGCTCACGGTTTGGCTTTCTTCAAAGACAACCCCCATCTCAATAAGCCCCTGCATTTGGGGATCATCGGCTTGATATATTTTGTCGCCCAAAGCTTGCAACTCTCGACGTATTCTTGCTTTTTCTTGTTTGTGGTTCTCTTCAAGAATCTTCATTTCTCTTTGAACTCTTTCATACTCACTCTTAATTTTATTGTCTGCAAGGCTGCCATCATACATTTTCTGCATTTTTTCTGCTGTATCCGGCGGAAAAGAATCAAATTCTTTAGCAATTTTGCTCTTTTCATCCATATAATACGACTCTTCATTCGTTAGATCATACCTGAGATTTTCCAGGTTTTTCATTCTTTCCTTGTTCTTTCCGACAGAGTAGAGCTGCTCAACCAACGATCTAACGGGATAGGAAAGTTTTTCTGATAAACTTCTTTGCTCAAATACTTTTATATTATCCGAAAATTCCTTATGCAGGGTGTCAATTTCCTTATAAATCGGCTTCAGAGACTGTTCTGCTTTGTACTCGGTTGTTTTTCTAAAATCGATAAGCTCCTTATTGTCTTTTTGGGCCCGGTCATAAAGTTCGCCATAACTTTTAAAGTTCTTTTCGGAATAAATTTTCTCGCCATCCGGACCTTCCCGGCCGTCTTTAAAGGCTTCCTGATGGGCCTTTATAACATC
>JAJYQQ010000047.1 GCA_021794535.1 bacterium
TGCAGAAAATGGGCTCAAATCTGGGAACGACGGTCGGAATGTACAACAAAGCCTACAAAGAGTTCGGAAAAATCGATAAGGACGTGACGAAAATCACCGGCAAGTCGCTTGACTCCGACATTCTGCAAATAGACAAGCCGCAAGAGGAATAAGTTACTAGGTTTATAAGTTATTAAGTTGCTAAGTTTGTCATTCTGGCTTGTCCAGAATCTTTTCTTTGGAATAAATAATTTGGATATTGACAGAGACTTTTATTTTTTGTAGGATTGGTAAGAATATTCTTGTTTAATGGTATTGTTCTTGATATCTTAAGTGGTGAAATCCTTAAGCAGGTTCTAAGTGATTGATTATGAAAAAAGGAAATTGCAGCAAACAGAGAATAGTTTACGGCGTTGTGACTGTCAGCGAGAAGGGACAGATTGCTATCCCTGTGCCTCTTCGCGATGATCTCGGAATCAAACAAGGAGATAAACTGTTCATGCTAAAAAGAAAAGATGAAGCCGGATTTACGGCGATAAAACTCGAGGAAATTGATTATTTGATGTCAAACTTGGGAGAAAATGATGATTTATTAAATAAAAAGCCCCTCTACACTAAAGTTACGAAGGGCGAGAAAGGAGTTTAAGATGGCAACTTGTAAAGAATGTGCTTTCTACAAAGAAGTCGACGAAACGAAAGGCGACTGCTTCGGCCACGAAGTACCGGCCGATAGAGATGTGACTGAGTGTCCGACCAACGCCTTCAAGTCAAAAGAAGAAACATCTGAAAAATAACCTTATGGTTACGGAATTTTACAATCTCTCAAAAGATGATAGAGAAAAGATTGTTTTGAAAATCGGGCGTTCAATGAAGCAGGATTTAGAAACAGGAAAGCTAGACAGTCTCCTTAAGTATGCCTCAAGCGAGGATACGTATATCAGAAAGGCTGTCTATCTTAAGTTGGGGAAACTGTACAAAAATCAGGAAAAAATTAGACCGAATATTCTCGATGCGGTTAAAACTTTACTTATGAGCAGAGATGAAAGTGTTCGCCAAACTGCCGTTTATGCTTTAGGAGAGATCGGTAAAGTTAACGCAGAAATTGCGCTGCCTCAGCTCCAAAAATCACTTAGCGACGAACATCACAGTGTCCGAAATGCGGTAATTGGCGCTTTTAAGCAAATGGGCGAGAAAAATCCGAAACCCACCTTTGAATTTATAAATAAGCTTATGTCTCGCGTAGATCCGGAGGTTAAAAGGGAGCTCATCCATGGTATGGAGCTAAGGGGAAGGACTCATCCCGAAGAGTTATTACCGACTCTTAAAAACCTTCAAAATGACGAGAGTAAAAAAGTTCAAGATACAGTTATTCATGTACTTGGGCAAATAAGCTATAAAGAGGGATGTTTAGAAAAAGTTGCAAGCGAGGTTAAGGGTTGGGGGAACAAGGAATTTGTTGGTAAAGTATTCCAAGAAATTCTGGATGTTCATAAAAGATATGAAAAATTTAGCGCGAAGACTTATGATGAGGCAAAGCAATATCTAGTCAACTAAACCCTTTACAAATCCTTTTATTGTGCTAAAATAACATCATAATTACTTTCGGGTAAGCTCTTTCGACCGAGGATAACAGATAAGTACTGAATCATGAACAACCCCCTTGTTTGTGATTCAGTATGTGTCTGTTATTTTATTTGTCCGGATTTTGGTGTAGAAATGTGTCGTTCTTTGTGCTACAATTCCCACAGAAATGTAAAGGAGGGCGCGAATCTATCGTGATCCCTTTTCAATTTTGTACCGGGAGGTCATAAAATGTCAGATCGATTTATACCACCTAGCTTTACAGAATCAGGGCGTCGCCAATCCCTCGAGCGTTACAGGCGCAGACAGGCTACTGATATTGACTTCTCGGTATTGGATGAGATTGTTGATGAGCTTCTGAGGGAGGAGGTGGAGGATAAAATCCTTGGGTATAGCCAGGATAAAATCAAGGACTATACAAATGATGCAGTCCAATGGCTTATCTGCGATCCAGAAGCAAGAGGGGAACGACCCAAGAGCCCAGAAGGCATAATGGACTTTGCTGAAGAGATTGTTGATAATGTAAGGCGTGGTGTCGCCGATAATATCAGAAGCAATCTCAAGGCACTGTCCCTGATCCCTGAAGGCGGTCACAATCTATTTACTGAACCTTCAAGCATTGAGGACGATGTCCCGATGTTGGTATTCGGCCTGCTCAGTCAAGTTGTAGTGAGGGCAGTAATAGATAAACTGCATCCAGCAATTAAGGCTAATATTGAAGATAAGTTCCGAAAGGCTGGCCTACTTTAACTCGCTCAGAGAAAACCCATATTCGCAAAATGCGAATTCCCGGCTTTCTGGGGGCGGGTTTTCTCTTTGGAGCCTTGCATTTAGCCCTACAAAGACCGTCTTTGCCAAAGACAGTCTTTGTAGAAACTTATTTCCTTATTGTCGGAGGAGTGAAAAATGCTTATAATTAGATAAGTATAAATAAGGGATTTTATGGCCTGGAAAAAATACATAAACGGGATGTCTTTTGGAGTACTTGGACTGTCCCTCGCCCTTTTTGCCATTTTAAACTTAACGAGTCCGGAAATGGGTTCGCTTGCCTACGGATCCTTATTTATAATTTTTTTCCTGCTCCTTATCTGCATATTGACTATAGTTGGTTTCTACGGCCGCAGAAGAATATCGAACAATGAAGTTCTTTACCAAAATCTGAAAAATGCCTTCAGGCAGGCAACACTCGGCGCATTATACATTACGGTCCTTTTAATTTTGCGGGCGGCGGCGCTTCTAAACTGGTGGGATGCCGCATTACTTTTAATTAGCGTAGTGTCATTTGATATGTTTTTCAAAGGGAAGCTTTGAACCTACCAATATACCAATTGTACGAATCTTGCGAATTAGACTTCAGGAGATTGACTAAAGGTTAAAAAGTTAAGGGAATAAAATAAATAAAATCATAATTAAATATAAAAACAAACAGTCGAAGAGTCATCCTGAGGAACGAAGGATCTCAAAACCAAATAGATTCTTTCCTTCGTCAGAATGACAATACCCAAAGTAAGTGGCTTATTCGCAGATTAGTACAATTGGTACATTAGAACGGAATTTATGGATATCGAAAAAATAAAAAAACAATTTGAAAGTGATATGGCGCAAGCCGGGCTGAAGGACTTGGAGCCTATCCGCGTGAATTATCTCGGCAAGAAAAGCGAGATTATCAAGGGCCTTAGATCTTTGGGCTCGCTATCTGTGGAAGAAAGAAAAAGCCGGGGCGCAAAGCTAAATTCTTTAAGAAACTATATTGAAGAAGCCCTAATGGCCAAGAAAGTAGAACTAGCCGGCGCAAAAGAACAGGAGAAATATGACCTGACCATTCCCGGTAAAAAGTTTGAGATTGGCCATATTCATCCGGTTACCCGGATATACAATGAACTCTTTGAGATAGCCAAAAGCATGGGATTCTCGGTGCAGGAAGGACCAGAGGTAGAAAGCGATTGGTATAGTTTCGAGGCTTTAAACATTCCGAAAAATCATCCGGCTAGGGATTTTGCTGACACGTTTTACATTTCAGAGGAAGTAAATTTGCGTCCCCATACATCAAATGTGCAGATTCGCTATATGGAAAGCCATAAACCGCCGATCCGCATCGTCGCTTACGGCAGAACCTATCGCAGGGACAGCGACATGACGCATACGCCGATGTTTCATCAAATGGAAGGATTGCTCGTTGATGATCGGGTAACATTCGCGGATCTGAAGGGCGCGCTCACCGTTTTAATTCAAAAAATGTTCGGCGAAGACAGAAAGGTCCGATTTCGCCCCCATCATTTTCCTTTTACCGAACCTTCAGTTGAAATGGATGTTTCCTGCGGCCTTTGCGGAGGCAAGGGATGTCGTTCCTGCAAACACTCCGGTTGGCTTGAAGTGCTTGGCGCCGGATCGGTGCACCCGAACGTATTAAAGAATGCCGGGATCGACCCAAAGAAATATCAGGGGTTTGCCTTCGGTATGGGTATTGAAAGAATCGCGATGTTGAAATATGGCATTGATGATATGCGATTGTTCTATGATAATGATTTAAGATTTCTGGAGCAATTTTAGATGGGCAAATTGGGTGAGTTGGTTAGTGGGTTAATGGGAAAATAAAAATGCGTATACCAATTAGTTGGCTAAAAGAATACATCGACACAAAACTTTCTGTAAAAGAAATTGCAGATAAGTTAATCACGTCCGGAACGGAAATAGAAACAATAACAAAGATTGATATTGATCCAAAAGTTGTGGTTGGCGAGATTCTCGAGATTGAAAAGCATCCAAATGCTGACAGATTGCAGGTAACCCAGACTTCCGTTGGCAAAGAAACTCTGCAAATAGTTTGCGGAGCGGCAAATATTGAGGTTGGCCAAAGGGTTCCGGTTGCCAGGATCGGCGCTATGATAGGAGATTTTGAGATCAAGGAAACGGAACTCCGCGGAGTAAAAAGCTCCGGTATGCTTTGTTCGGAGTCCGAGCTGGAGCTATCCGATGATCATACCGGCATAATGATTCTTGACGCCAGGGCCGAGGCCGGCAAACCGGTAAATGATTATCTCGCCAGAGATACGGCTGTCTTAGATGCGGAAATTACGCCGAACCGCGGCGATTGCCTTTCCATGATCGGCATTGCCCGGGAGCTGTCGGCTGTCTCTGGCGGGAAGTTGAACTTGCCAAACATTAGAATTGAAGAAGTAAAAGAAAGGGCGTCAGATAATATTTCTGTTGAAATTAAAGATAAGGATTTGTGCAACAGATACATCGGGCGAGTGATTAAAGATGTAAAAATCGGACCCTCGCCAAAGTGGATGCGGGACAGACTGTCGGCTGTCGGAGTCCGGCCGATAAATAATGTAGTCGACGTGACAAACTACGTAATGTTTGAAATGGGCCAGCCACTGCACGCTTTTGATTTGGGGAAAATCAAAAGCGTTAAAATTTTCAATTTCCAATTTTCAACTTCCAAAATTATTGTAAGGAGAGCTGAGAACGGTGAGGAAATTGAAACCCTGGACGGAGTGGTTCGCAAACTGGATTCAAATGATTTGATTATTGCAGATGAAAAAGGTCCGCAGGCGGTTGCCGGAGTTCTGGGCGGGAAAGCGAGCGAGGTGACGGAAAAAACAACGGATATTTTACTTGAGTCGGCTAACTTTCATCCGACAGCCATCCGGAAAACGGCCCAGAAACTGGCGCTTCGAACCGAGGGATCGAGCCGGCACGAAAAGGGATTGCCGCTTCGGTTAGCCGAGGAAGCGGCGGATAGAGCAGCCGGGCTAATCGCCGAATTTGCCGGCGGCGAGGTTTTGTCCGCGGCGGTTTGCGAGGGCAAGAAAAAAGATAGCGGCAAAAAAGTAACGCTTGAATTTAGTAAAATTAAATCTAAACTAGGGGTGGATATATCTGCCGATAAAGCCGTGAAATACTTGGAAAGGCTTGGATTTGCGGTTTCAAAAAAAGGCAAAGAATCAGCCGAATTTACCGTTCCTTACTGGCGCCTGGATGTCTCGATCGAAGAAGATTTATTGGAAGAGATTGCGCGCGTTTACGGCTACAACAATATTCCCTCGACCTTGCCCCAAGGAACATTACCGGTTTATGAGGAAAACAAACAAGTTTCTCTTTCAAATAAAATCCGGCAAGCTATGTCCGCAATGGGATTTTTTGAGGCTTACTCTTATTCCTTCGCGTCAAAGGAGAAGGCTTGCCTGTACAGAAAGAAAGACTTGGTGCAAGTGTCAAATCCCTTGAGCCGCGAGCAGGAATATATGCGCGCCGATCTTGTGGGATCATTGCTTGACGCATCAAAGAAAAATAAGGAATATGGCCAAGTGAGACTGTACGAAATCTCATCGGTTTATTTTAAAGAAAAAGCTAAAATTACCGAAAAAGCGAAGTTGAGCGGATTAGTTTCTTTAAAAAATGGCGACGCCGCGGCGGATACGGTGGGCGCGATAAGGCAGTTGTTAAACTGGCTGAATATCAAATCGGTTGCGATTAAAGAAATGCGGACGGACGTTCCGTTTTGCCAGTCGGCCGAGATTTTCTCGGGAAAGAACAAGCTGGGGATTGTCGGGCTTATACCCGAAAGCCAAGGCGGTTTAATGGGCAGAGAGACATCGTTTTTTGAGATCGATATGGGGGCATTAATAAGTGCGGCGCAGCCAAAATTTTTTAAAGGCATACCAAAGTTTCCGGGATCTGAGAGAGACCTGACTTTTATTGTCGGAAAAAATGTAAAAGTCCAGGACATGGAAGAACGTATTGGCGGCATTGCATCAAAAATCAGGGCAAAAGCAGTCGTTACAGATATTTACATCAGCAGGAATTTAGGGGAAAATAAAAAAGCGGTTACAGTCAGGTTTTATTATCAGGCGGCAACAAGAACGCTGACAGACGCGGAGGTTGACGCAGATCAAAAGCAGATTATGAAAGTTGTAAAAGATTCCTTGGGAGGGGAAATAAAAGGTGAGAGACCAGAAAAGTAAAGGCGGTTTCGACTCGATAACGAGCAGGAAGAGTTTTCTTCTGAAAAGAAGCAAGCCCGCTATAGTTGCGCCGGAAGAAAAGACAAATATTACCCCCGGGGAAAAAGAAATTCCAGATACCAAGACGAAGTATAAATTTAAATTTATTAGGTTTAAAAAGCAGAAGCCGTTTTCACTTCATGGCGTAATGGTTATAATTTTGCTTTTGCCGATATTTCTTTTCGGCGCCGGTTCCTATCTTTATCAAATTCATAATGAAGGAAGAATCTATGACGGGGTGCGGGTGTTGGGCGTTGATGCCGGTGGAATGACAAAGGAAGACCTTTCCAAAATGCTGGATAGAAAAATTGGTGGCTATAAGCTCACTATCCAGGGGGAAAAGCAGACCTTTACAGCGACGGAAGCTGCTCTTGGTATAACATATGACAGGCAGCAAATTATAAAGGAAGCTTACAACTTTGGTCGTGATGGCAGCGTTTTGGGCAATTTCAACAAGCGGGCCGAGAGCTTTCTTTCCAGATATAATATTACACTTGCGGGCAAAACTTACGCCTTGAAACAATACAATGTCGCGACTCCTTATGTCGTTGACAATAACAAGCTGAACCAATTTCTGGCCGGAATAGAAGCTCAAATCAATGTAGATGCCAAGGATTCTCGGGTGACCACAGATGGGGGTTCTATGAAGATTATTCCGGCGGTATTTGGCGCCAAGCTCGAGACAGCTGACTTAAAAAACAAGATATTGAAGGAGTCCGCTGACTTTGGCTCAGCGCCGATTAAGCTAAAAACTGATGTTACATCTCCTGCAATTTCCGATGAAAAAACCCGGATTCTGGCAGAGAAAGCGGACCAGGTGACTTCAAAGAGCATCACATTAACTTATCAGGGCAAAACCTTCAGCCCGTCCAAGGAAACGGTTGTTTCGTGGGTAACCTTTACCAGAACAAATGATCAGGCGGATTGGCAAATGGTGATAGACCAGTCAAAGATGGCTTCATACATCGATACTATTGGAAATGCGATAAACGTTTACTCCGTGCCGCAAAAAATCAGAGTAGAAAATGAGACCAAAGAAATTGTAACACAGCAAGGGAAGGATGGGCTTATTATCGATAAGGCGGCCCTGGAAAATCAAATTGACTCGAAGTTGCAAACAGATCCTCAGGTAAATCTGGTGATACCGATGGAGGTCGATCATTATCAAACACAAAGAGATTATGTGGTGGTGGCGAACTGGGATAAATATATCGATATCAATCTTGCCACGCAACATATGGACGCATATCTGAAGGGCGGAGTCAGGGTCGGCAGCTGGGCTATAACCAGCGGCAGAGACGCGCTCTCTACTCCGACAGGACAGTTTCTAATCTTGAGAAAGGCGTATGATGTCTGTATGCCAAATCCTCCTTATTCCAAACCACTCTGCGGTATCCATTTTGTGAGTTACTTTACAAATCAGGGCCATGCTATACATGAGGCATGGTGGCGCGGTTACTTCGGCGGGCAGGATTATCACTGGGACGGGTCTCACGGCTGCATAAACGCTCCCTTTTCTGTGGCGGAGTTTATCTATAACTGGGCGCCCATCGGCACCCCGGTAACAATCCATTACTGACGGCTTTTAATATCATTTATCGCATAATCTGATAAAATATTTATAGGCTATAAAAGGAGAAGAAATGAATCTGCCAAATAATGATATAAATGAAAGTCCGCCGAGTCCAGATCTTGGGCAACAAACGGAATCGGTAAATATTGAAAACAATATTGAAGGGGCGGAATCTTTAAGGAAAGGTTCGGGTTCGGCGCCCCAAGATGATGTGGCTGTGGCGCAACCCGGCGCGAACCAACCAAAAGTGGCGCAGCCGGCTCCATCCGTGCCATCTCAGGACAATTTGAGCCAACCCGCTCCAGCGCAACCGTTAAAAGGCGGGAGCACCGAGCCATATATAAAGGCGGCGGAAAATGTCATTGCAAAAGACAAGAATGATCCCTATCAGGAAGAAGAAGACCATGAAGACGTTCAGGTGCAATATTTAAAAGACAGATTTGGGAAAGACATAAAAAAGTAAAATGGCTAATAACAAATTTCTAATTTCCAATCAATTTCTATTGATTAATTTGAGGATTTCTAATTGTTCATTGATTGGAAATTGGTTATTGAAATTTGGAAATTAATCAAATATGTTAAGTTTCATTACAGGAGGGTGCTTTATTATAGTCGCCATCGCGGCGGGCTTTATTTATTTTTATAAAAGGACTAAAACTTACAAAAAGCAAATAGAAAGGTCGCTGAAAATTGTCCCGCTTCTCGTCAGAGTGCCTCGGGAAATGGGGTCAAAAGAGGAGCACACAAAAAACCGCGACGACAGGGAAGTCGGGAAAGAGATCATCTCCTTTATGGAAACTTTCTACGCCAATCTCTCAGCCGTTTACAAGAGAGAATTTAAGCATATTTACGGAAACCTTCTCTATGGGCAAAGGCACATTGCTTTGGAAATAATTGCCAAAGAAAAGGAAATATTTTTCTACATCGGCGCGCCCATTACTCTTTTGGATATGGTTGAGAAGATGCTTTCTTCACAGTATCCGGATTGCTCGATAGAAGAGGCTGAGGAGCATAACATCTTTTCAAAAGACTGGAAAAAGATGGGTGTCGCCGGCGGAGAAATGAAGCTTTACAAGCCCTTTATTTATCCCATCAAAACCTACAAAGCCATTGATGCCGAACCTCTTGAGTCTATCACAAACACCCTTGGCAAGCTGGAGCCGGCAGAGGGGGCGGCCATCCAGGCGCTCATCCGGCCGGTGCACCCGAGAAAGATGCAAAAAGGCAGAAATGCAGTAAAGAAATCACAAAACCAAAATGGCAACAAGGGGTGGATGGGCGAGATTGCAGGAGCAATCAGTGGAAACCACAACCAACCCCAAAGCCAGCAGCCGGTTAAGCTGACAGCGATGGAAGAAGAGGTCAACAAAGCGATTGAGGAAAAGGCCGGCAAGGCGTCATTCGAAACGATTATCAGATTTGTGGTTTCAAGCGCAAGCCTGCAAAAAAGCGAAATAATATTGTCTGAACTGCAAGGCGCTTTTGCCCAGTTCAACGACCAAAACCTAAACGGATTTCGTTTCAGGCGCGAACCGAATGTGGATAAGCTTGTGACTGACTATGTTTTCAGATTTTTTGAGCACAAACTTTTTTCCGTAAAGCGCATATTCTTGGGAAGATTCATCGGACATAAAAATATTTTGAATACAGAGGAGCTTGCCAGTTTTTTCCATTTGCCAAACTACCTCATTTCGTCGCCCGGTATCAAGTGGCTACCGGCAAAGAAGGTTGAGGTGCCGATAAACTTGCCCGCGGAAGGAACAGTTATAGCCAAAACGAGCTTTCGCGGAGAGGAAAAAGTCGTCCGTCTGGCGGAAAATGACAAAAGGCGCCATGTCTACATTCTTGGCCAGACCGGTACCGGCAAGTCCACTACTATGAAAAATATGATATTGGACGACATTTATCATGGTAAGGGCGTCGCCTACATCGATCCGCATGGAGATCGGAA
>JAJYQQ010000007.1 GCA_021794535.1 bacterium
AGCAAACAGTAAAGCCTGCAACGAAAAGCAGACCAAGACCGAGGAAGAAGAAATAGTTGGTTTAAAAGAAAGGGTCCGGTTCGCCGGGCCTTTTTTGATTGAGGTTTTCCAAAATTTAAATTATAATTTTCCTGTGATGAAAGAAGACAAAGAAAAGAGAAATCCAGAAGAACAAGATGAAGGCCAGGAGCTTTGCCCGAAATGCGGCAACTTAATGCTTAGGGAAGGCGGAGAGCTCATTTGTTCAAGTTGTGTGGATGATATAGATTTCTTTGGCGAGGAGGATGACACAGAGGATGTCCCCGAAGATGAGTCTTAGGTATTTATTTAGCATCGATTATCTTTTTTCTACGACTGGCAAGCTGTCGTATGGGCTCCTATACTTGCTGTTCTTTCTGGCTGCCACTGTTGCCGGCATAACCTACCGCATATTGGCAAAGAGAAAAAATGACTACATTGCCAAGGAGGATTTTGTAAAACAGTTTTTTTGGATTTACGTACTTTGGGGCGCCTTGGGTCTTGTGTCTGTCTTTGCTCGAGCCCAGAATCTGCCGGTTTTTGGCGCCCGAATATTTACGATTGCAATCATTTTCCTTTTTGCCATTTCAAATTTTTGGCTGGTTATCTACCACCAGAAATGGACGAAGAAGGAAATCTATAAATTTACGAACAAGAAGCGAAAAGAAAAATGGCTAAAGAAGAAATAGTTGACTTCTTCGCCGTTTTGAATTAATATATTTTTAGTATTTCAGCACAAATCAAGGAGGGGTAACAAGTCTGGAAACAGATGGTCCTGTTTTTGTGCGTTAAAAAGATACTTGAAATATAGGACCTTGAAAACTGAAAAGTAGAGAAAATTTAAATCACGTCAATGTAAATTTTGAGTAAGATTACTCATAAAAATAGAATCGCGAAAGCGATTCACTTTATGGAGAGTTTGATCCTGGCTCAGGATGAACGCTGGCGGCGTGCCTAAAACATGCAAGTCGAATGCCGCACCTTTTAGCCCCATTTTCAAATCAGTGGATTTGAAGGCTAAAAGGTGCGGCATGGCGAACGGGTGAGTAATACATTGGTATCTGTCCTTCTCTCAGGGATAACCCATCGAAAGGTGGGATAATACCTGATAGTCCCTTCGGGGTAAAGTTCCGGCGGAGAAGGAGGAGCCTATGTCCTATCAGCTTGTTGGTGGGGTAATGGCCTACCAAGGCGACGACGGGTAGCTGGATCGAGAGGTTGACCAGCCACACTGGGACTGAGACACGGCCCAGACTCCTACGGGAGGCAGCAGTTAGGAATATTGCACAATGGGCGAAAGCCTGATGCAGCGACGCCGCATGAATGATGAAGGCCTTAGGGTCGTAAAGTTCTTTTAACCGGGAAGATTATGACGGTACCGGTTGAATAAGTCACGGCTAACTACGTGCCAGCAGCCGCGGTAATACGTAGGTGGCAAGCGTTATCCGGAATTATTGGGCGTAAAGAGTGTGTAGGCGGTATTTTAAGTCAGATGTGAAATCTGCAGGCTTAACTTGCAATATGCATCCGAAACTAGAATACTTGAGTCTGGAAGAGGTAAGCGGAATTTCTGGTGTAGCAGTGAAATGCATAGATATCAGAAGGAACACCAATGGCGAAGGCAGCTTACTGGGACAGTACTGACGCTGAGACACGAAAGCGTGGGGAGCGAACGGGATTAGATACCCCGGTAGTCCACGCCGTAAACGATGCCTACTAGCTGTATGGGGTCTCGACCCCTTATGTAGCGAAGCTAACGCGTTAAGTAGGCCGCCTGGGGAGTACGATCGCAAGATTAAAACTCAAAGGAATTGACGGGGACCCGCACAAGCGGTGGAACGTGTGGTTTAATTCGACAATAAGCGAAGAACCTTACCGAGGCTTGACATCCCGCGAATCGACTGGAAACAGTCGAGTGCCCCTCATAGGGTACGATTCGCAATTTTCAAGTAATAATTTTCAATTTTCATTAAATTTTCATTGAGATATTGATTCATTGAAAATTCATTAGAAATTCTAAACTGAAAATTATAAATTGTAATCCTCGCACTCTGCGAGGGGAACGCGGTGACAGGTGCTGCATGGCTGTCGTCAGCTCGTGTCGTGAGATGTTCGGTTAAGTCCGTCAACGAGCGCAACCCTCATCCTGTGTTATATTTCTCACAGGAAACTGCCCTGGTCAACAGGGAGGAAGGTGGGGATGACGTCAAGTCAGCATGGCCCTTACGCCTCGGGCTACACACGCGTTACAATGGCCGGTACAATGGGCTGCGAACCCGCGAGGGGGAGCCAATCCCATCAAAACCGGTCCCAGTTCGGATTGAAGGCTGCAACTCGCCTTCATGAAGTCGGAATCGCTAGTAAACGTAGGTCAGCTATACTACGTTGAATACGTTCCCGGGTCTTGTACACACCGCCCGTCACACCACGAAAGTTGGTAACATCCGAAGCCCCGGCCAAGTTCGCAGGAACTTGGGGCAAGTTGGTTAGTTTATAAAGTTTATAAGTTACTAAGTTTATTGGATTGAAATCAGTCCTTAGTAACTTAACAACTAATAACTTATCAACTGACCCAAACCTGTTGGTTTGGCCCGGGTCTAAGGTGGGACCAGCGATTGGGGTGAAGTCGTAACAAGGTATCCGTAGCGGAAGCTGCGGATGGATCACCTCCTTTCTAGGGAGAATTTCCCATTCAATTGGGATTACTTCCAGGTCGAACCCCGCACATACGGGATCCTTATGCTAAATATAAAATGTATTCTTTGTTAGAAGAATCGTTCTGGAGAAGGCAAGGGATTCGGTATGTGCGGGGTAAATGTGATGGCGATTTTCTCTACTTTCCAGCATTCAAGTAAAACAAAAGATTGATTTTTGGGCATAAAGCGGTTAAAATACGATAGTTAAAACCGTTTTTTGTTTTACCGAAATTTCACATTTTCAGCCAAAGGCTGATCAGCCCTTGGCTGAGAATTGAAATCGGAATTAGTTAAGGGCGACTAGCTCAGGCGGTTAGAGCGCAGCTCTGATAAAGCTGAGGTCCGTGGTTCGAGTCCACGGTCGCCCACCATTTTGCGCCGGAGGTGAAAAATTTCGCACTCAGAGCGGACATGGAGGATATATACCGCAAGGGGATTTCTATTTTGGGTTTCAAATGGTGAGCAAAAAATGTGATATAGGAGGTAAGCAATGGGATTTTTAATACGATTAATAGTTGGCCTCGGTTTGGCTGGAGTCGGCATCATTCTTCTTGGCAAAAGTTATAAGATAGTCCAAAAAATCGGTTACAATGACTGGGCGGAAGAACATCTCGGCGGCGGCGGGACATACCTACTGGTGAAAATAATTGGAATACTGGCCATCCTGCTTGCGGTTCTGCTGATTTTCGGCATTATAAAACCTTTTTAATATTTTTGTTGGAATTTCTTAGTTTGCAAATTGTTTAGAGATTAGAAATTCGAATTGAAAAATTAACGGTTTGATTTTCTCCAAGATTTGATGGGGCTCCGACCACAAAGAGTCATAGGAGAACTTGGAAAAATAATTGTGCATTGTAAATTTAAAATTGTTAATTAACATTGTGGGCCTGTAGCTTCCGCCAGAGGCGGACAAGCAGTTTCGTCCAGAGGACGATCAGCCTTTGGCTGAGGCTAGTAACTTTAAAGAGAATCAAATGTATCATGTATATATTTTAGTAAGTGAGAGGAATGGTAAAAGTTATGTTGGATATACTTCAAAGAATGCAGAAGAGAGATTAAATGAACATAATTTAGGCAGTAATAAGTGGACATCTTTGAACAAACCTTTTAGTTTGGTATATTATGAAAGCTATGTTTGTAAAGAAGATGCCATAAGAAGGGAGAAATTCTTGAAAAGTGGTGTTGGTAAGAAACTTGTAAAGTTAATTAAAGAAAATTATTAAGGCAGAGACTCACTAGAGATTAAGTGCTTTTGGAGGGCCTGTAGCTCAGTTGGCTAGAGCGCCTCGCTTGCACCGAGGAGGTCGCAGGTTCGACTCCTGTCAGGTCCACCAAAAGCACTTAATTTAGCTCAGTTTCGTCCAGAGGACGATCAGCCTTTGGCTGAGGCTAGAGCGCCTCGTTTGCACCGAGGAGGTCAGGAGTTCGAATCCCCTGGGGTCCACCAAAGCAAAGCCCCCATTGAAAGATGGGGACTTTGCTTTGGTGATGGTTTCAAATGCCGGTTTCATAAGAGAAGCCGGATTAAAAAATTTTGCAAGGACAGCCAAAGCAGTATAATATAGATGGGATTTAGACCGTGATTATTTAAGGAGGCTTATAAAAAATGCTTGTAACAACTCATGCTATGGTTGCGGCAACTGTCGCCATAAAGACCGGCAACCCCTACATTTATATACCTTTTGCCGCCGCTGATCATTTCACTTTTGATGCTTTTCCTCATTTTGGAGGGAAGTGGATAAATGATCATTTTAAGTCTGTAGCCATAATCGACGCAGTTGTCGGCATTACGCTTTTTCTAATCCTCGCCCGTTACACAAAGTTTTCAGTTTTAATATTGCTGGCAGTTTGTTTGCTTGCCGGCTGGCCGGATCTCCTGTGGCTGACAAAGCGCAGAAGATTTCCGAAGTTCTTCAAATTTCACGCCGGAATTCAAAAGTTTGAAGCTACTTCAGGAATCCTTATTGAAGTAGCAATAGTCGCAGTTTGCCTAGCACTCATATTTGTTTAGTGTTGTCATTCCGACCGACTTCGCGGAGCAACGAGCGGAGGAATCTCTTTCCCTGAAAAATTAGCATAACTACAGTTGAGCTTTGTTGGATTTTCTGATATGTTTGGATTAAAGGAGCAAATATGGATTTAAGTAAATTTGATAGAGGTGTTTTTCTTGTAAATTTACTGGCTATTATTTACAGCCCAAAGACAAGAAAGATTCTGATTGGGAAGAGGGAAAATGATCCTCATATTAAAGAACTATCATGGGTTTTTCCGGGTGGCAGGCCAGGGTACGAGAAAGATTTGGAGCATTATTTACAGAAAGAGATCAAAGAGAAAACAGGAGTAGATGTTAATGTCAAAGATGCTGTTTTTGCCAAAACTTATCCTGAAAAAAGAGAATTTCTTTCAGTTTACTATTATTGTGAATGCGAGTTAACTAGCGGAGAAGAAAAACCGGGCGGAAATCTGGTTGAGCTAAAATGGGTCAAGCCAAGAGAAGTGGAAAATTACTTTACGACCTCACTGCATCCAAGGATCTTGGAATATTTGAAAACTTTAGATCAAAGGGATTCCTCCGCTTGTCCTTAGCAGGAAGTCGGTCGGAATGACAGGGAGACAAAAAAGCTTGATTTATTTTCGAGAGTTTGCTAAACTTTATAAAGCTAATAAATAAGGTCTAAATATGATAAATGAACTTACAGCTAAATATGGTGGCGGAAGAAACTAAAAAAGTCTTAGATTGTGCTTGAGTAAGTCCGCTAAAAGGCGGATTTTTAAATTGTCTGGGCAAATGGGCTGGGAAAACTTTCTAAGTCGATCCAGTCTAGACAACTTCAGAACCTTGAGCCAATACTTCGGTAAAGAAGAATCTAGAATAGTAGAATAATAGAATAAGAATAAAGAATATTGAATCCGGAAACAAAAGCTATTTATTCTAAACTCTACATTCCCATTCAAAATTCCATTATTCCAAATTCCAGATTCTGGTCTCGGGTCATGGACTTTGACAATTGAATAACGGTATACATACAAGCCTTAAGTGTATGTATATTGTGATGATGGGTAAACGAATTATTGCAATTCAAATCGAACGAAAAATCCAGTTGATGATTACTGGTTAAAAAAAATCATTAAGTCAAGTAAGAGCATATGGTGGATGCCTTGGGATTTCAGGCCGATGAAGGACGTAGTAAACTGCGATAAGCTTCGGGGAAGTGTTAAACAACTTTTGATCCGGAGATTTCCGAATGGGGCAACCCGGCTCGGGTTATGCCGAGTCACTCTCATCTGAATACATAGGACGAGCAGAGGGCACGCGGAGAACTGAAACATCTTAGTACCCGCAGGAAAAGACATCAACCGATATTCCGTAAGTAGTGGCGAGCGAAAGCGGAGAAGCCAAAACTTTTTATACGTGATAGCTTATGGGCGTTGTATAAAGAGTGTTGTGAGGTAGACATACTCCTTTTGGAGACTAAGCTCGGGATTTGGACAGATTCAAGATTCGTCTTGGAAATGTCTAATTCCGAAATTAGGACCAAAGACCATAATCTTTGGGTAAGGTAAGAAAATTTGAGCTTTAATGGAATGTGCCTGGAAAGGCCGACCATAGAGGGTGATAGTCCCGTACATGAAAAAACTCTAGTCCTTATATGTTTATTCTCTAGTACTACGGAGCCCGTGAAACTCTGTAGGAATCTGGGTGGACCACCATCCAAGGCTAAATACCTGAAATCACCGATAGTGAACTAGTACCGTGAGGGAAAGGTGAAAAGAACCCCTGTTAGGGGAGTGAAATAGAATCTGAAACCGTATGCTTACAGACGGTCGGAGCCGATACTTTGTATCGGGAATGTCTAATTTCCAATTAGCAATTTCCAGTCAATGAATAAATGTCTAATTTCCAATTTTGGAATTTAAAGCATTAGGATTTGATTGGACATTAGAAATTGGTCATTGGTAATTCCGATACAGAGTGTCGGTGACGGCGTGCCTTTTGTAGAATGAGCCAACGAGTTACCCCGCACTTTTTGTCTAAGCCGTTCCGCGGTGGAGGCGAAGGGAAACCGAGTGTTAATAGCGCGATTTTAAAAGTGCTGGGTAGACCCGAAACCGGGTGACCTATCCATGGGCAGGCTGAAGCGGCGTTAAACCGTCGTGGAGGGCCGAACCCACTTACGTTGCAATGTGAGGGGATGACCTGTGGATAGCGGAGAAATTCCAATCGAACCCGGAAATAGCTGGTTCTCTCCGAAATAGCTTTAGGGCTAGCGTCATAAATTCGCTTTTGGAGGTAGAGCACTGACTGGGCTAGGGGGCATATAGCTTACCAAACCCAAATAAACTCCGAATTCCGAAAGTTTTATTATGGCAGTCAGAACGTGGGGGCTAAGCTCCACGCTCGAAAGGGAAACAGCCCAGATCGCCATCTAAGGTCCCTAAGTCTATGCTAAGTGGAAAAGGATGTGAGATCGCATAAACAACCAGGAGGTTGGCTTAGAAGCAGCCATGCCTTTAAAGAGTGCGTAACAGCTCACTGGTCTAATGCGATTTTGCGCCGAAGATATAACGGGGCTAAGCATAGCACCGAAGATGCGAGTTCGCCGTAGGCGAACACAGAGTAACTAAAGAACCAAGGAACGGAAGAACAAAAAGACAAATTCATTTGTTTTAAGTTTTTCAGTTCTTATGTTCATCTGTTATTTTGTGCTCGTCTATGGCGAGCGGTAGGAGAGCGTTCCATACTGCAGTGAAGCTGAACTGGAAAGTTTGGTGGAGTGTATGGAAGTGAGAATGTTGGCATGAGTAACCAAAATCCCTGTGAAAAACAGGGACACCGTAAACCCAAGGTTTCCTGGGCAACGATAATCGTCCCAGGGTTAGTCGGTCCTAAGCCGAGGCCGAAAGGCGTAGGCGATGGACAACAGGTTGATATTCCTGTACTGCTTATTTTGTTCCCACAAGTGACGCAGGATGGTAGCCGGAGCATTTTATGGCTATAGGTGTCTAAGTGTCTAGGTGCTTCGCTTTTGTTTCGCAAGTGAAAAGTTAAAAATGCAAAGTGAAAAGTTGTCGTATTCTTCGGATGATTTATAATCGTCGCGAAGCGACTCATAAACTTTCAACTTTTAAATTTGAACTTTAAATTATTTGCGACGCGTAAGCGGAGCATTGAAGCACGAATGAAATCTCCGTAAAACGAGAAATTCCGGTAAGCCAAACTGACTAGAAAAGCTTGTGATTAATAGAGATAAGCAACCGTACCGAAAACCAACACAGGTGGGTGGGTAGAGAATACCAAGGTGCTCGGGAGAACCCTCGTTAAGGAACTCGGCAAAACAGCGGGCGTAACTTCGGGATAAGCCCTGCCTGGGTGTGCCGCTTTGTTCCTGAGAACGAAATGCATAAAAACAAAAAGTTGAGAAAAGAAGTGAAGACAAGAAACTCGGGAGCATAGCGGCACATCTAGGCCGCAGCGAATGAGTCCAGGCGACTGTTTATCAAAAACACAGGTCTCTGCTAAATCGTAAGATGAAGTATAGGGGCTGACGCCTGCCCAGTGCTGGAAGGTTAAGTGGATGGGTGCAAGCTCTGAAATGAAGCCCCAGTAAACGGCGGCCGTAACTATAAAACGGACCATTGTAGTTACGTAAAAAAATCTAACTAAATGCTGGAAAACCCGCTTTGTTATGGCAGTACTCACCTGTTTTTTTACAGGAAGTGACAATCTGCTTGTAATAATCTTCAAAAAGATTGGCGGACAATCAGCAGGAAAGACTTCTATGAAGAAAAAAATACCCCCAAAAATTGGTTATTATCTGGCAGGATTTGCAGATGGCGAAGGAAGCTTCAATGTTTCCTTTAGGCCAAGGCCGGATTATAAACACAGATGGAAAGTATCAGCTTGCTTCAATGTTTCCCAAAAAGATACGGTAATTCTAGCGCTTTATAAAAGATGGCTGGGTTGCGGAACTTTAAGAGGAAGACAAGATGGAGTGTGGTACTACGAAGTAAATAACTTAAATGCTATTTGCGAAAATGTAATCCCATTTTTTAAAGAATTCGGCTTTTTATCAGCAAAGAAAAAAAGAGATTTTGCCAAATTCCAACAGATTGTGGATATTATTGTAAGCGGTGAGCATTTGAAAAAAGATGGCGCGCAGAAAATTCTGGAAATCAGAAAAGATATGAATGATGGAGGCAAAAGGAAATACTCTCGCAGCCAAATAGAAGAATCCTCAGAGACTATACGTTAGATTCGGATATTACCGGAAAGATATAGTCCGATCTCTATGGCAACATAGAGCCCAGATGGGAAATCTCGAAAGAGATTAACAGCAAATGAACGGTCCTAAGGTAGCGAAATTCCTTGTCGGGTAAGTTCCGACCCGCACGAATGGCGGAACGGTCTGGACACTGTCTCAACGAGGGACCCGGTGAAATTGCAATAGCGGTAAAGATGCCGTTTACCCGCGACAAGACGGAAAGACCCCGTGGAGCTTTACTACAGCTTGGCATTGGATTAGGGTCTTGCATGTGTAGGATAGGTGGGAGACTTTGAAGCTCGGACGCTAGTTCGGGTGGAGTCATCCTTGAAATACCACCCTTGTAAGGTTTTGATTCTAACCGACGCCACAAATTGGATACAATTTGGGGAAATTTTAAGCACTAAATCCGAAATACTAAACAAATTCAAAATTCAAAAATTTCAAACAAAAAAAGAAATTAGAATATTTGAATTTAAATATTAGATATTGTTTAGGGTTTCGATATTAGAATTTAGGATTTGACCCAGAAATTGTAAACAATTTCTGGCGCCGGAACAGTGTCTGGTGGGTAGTTTGACTGGGGCGGTCGCCTCCTAAATAGTAACGGAGGCGTTCAAAGGTGGGCTAGGTCTGGATGGAAATCAGACTGATAGTGCAAACGCATAAGCCCGCTTGACTGCAAGACTTACAAGTCGCGCAGAGACGAAAGTCGGAGTTAGTGATCTTTTGTGTGCACGTGGGTGCCACATTGCTTAACGGACAAAAGCTACCCCGGGGATAACAGGCTTATAGGATCCAAGAGTCCACATCGACGATCCTGTTTGGCACCTCGATGTCGGCTCGTCGCATCCTGGGGGTGAAGCAGCTCCCAAGGGTTTGGCTGTTCGCCAATTAAAGCGGTACGCGAGCTGGGTTCAGAACGTAAACTACATTGCGTTCTATCACAGTAATGTGATAAAATAAATTTGGCTCATATCGGTGAAACCCTCCTTGTTCATCCGAACGAACAAAAGGGCAATGCCGAGGGAAGACGAATTTTATGCAAAAAGAACTTCTTAGTTATATTGCCGGTTTTCTTGATGGAGATGGCTGTGTCATGGCGCAGCTTGTTCATCGCAAGGATTATCGGCTGGGATACCAAATACGGCTTAGCATTGTTTTTTATCAGAAGGAACAGAATGTTCAATTTCTGGAATGGTTAAAAACGAAGCTAGTTTATGGGTATATCAGAAGAAGAAATGATGGTATGGCAGAGTATACAATTGTTGGAGCGGATTATACGGCGAAAATACTAAAAAAATTACTTCCATACCTCAGACTAAAAAGAAAACTTGCGGAAATCGTTTTGGAAATATCCAAAATGCCCAAGAAAATAACACCCGAAGATCTTCTAAAGTATTCTGAGCTGGTCGATTTGACAGCGAAATATACTTATTCAAAGAAAAGAACGAATACAAAAAGTGTTGTAGAGGATTACTTTAAGAAGCATAAAATTTTGTCCCCGTAACGACTGATTCCTGGAATTTTTTCAGTAACTAAGGATGAGATAGTGTGTTCCTATCCTAACTAGGATATAAATTATAACCATTATCATACGCCAACGCCTACTCTTCGAAACATTCGGAGGTATGAGGATGAAGGTATAGTCTATGCCGCAGGAAACTGCGGGTAAAATCTCGAGAGAAAAGCTGTTCTCTCAAGACAATCATGCGTGAGACAGTTCGGTCCCTATCTGTCGTGGGCGTTGAAACTTGAGGAGATCTGTCCCTAGTACGAGAGGACCGGGATGGACCAACCTATGGTGTGCCAGTTGTTCTGCCAAGAGCATCGCTGGGTAGCTATGTTGGGAATGGATAAGCGCTGAAAGCATATAAGCGCGAAGCCAACTTCAAGATTAGGTTTCTTAGATCCCTTATAGACTATGAGGTTGATAGGCTCTAGGTGTAAGTGCGGTAACGCATTCAGCTGAGGAGTACTAATAGATCAATGACTTAATGATTCGCTTTGCGAATACTTGAGACGAAATAACCGAATAACAGAAAAACAAAATGACTTAGGTTGTTATGTTTCTAAGTTCTTTAGTTGTTTTGTTCTTAAGTAATCGCTGAAAGCGATTTAACCAGTAATCAATAATTGGATTTACCCAGTTATTTGTTAGTTTCGCATTTTGAATTGTGAATTAACGGCGTATTAGGCAATGTTCTGGTGGCTTTTGCCCGCCGTAGGCTGGCCTGTTCCTCCGCCAAAGGCGGACAGGCATCCCGAACACCCCGCACTTTTGAGTTTAGAATTCCGGTGACTTTTGAGAGATGGCTACACCCGTTCCCATCCCGAACACGGAAGTTAAGCGTCTCATCGCCGATGATACTTGGGTCATCAAGCCCTGGGAAAGTAGGACGTCGCCGGTATTGTGAACTCAAAAGTCTAAAAGCGTCCCGCACCTATTTTCGAGAAATTTCATTTGCAATTAGCACTCGAAAATAGGTGCGGGATCGCCAGAACATTGTCTAATACCATGAAATTGAAGAACAGGCTTTAAAAGGCACATTAAATTTATATTTAGTGTGCCTTTTATATTGTTATGAGTGATTTTTGGAAAAGAAAAGGCGCGGAGCGAGATGGCTCCGCGCCGTGCAGGCACTTATTTGCGGGCTTTTAGGACGGGATTTCTACAGCCTTTGTTCTGGGCTGCAATTTCCTTGTCCTTTTACCGCTGTTGATATGATCGACGATCAGGTTATAAAGTATCTCCTTGGCTTTCCCTGTCGCAGAGCAGAGATTTGCTACATACGGGTCGGAAGAGACAGGAAATAACTTTATTTTTCGGATGAGCGAGGCTTCGATGAAAAGCCGGTTTTCCTTCCAGAAATTCGTGTGGTTGGAAAAAACGGTAGCAAGCACCATCAAAAACGATGACCGCATATATGGCGCACCGGCTGAGTAGGTAATGCACCGTATTCCCCAGCATTGATCGACAATCTGGAAGAATGTCTTCACGTTTTCACGCAAGATGTTTCTCCCTGTCCTGACCATGATCTTCTGAACACCGGCGCCCAGTTCGTCGATATGGCTGGATTTACCCGGACCGATATGAGCATGAAGCGCCCCGGTGACCTTTAAAAAAGTCACGGCCGAAATGAGCTCTGATCGTCTCATTCGTTGTTGCCAGCTCACCCTGTTATTCATGACAAAGGCTTTGTCTTGACACAGGCGATAGAAAAGATTAATCACCTCAAAATCATGACGCATGTTACGAAGCAAAACGTTTGATGAAAGTTTTGTCCGGTCAGCGTTCAGGATCTTGAAGCGGTTTCTTTCCCACCTTTCGTTGGTGCCGAAGTGGACGGTAGCCCCCAATCTGGGAAGTCTTTCGCCATTTTCCTGTATTATCTGTCTTGCGGCAGTGACTCGCTGAAGACCGTCAATGATGAATACAGGATCATGTAGATAGAAGCTTTCGCCTCTTTCCATGTACTTTTCTCCTCGCATTCCGAGGTCTATGTCGGGGATCGAGCCGTTATTAAATCCAGCGACAATTGAGCCGATTGTTGAGAGGGGAAGCACTTCTCTCTGGTAATCTGCTACCTTGAGAAGGGGAAGAGAATCGGGATCGATCCTCCCCCGCAAGATGATTTCTCCTTCAAGAGTCTCATCAAGCGCGGCATGATTCATTTTGATGCTCTCTGTCATAGAGCACCCTCCTTTAGATAGTGGGTCTAGCTCCCTTAGGATAGCGACCCTTTTCAAAGTGCCTGCTATTATATTATAACACAAACTTAATCATGTTGGAAGGTTTTTCGCGACTCCAATTGACCCTTAAACATTCCAAAATTTTTGGAATGTTTCTATCTGCTTGGTTTTACGACGGGTTTTCAGCCCATTCTCAGCTCACGTAGTTAGTATTTATAAATAATCCACAAAATTCTTCGCTTAAATTTTTGGTTTTGACTAATGTTTGGATGCTTCCTTTAGAATACTATGGGGCAAGATAAAGCGGGAGTTTTATTAATAAAAGAAGGGAGATGATTATTATGGCAGGTACAAAAAAGGGCGGAGTACAAGCCGCAAAGACCAATAAAGCCAGATACGGCAGAGATTTCTATGAGAAGATCGGCCGCATCGGCGGCAGACGCGGTACAACCGGCGGGTTTGCCGCAAACCCGGAACTTGCGAAAGAGGCCGGCAGAAAAGGCGGCAAGGCGAGCGCGGCGAAAAGAAAGAAGCAATAGGGCTACTGATTACTAATCTTAAACGAATCTACGAATTGTACAAATGTATTATTCACAAGGAAATTCGTAATTCAGGATAAGGAAAAAATGGGCAAAACTTTTAGATCGGGAGAGAGGACGGGGGCAAAAATTAAAAAAAATTCCGGAAAGTTTCCGGAGCTCATTTCTCCCAGAACTTTTTACAACAAACTAAATATGAAAGATATAAGGCCAAAGCGCTTATCCCAAAAGGGTAGAACCACCTATAAGTAGCGGAAAGTGCTACTTATAGAAGAAACAAGAGACAAGGAATAGGAGGCAGGGAACAAGTTGTCTGTGTTTTTGGGATTTAATTATGGCTTGTGTCTTATCACTAGTATCTTGTAGCTTTGAAATTATCTTTTTTCGGACACGCCGGTCTTTTCTTTCATTTACCTCCCAGTAGCAGTCGCACACAAAGCAGCCGAAAGTATTGTCACTTCTTTGAAGGGAATAAGTGCCGCACCTGGGGCAGCTCGCTCTTTTTGACAGCCACTGGTCATAACTTTTCAGGCATTCCTCAATGTGGTCTTCGTCGATATTTAGCCCATAGTCCTTTGCCAGCCTTCTGGTTTCCTCCCAGGCTTCGTGCTCGAGATCCAGGAGCTCAATATCATATTTATAAGTAAAATGCCCAAGTTTCATGTGGGCTATTTCATGCAAAAGCGCCAGCTTTCCTTCCTCGCGGCTCAACTCTTCCGGAATGTATGTGATAGTCTGCGTCCTGGCGTTAAATGAAAAAACACCGCCCGCTTGGCAGTTGTAATTTCCTAGAATTTCCTGGATTTTTTTCATGTATCCTATTTTATCTCTCAAGTTATCCCCATGTAAAGCATATCCATTTTGTCATTCCCGCACTGAATTAAATTCAGCATAAACTCCGGCGGGAATCTAGCCCTAATTAAAAATTTCCAATCTCCCTGCCTCGCCGGCAGGCAGGTAATCAAATCCTAGATTCTTAAATTACAAAAAATGTGAGAACGGGGACATTCCTTGTTTCCGTATTTTGCGGGGTGGTGAAAATCAGGGACATTCCTTGCTTTTGCATTTTGCAAGGTGTGTCCCTGTGTTTTGTTTTTCACTAGTTCTTGGTTATGATAAACTTTAAATATGAAAAGAGGTCAAGAGAAAAGAGCCATCGACGTTGTCCTGATTCCGCCCGATGAAGTTATTGAAAAACTGATTAGTATCAACCGGCAGGCGGGGGAAGATGTCTGGGGACCGCTCGGGCAGGATGATTATATTCCCCACATTTCTTTGGCAATGGGCTGTGTGAAGGAGAGTGAATTGGCAGCGGTCCGAGAAATTGTTGAGAAAGTGGCAGGAAAGTTCGGTTCGATTTCGATCGTGCTAGACAAGCTCTACTTTGCCGACAAACCCGGCGGCGATAGAAACTATGCTATTGGCGCAAAGAAATCCCTGCTGTTACAGGAATTGCACGAGAGTATGATGAAGGCACTCCAGAATTACCTTTATTATGATTGTGCGAAAGAGATGCTTTTCCGAGAACCGGGGCAAGGCGTAACCGAACCGAATTACATAAATAAATTTCTCTCCTCACATAGTTTTGAAAATTTCGATCCGCACATAACTACGAGAGCCAAGGTTGATGTTGGCAAGGATGATTTGCCAATGGCGTTTGCTGCAGACCGGATAGCCGTTTGGCATATCGGCACTATGACGACTTGCAGAAAAGTGCTTTTTGAAACAAAATTAATCTAATATGGGATACCGATATACATACATTTTGATGGCGCTAATCTTCTTCGCTGTTTGGCTGGCGCTCTACATTTTGAGAAAAGATAACAGGCGGGAAATGATTGTAATGTCTCTGATTTTCGGATTTATAGGGCCTTTTGCGGACATCCTTTACACAAAGGATTGGTGGCAGTCACTGACTCCCGGTTAGGTTCAGGCTTTTTGGTTTTTTAGAAATGTTCCGCATCTGGTTATTTTAAATATTCCCGTTGATGATATGATTTGGTATTTCCTGGCGGGTTTATTTATCGGTCCGCTTTATGAATATTGGAAAGAAGGAACACTAATAAAAGCCTAACACTTTCATTGTTACCAACAAATCCGACACCTGGTGTGGGATTTGTTCTTAAATTACAAAAAATATGGGAATGGGGATATTCCTTGCTTTCGCATTTTGCAAGGCGTGTCCCCGTGTTTTGTTTTTCATTCAGATCAAATCCGTGCTATACTGAATTTATGGGAAAAGCGGATGATTTAGTGGGCCAGTTTATCGAAGATTACAATCTGCTTTTCAATGTGCCTCAAACAAAAGCGACGAAAGGCCTCTGCAATTTATACAAAAACGAGCATCCGAACGAGTTTAAAACCACTGCTGAGTGGTCGATAGGAAAACACAGAAAAAGGTTTATGGACTGGATGTCGAAGCAAAGACCCGAGACGATAGAACTCCTGAATAAATAAATTCTCGACTATAATCCCACACCTGGTGTGGGATTATAGTTAGTGGGGTAAATATTAAAGATCTTTGATTCAATAAATTGTAATGAATGTCAGGCGAATTTCATTGTTTTTATTTCAGATAAGGTATTATTGGCCTATCCGTAATGAATGCTTCAATATCCTCAAATTACAAGAATCCATGTAAAAAGTTGTGGCAACAAGTTTTTAAATAAAAAGTGGTAGGCTCTAAGTAACTAAACAAGGAACCTACCATGAGTTACTTTATCAATAAATTCTTTCATTTTAAAGGTTATGAGGTCCGAAAAGTTAATACAAGCAGTTCAGAATATCTTGTCTATCTCTCCTCCAGAAGGAAAACCGCCATGTGTCCGAGGTGCGGCAAGAAATCCAAGACTGTCTTTGCGAATGGCGGACAAAGAAAAGTAAAGCACTCCCGCTATGAAGGGAGGGTGGTTACCATTGTTTTTCCTAAAAAAAGATTTACCTGCCAACACTGTAAGAGACCTTTTAGCGAAAAACCAGACTTTGTAGAAGCAAGAGCCAGAACAACAAGCAACTTTGCTTCTGAAGCCGTCTGCGCCCTTTCCAGAAGCTCATTTAGCACTGTTTGCGAATCATACCAAACAAGCTATAGTTTTCTGGCCAGAAGCCTGCTTAAGATCAAGTTTGACGACCCTTGGCCAGGCGGAGAATTAAGATTAGGCTTTGACGAGCACGCTTACGGCAAGCGGCATATGATGATAACCGTTTGCGATCTTAAAAACCATAAACTGCTGGCTATCTTGCCTCATTACACCAAAGAAGTGGTTATCAGATATTTAGAAAGCCGGACAGAGGAAGAAATGTCCCGAGTTACAGAACTCTGTTTCGACATGGGATTCAAGCAACAAAGAGCAGTTGAGAGTTTCTTTCCACAAGCTCAAACTGTAATTGACAAGTTCCATGTTCTTTTCTACTGCGCCAACTTAATTGACGCCGACAGGAGAATTATCTGCCCCGGAACCGGCAGATATAAGTATGAGAACTTAAGACAAAATATGCGCAAACCGGATTGGAAGCTAACCGAAAAACAAAGAGAATACTTGTTTAAAGTCTTCAATGATTATCCGGAGCTGAAAACAAGATGGGATATCTACCAAAGTTTAGGCAAGTTCTACAGTAGTAGGAATAAGGATGAAGGCAGAAAGAGATTAAAGGAGATCAGAGATGATATTGAAAAGCTCGAAGGAAGATCCTATCTTAAATCTTTTGCTGGCACATTAAAAAGGCTTGAGGACGAGATTCTAAACTACTTCGACAACAGAACCACCAATGCTTACACAGAAGGAGTGCACACTAAGATTAAGATGATTAAAAGAACCTCATACGGTTTTAAGAACATTGATATTTATATTAAAAAGATGATGCTTTCTTTTCTGCCGTTTCTGGTTATTTCTTCGTTGTTTTTACCACACTAAGTGACGAAGAGCCCGAAAATACTTGACAATAATATATATTTGTGTTATATTCCCAATGTTCAAACGCACTTTTTTACAAGTGGGGACCGGGCCGCAAATTGCTTGTCATTCTTGACCGGCAATTTGCGGTCTTACCGTCGCCACTACAAATGAAGCTTTCAAAACCAAGAAAGGATGATTTCGATGACCAGCACAAACATTCTTATTGGCCTTCCGTTCTACACGCTAGTCATAATTTACACCACCTTGATGGTTCTCAGTCTGATTTATTCAGAACTGAGACACAAGATTAGCTTTCAGTGTATGGTTGGCATGATAGCGATCTTTATCTCTGCTGCCTTCTTCTATGCACTTCTAGCGAATCAAGACAACAGTTGGTGGGTATTGTATGGCGCCCTTTCGTTTGCGCTTATGTCAATACTCGAATGCATCGGTTCCATCGATGCGTATAACGGATATCGCAAGTCCAAGAAGGGCTAGAAACCGGTGTCAAAGCTTTATTTAAAAGCCTCTCATGTGAGAGGCTTTTAACGTTATGGTAAAATATCAAGAATTGTTTCTGCCAGACTTTAGGAACCTGATTTAAGAATTTGTTTTGAACAATTATTCCGGAGCTTGTTAAAATTTGGTTGGACAATATTATTTTTTAAAAAGTGTACGTGGGCCAGGTTTTTATATTGAAAAGCCTTCAAATTAAGCCTTTTTCGGAGTATATTAATTCTCTCAGGAAAGGTGTGGGGAATAATCATGGATGGATATAATCAAAATCTAGCAAATGAATGGATCGACTGGGTGGAAACGCCGGATCCACAGGGAGCCAGAGAAAAGGACATCATTCCTTTTATCAAAAATTGGCTAGGAGAGCTGCGGCCCGAAGTTTTATGCGATATTGGCTGCGGCCAGGGAATTGCTTCGGAGTTGATAGATGAAAAAACTAAATATATCGGCGTTGATCCTTCGCAAACACTTCTTAATCGCGCTCGTGTTCTTTATCCTTCCATTAACAAGCAATTTATTGAAGGTAACGCCCATGGCATTCCATTGGAAAATGAGTCAGTTGATGCTGTCGTTTCTATATGGGTTTGGTCTCATTTGGAAAATCTGAACTCAGCTACGAGTGAAGCGTTTAGAATATTAAAACCAAAGGGAAAATTTCTGATGGTTACCGCCAACCCGGAAACGTATGAGGAACGAAAGACATTTTACAAACATTACAAAATTGAGGGTAATCTTTTGATGGGAGACTTTGACTTGGGCGACGGGAAAGCCCTTACAGACACAACGCTGTATCTCCACACCAGAGATGATATAGAAAGAGCAATTAAACAAGTAGGGTTTAAGATTTATAATATCAAAAGAATGGGGCAAGCCGAAACTAGCGACAAGGGACTATATCTTGCCATTGAGAGCTCAAAATCTTAAGACATTTATATTTCTTCCCCGGCAAACTCATTTCGATAAATTCTTTCCGCTCCCTTGTATTTCAGAAATCGCTTCAAATGAAGGTTGTCTTGGAGTATGCTTGATGAGAGATTAACCCGATATCTAAATGGAAATTAGAAACATATTACAACAAGGGCGCGAGATCTGGAGCGACGAAAAGCTTGGTTTAAGCCAGATCATTGTTCGGATGGGAAAAGTTTTTGGTGATATTTGCCGTTGGGAAAGGGATGCCGAGAAAGATAAGGGCACTCATACTGACGAGGAGCTTAAAAAAGAACTGGGAAATATAATTTTTTCTACCATTCTATGGTGTGACGAACTTGGTTATGATCCAGAGGAGTGCATAAGGATAGCTATTAACTGCCAAAAAGAATTTCAAAAGAAGTAATCAGGTTGTTTTATGAGGAAAGTTGTTGATATGCCCCACCCGCCAAAACTCAATCCAGAACAATCTTTAGGTAGCGACTGTCTGATTGAATTAGCTCATTATACCCTCATTAAACCCGACATTTCTTTCTATTAACCGGCAAGTGTTACACTAATATGTATTAGTGTAACAAACAAAATATCCTCAAATAACCTGCGATGTCTTGGACCTAGAAATCTTGAGCCAACCTATTAACCAGTTACTTTCACTCCTTTGTATCTTATAGTTCTTCTTCTTGTTGGTGTTTTGGATTTCTTGGGTTTGGATAGGCCTGAACTTTTTTGAAATCCGAAACCGCACTTAGTGGCCAAGCGATTTAGGGTTGTGGGACTCATTCCCGTTGCCATTCTGATGTCAGCATATGATTTGCCTTCATCAATCATTATAAGCGCTTGATAACGTCTCCCAATGTCATTAATTTCTCTAGGTGTCAAAACTCTATCAAAAATTTTCCTCACCTCATCGATGCCTTTGCATTCCACAAACAGAGACATAACGTCCAAAACCTCCTTGTCATGCCAAACTAATCTCTTACTCATTTCCCCCCTCCCTTTAAATAACTATCCTCTGTTACACTAATACATATTAGTGTAACGAAACAAGTATACATTTTTCACTGAGTTGTTTTGGGGCGATGGGGTCTTATTTTTTGATTTTCTTTCTCATCAAACTCATTTCGGGGTAGGTTTTGGAGAGTTTCAAATATGCCATCTGGTTGGTGTGTCCGGGATTTATGACGTCTAATTCATTACCCGATTCGTTAGTGATGCCGAGGATTTTTTCTTTTGTGACGCCTTCTGGCGTTATGACGTCTATTTTATCGCCGACTTTGATTTGATTACGGACCTCTATATAGCTTAGGTCTTTATATTTTCCTTTTGGTCTCACAACGGCTATGAAGTTATAATTCCTGACGGGTTGGCGAGATGGGTAGGTTTCGCCACTTTTTGCATTACCGAATGCAAATCCTGTGGTGTAACCGCGGTAGTTGAGGGTTTCGAGTTCTTTTTTTAATTCGGGAAGGATTCCAAGCAAGCCAGAATGACGGGAAGAGGCGAGTGAATCAAGCGCCGTTCTATAAGCGCGCGTTACAACACCAAGATAATAAATAGATTTATTTCGGCCTTCTATTTTCAGTCCGGTAACGCCTGCTTTTTGGATCTCGTTCAAGTGTTCTATTAGTGCTAAATCTTTGGAGTTCATTAAATATGTGCCATCTGCATTTTCTTCGACAGGGAAGAGTTCGCCTGGGCGTAGTTTTTCTTCGAGGAAATATTCCGACTTTTCGCATTTAGAGGTGCGACCTATGGCATGGGTCGCACCTCTTTCACCAGAGTGAACCTTATATTGCCAACGGCAAGGCTGGGCGCAGTCGCCGAGATTGGCTTCGCGTCCGGTCATGTAGGCGGATAGCAGGCAACGGCCGGAGTAGGAGATACACATGGCGCCGTGCACGAACATTTCAAGTTCGATGTCGGGCACTTCGTCGTGGATTTTCTTTATTTCTTTCAATGATAATTCTCGAGCCAAGATCACTCTTTTTATGCCGAAATCTTTCCATAGCTTCACTGCCTCGGCATTGACCGTATTTTGCTGGGTTGAGATGTGAATCGGGATTTTCGGCGCATTTTTGCGGATAATATTTAAAACTCCCATATCTGCGATAACAAATGCATCAGGGTTTAAGGCTGCAATTTTTTTAATGTCAGAGGCCAATGTTTTCAGGTGCTTATCGTGAGCGAAGATATTGAAAGTGATATAAACTCTTTTGCCCAGTTTGTGCGCATAATCAATTGTTTTTCCAATTTCAGAAATAGTGAAGCGAACCTCAGTTTTCCGCATGCTATACTTTGCCATACCGAGATAAACGGCATCAGCGCCGTACTCAAAAGCAAAGCGCGCTTTTTCCGGATCCCCGGCTGGTAAGATTAGTTCTGGTTTTGTCTTTATAGCCTGCAAATTATAGCACAAGGTTGCTTTTTCTTGAAGTTGATTTAATACTTATAATCGGCTTATAATAAAGTAAGGATTAGTTTGAGGTTAGCATGAATGTAAACGAAGCCATAAACAAAAGAAAAAGCATTCGAAAATATCAAGATAGAGAAATTTCGGCAGAGACTGCCAGTGAACTTCTCAATGCTGCCAGAAAGGCACCCTCTGCAAAAAATGTACAGTCTCATCGGTATTTTGTTGTGAAAAATAAAGATATCAAAGAGAAACTGGTAAATAATAAAGTGTTTAAGCAAGATTATGTTTATAATGCGCCCCTAATCATTGTTTGTTGTGCCGATCCTTCTCAGTATCCAAAAAGTGTGGACGTTGATGAGACGCCTGAACATTATGCATATATAGATCTTTCTGTTGCAGCTTCTTTTTTAATTCTCAGAGCCACAGAGTTGGGGTTGGGGGGTGTGTTTGTTGCCTGGATATATCGGGATAAGTTAAGGAAGGCCTTAAATATACCAGAAAATTATATTATCCCGTTTGTCTTACCTATAGGTTATCCCGCAGAGGACCCTCCTTCTAAGCCAAGAAAGAGTTTAAATGAAATTTGTGAGTGAGGTATGTTAAAAATAGATCAAACTGACCTAATAACAATTGCCAGAGAAAATTTCGACACCTGGAATGAAGCGCTAAAAAGCCGGGACGCCGAACTGATATCTTCACTCTATACCGATAATGCCACTTTCTTGCCGACAATCTCACCCGAGCTAAAGGCGGGTATAGCCGGTGAGAAGGATTATTTTATACATTTTATGAAAAAGGAACCAATCGGGAAGATTATAGAAGACGTGATACAGCCAATCGATGACAATATTTACGTGCACTGCGGGATGTATGACTTTACACTTGACTCAAAAAATGGGCGGGAGGTAGTGAAGGCTAGATTTACATTTATCTGGATGAAAGATGAGGATGGCAACTGGCAAATAATGCATCACCATTCATCACTAAAGCCCAAAGCAGAATAATCTGTGAAAATGCATAATTCATTTGATAGTATTTATGTTAGATTTGAATTTATAAAATAAGGAGGAAAAATGGCAGAGGAGACAAAAACCGAGAGAAATATGAAGTTTGCGCTTGCGGGAGAGTCGCAGGCAAGGAGGAAGTACAAGGCATTCAAGGAAAAGGCTCAGGAAGAAGGGCTGGAGCAGGCGGCCAAGATGTTTAAAGCCGCGGAGATGGGCGAGACGGCTCACTCCGGCTATTTCTTGAATAAATTAAATGGTGTAAAAAGTACGAGTGAAAATCTGCAGGGCGCCATAGAAGGTGAGAAATATGAGGCCGAGCAAGTCTACCCTGCAGTGATTGACGACGCTGACGAAGATGGGCAAGCTGATGTGAAGAAATACGTGGGCTATGTGAAGACGGTTGAAGGCGAGCATGCAGAATTGTTTAAAGGAATTCTGGACAACCTCGGGGACAATGAAGAGGCTGAATATTATGTCTGCGGCAACTGCGGCCATGTTCACTTGAGTGAGGCGCCGGAGGTATGCCCGGTTTGCGGCGCGCTGAAGAAAAGTTTCAAGTTGGTAAGTTTGTAAAGTTGCTAAGGATAGTTACTAATTACAAATGTGAGACTCCAATCTACTTATTCTAGGTTGGGAAAGTTTTGTCCGAATCTTTGTTCTTGAGAATCTGTAGATTAGGGTATTAAATACGTAATTAGTAAAAGGAGCCAAGGGCGTCAAAAAAACAGCGTCAAAAAATGCGTCAAAAAACACGCCCAAAAAAACACTTGACAAGACATCATAAACGTGATACTATGCTATATCACGACAGAAATAGAGAGTAGTGGTTGAGCGAAAAGGTATTTTGAAAAATTGATTGTAACCGGAGCAACTGGGGACGCGCCACATATCCTTTGGAAGGGACACGTACCGTGTCAAAGCGGGATGTATCATTAACTTGATCCCAAAGCTTTTCTGGAGGAAGATGACCTTCTTTGGCTGCTCTTTTAGTTTAAATTGTGCTAATTGTTGTAATTGATCTGAATGTCATGATAAACAATACAATTCCAACAGCTAAAACAATTAAAACTTTTAAACGGAGATTTATAAAATGAATGAAGTGAACTGGAAAATGCTGATAGTACCCCTAGTTATTTTATTTGTATTTATTGGCGGCATTATCGGTATAGTAAACTGGCAGAAGTCGCAGCAGGGAAATAGCGCCATAACGGTGAATATACCAGAAGGCGCAGTCCAGACGAGTGAATCCTCGACCATTATTAGTGGAAAAGTTGCTCCAGGGAGCAAGGTTACCATAAACGGCAAGGATGCCAAGGTGGGCGATGACGGAACCTACAGCGAAACGGTTTCACTGAACCAAGGCGATAATAAGATAGAGATCAAGGCCGAGAAAGACGGCAAGACCCAAACCATCGAGAGAAGCATCAAGGAGGTGGGCGCAACTACGGCTTCAAGCGCCCCCCCGACAACCGCTCCGGCAACACAGCCGGCGCCTCAGGCGGGAGGCCAGCCATCTCAAGCCCCGGCCACAGGATCTGCTCCTTCTTCAACGCCTGCAACAACCGTTCCTTCAAGCCTTTCGACTTCGGGACCAGCCGATATGATACTCCCGGTTGCCGGATTTGCGGGAATAGTTATGGTTGGCGGATATTACCTGAAAAGCAGAAAGAAACTTGAAAAATCAATGAGAAAATAAAGAACAATTAATTTAAAAAATAACGGCTCAAAAGGCCGTTATTTTGATTGTCTTATTTGGTATAGAAGGCTATAATTTTAGCATGAGTGATTTAATATCTTCACAGGCCAAAACTGAAAGTGAGCTTCCAGCCGAACTAGATCAATTTAACTGGGGTGCATTCCTTCTGACCTGGATATGGGGAATTGGCCATCGCGTTTGGATTGCCCTAACAATTTTGGGTATTTGGATTGGATTTCAGGTTCTTTCAACAGGAGTTCTTTTTATTCCGGGTCCATTTGGCCTATTGGCATCGATCATATTCGGATTTTTAGAATTTCCTGCCGAGATAGGTTTTGCCATTTGGCTCGGTTTAAAAGGCAATCAACTTGCTTGGAAGACAGGTCGCTATAATGACGTCGAAAAATATAAAGTTGCTGAGAAGAAGTGGACGATTGCCGGAATAATTCTTTGGGTATCTTTGATATTAATCTTCTTACTTTTAACTATTCTGATTAATTTTATCGGGGTAACAAGTTTGGATAAATAAAATAACGGTCCATTCGGGCCGTTATTTTTACACCCAGCTACTACACTAATATAGTTTAGTGTAGTGGCTTCGTTTTGATTATCTGTGTTTTAAAGAATTGATTTTTTTGGGTGAGAGCAGAAAAAAGATTGCAAAAAAAATGATTATTTATAATTAAGCTTACGAGAATTAAATGTATTAAAAGAAAGGTAAATTATGGTAGGAGGAATAGGTGAAATTGTGCAACCGGAAGAGGAGAGAGGAGAAGAAAAACCGGTCTGGCCAGAAGAAGGTGAACAAGACCAAGCGGAAAAAATCTCAATGTTTGAAAAACAAAGACGTCAAATAGTAGAAAAAATCGCAGAGGAGAGAGGAGAACCAATACCGGTGTGGTCAGAAGAAGGTGGACCATACCAAGCCGATGAGTATAGAAGACAAAGGCAGAAGAAGTCTGAAGAGAAGTAGAAACAACTTCACGCATCATGAGAAAATGATTAGAATTAAATTCTAAAAAAATAACGGCTTGCTTGGGCCGTTATTTTATTGGCATATACAAAATGAACCGCAAGTTAAAATGTAACCATAAACATTAAAGGAGAAGTATCAAATGTATTGTCCAAATTGCGGGAAAAAAAACGAGGATTCAGCTCAGGTTTGTTTTGCTTGCGGTAAAAGCCTTGTAAGCCAAGTGTCCCCGGATCAAAACTCACAACAAGTTTATAGCCAAGCGCAAAGTGTCGGCGCAAATCCGGCGGCAGAAAATACACAAACTGCAAATGAACTTCCATCTGAGCTCAATAAATTCAACTGGGGAGCATTTCTTCTGACTTGGATATGGGGTATCGGGAATGGCGTTTGGCTTGCTCTTTGGATTTTTGCCTTTTACCCGATTCAATGGATTATTCTAGGGATAGGTTTTGCGATTGGCGCTGTCGCTGGCAATGAAATAGCGGCAGTCATAAGGGTCTTGTTAGTGCTGATTGGCCTTATTTTCTCCTTTGGTTTTATCGTCTGGCTTGGAAAAAATGGAAATCGCCTTGCCCGGAAAACCGGAAGATGGCAAGATGTTGAAAAATTTAAGAGTTTTCAGAAAAAGTGGGCAATTGCTGGTTTGGTTATCGCTCTTTTTTACTCAGTTATTATTGTAGGAATGTTAACACTTATAGTGATTGGCGCCACGAAAGAAGCTAAAAATAGAGCCGATAATACGAGAAATGAATCGAATGCGAGAATGGTTCAAACTTATCTTGAGCAGGAGTATTCTATGGATCATGTATATTGTGGAAGTGCTGCGGGAGAGATATCTTGCGGCACATATTCATTCAAAGATGCAATAGGCAAGTTAAACAGCGGGGCTTATGTCCTTGACTCTTGTCCCAACACAGATGTTCAAGGTGGCGGCAAGGTCATTATTCAGGCAAGCAGCTATACCATCACTGCCTATGACGCAAGTTGTAGTCGGGCTATATCGGGTGGCACATTAAGAAATCAGTAGCGATTGTCGGGCGGCGCTTTTCTTCTTGCCCTTCGAGGTAGTAAATTTCAATTCATTTAAAAATAACGGTCCAGGTTGACCGTTATTTTTATTTCAGCCACTACGCTAATACAGTTTAGCGTAGTGGTTTAATTTCCAAATTTTTATCAGTTTAGCTGGTTTACTTTGTTTTTCTTTTGCTAAAGACAAAAATGTAGAAAATTTCAAGGATTGCTAAGGTGTTTACGATTAAAATTACAATGAACCACGGTTTGTCGTCATTTCTTGCCGCCTTCCAAAGGGCGACGCCTTTCCAGGGAATGGTCCATATAACAAGCAGTGCGATAATCCAAAGGTTTTGTTGTAAAAATTCTTTCATTTTTTTCCTCTATGAGTTAGTTATTTACATCATTATAGCACAAGAATTCCATTTATCATTATGGCATTTGACATTTCTTTAGAAATTAGAAATTTTGAATTGGAAATTTGAGATGTAAGGGATTTCTCCGCTCGCCCCTCCCGGGAAGTCGGTCGAAATGACAGAAAGAATTCAGAACAATGATGTTTATTCTTTACATAAAGGCGATTTTTTGGTATCATTTTATAGTCTCATCCGAAGGCTTGAGGCTAAATCAAAAGAAAGAAATCTCGGGGAGTGAAGATCTCGGGATGATAGGAAAAAGAAAATGGCGAAGGCTAAAGAAATGACAATGGAAGATCTGATGGCATCTTATGGCGACATAAATGTGCCGAAAGAAGGAGACGTGCTTGAGGGTACCATTATTAATGTTACAAAAAATGGAGTTTGGCTTGATCTCGGCACATTCGGCACCGGTCTGGTGGTCGGACCGGAAGTTTATGATCTCGAAAGCGAGGTTAAGGTGGGAGATGCCATGAACGCTTCCGTTATTTCCCAGGAAACCGATGAAGGTTATGTGCTTTTGTCGCTCAGAAAGGCAACCCGTGAGAAGGTTTGGGAGAAGCTGGCGCGGATGATGAATGAAGGAGAAGTTTTCAAAGTCAAGCCGTTTGACGCGAATAAGGGCGGATTGCTTATCGAATATGAAACAGTGAGAGGATTTTTGCCGGTTTCGCAGCTTTCGACTGAGCACTATCCGAGAGTATCAGACAAGGACGAGATACTTATCCGGCTAAATGAACTGATCGGGAAACCGCTGGATGTGGTTGTCCTCGATACGGACAAAGCGGAACAGAAACTGATATTTTCAGAGAAAGCCGCCAACAAAGACAAGACGGAAGAGCTTCTTTCCAAGTTTAAGGTTAATGACAAAGTCAAAGGCAGGGTTACCGGTGTGGTAGATTTTGGCATTTTCCTGAATGTTCAGGGAGTTGAGGGTTTGGTGCACATCTCGGAAATTTCCTGGGACAGAGTCGAGAATCCGTCAGACTTTGTGAAGATTGGCGATGGGGTGGATGTTCAGATTATTGGCATTGAGAATGAGAAAATATCATTGTCGATGAAAAGGCTTGCCGACGATCCATGGCTCAAAAAGGTGAAAGACCTGGCGGTCGGAGATAATGTAAAGGGTGAGGTTTCAAGGATTACTCCATTTGGGGCCTTTGTGAAGCTTCCACAAGGCATAGAAGCGCTGGTGCATATATCCGAACTCTCAGACAAACATATTGGTTCGCCCGATGAGGTTGTAAGTGAAGGCAAGGAATATGAATTCAAGGTTATTTCGCTTGACGCCGATAATCATAAGCTGGCATTAAGCCTAAAGGGCGCCACAGGCAAGAAGAAAGCGGACGCGAAAGTAGCCGTGAAAAAGGAAGCGGCAGAAAAAGAAACAGCGAAGAAAGAAGCACCGGAAAAAGAAGAGAAGTTGGCCAAAAAAGCTAAGGCTGCAAAGACCAAAAAGGCTGAAAAATAATAAGATGATGTAGAAAGTCCTCTTAAATTTTGAAATTTTCAAAAAATCCGCCTTTTTGAGGGGATTTTTTGATACCGCATCTCGTCATTCTGGCTTCGACCAGAATCTAACGAGGGCGGGAAAGAGATTCTGGACAAGCCAGAATGACAAAAAAAGTAGTGTAATTGTTGAAAAAATATGACAGAAAAAACAGACAAAAAACAAATACCGGAGGTTGTGACAGTGGGCGAGTTCGCTCGCGCGCTTGATATTCCTGTTGCCCAGGTTGTGGCTGAGCTTATGAAAAACGGCGTTATGGCAACCATTAACGAATATATCGACTTCGAAACGGCAGCCATTATCGGCGAATATTTGGGCTTTGAAATAGAAAAGAAGGAAGAAACCGGGAAGGAAACAAGAAACAAGAAACAAGAAACAGGCATCGCCGAGGATTCTGCCAATCTGGTTCCTCGCCCGCCGATTGTTGCCGTTTTGGGTCATGTCGACCACGGGAAGACATCCCTTCTTGACGCTATCAGGGAGACCAACGTAGTCGGCAAAGAATCCGGCGGCATCACTCAGCACATTGGAGCCTATCAAGTGGAGCGAAATGGCAGGAAGATAACATTTTTGGATACGCCGGGACACGCCGCATTTGAGAAAATGAGAGAGCAGGGAGCGCAGGTTACCGATATCTCCCTTATATTAATCGCGGCCGACGACGGTATAAAGCCGCAAACCGTCGAGGCTATAAATCACTCGAAAAAGGCGGAAACGCCGATGATTGTTGTGATTACCAAAATTGACAAACCGGACTCTGACATCAACAGAATAAAGACTCAAATGGCCGAGCTTGGCCTAAATCCGGAGGAGTGGGGCGGAGATATTCCAGTTGCCGAGGTATCGGCAAAAAACAAAGAAGGCCTGGACGATCTCCTGGATTTAATATTGATTATGGCCGACGTCAAAGATTTTAAGGCCGATCCCGGCATGCCCGCTTCAGGCATTGTTATCGAAACGCACATAGATTACGGCAAGGGACCCGTTGCCACGGTACTGATCAAAAACGGGACTCTCCGCGTGGGCGATTTTGTCGCAGTCGGGGAAACATACGGGAAGATCAGAAGCATGGAGAGTTACGGCAAAAAGAAAATCAAGGAAGCCACACCATCGATGCCGGCAAAAATATCCGGCTTAAAAGGCGTGCCTAAAATTTCCGATTTGCTTCAAGTTTTCGGTGACGAGAAAGAGGCAAAGTCAGAGGTTGAAAACATTAAGCGAAGCAAAACCATAAGCAGCCTTTCGAAAATCAAAAAAATAGGCGTCGAGGAACTATCTGCTTCTATGCGCAATAGCGAGAAGCGGGAACTTGGCATAGTTTTGAAGGCTGATGTTCGCGGCTCTCTGGACGCTATCAAGGAAGCATTTGACAAAATTTCAACTTCTGAAGTTTGTGTCAAGGTTGTTTCGGGGAAGGTTGGACCTGTGAATGAGAGCGATATCGCTATGGCAAAGTCATCCGACAATATCATTATCGGGTTCAACGTTTCCGCGCCGGCAAACATTCTGCAGATGGCGAAAAATGAAAAAGTGAAAATTTATTCATATAAGGTCATTTATGAACTTCTTGACGATGTCAAAAATCTCCTCTCAGATCTTCTGCCGGAAGAGACAAAGGAGCTTACGCTGGGCAAACTTAAGGTGCTGGCAATATTTAAGTCAAAAAAAGGCCAGATGGTTGTCGGCGGCGAAGTCAAGGAAGGCAAGATTGAGAAAAATACCGAGGCGAAAGTTATTCGCGGCAAAGAAGAAATCGGCAGGGCAAACATAATCCTTGTCAAAAGAGAAAAGGAAGAAGCGAGAGAGGCTATAGTTGGCAGCCAGTGTGGTATCAGCCTGGACAAAGAACTGCCGATCGAAGAGGGAGATATAGTCGAATCTTTCAGAACGGAAAAGGTAAAAAGAAGCCTTTAGGGGAATTTTCAATGTCCAATATCCAATTTTCAATCAAGGCTCAATGGACCAATGTCTCAAATTTAAGAATTGAAAAATTGAAACATTCATTAAAAATTAAAAATTGTTAATTGGAAATTATAAAGATATGTCTGACAGAGTAAAAAAAGTAAATGAATTTTTAAGGCAGGAAGTGGCGCGGGGCCTGGAAATGCTGGATTTTCGGGAATTGGTTACAGTGAAAGCGGTGGAAACCAGCCGAGACTTGAAGCATGCCGATATCTGGATCGGCATCCTTGGCGACGAAGAAAGCGCCATGGATAAGATTATGAAAAACCAGAGAAATCTTCAGTTTGCGGTAAATAGAAAAATGCCGACAAAAAATGTTCCGAAGCTGCGCTTCAGGATCGACCATTCCGGCGAGCATGCCTTAAAAATAGAGGAGCTTTTAAAAGGTGAAACGGGTTAGCGCAAGAGATATTGCCGAGGTTTTGGATAATGCCGAAAGGGTGGCCATCTTCGGCCATGTCCAGCCGGATAGCGACTGCTACGGCAGCGCTGTGGGCCTAAAAATCGGTCTGGAAAGCGTCGGAAAGGAAGCATTTGTGTATCTTCCGGATGATCTGCCGTATGATCTTGCCTTTCTAAACGGTTTTGCTGTTTTCGGTGAGGAAAAAATGATGCAGGATGTTGACGCGGTTGTGATAGTCGACAGCGCCAGCCTGGACAGGGTTCATGCGCGCGAAATTCTGGAAGACTATAAACAAAAAGGCATTCAGACTGTTCTCCTCGACCATCATCTTGCAAGCGATCTGATAAATTTTGCCGATATCGGTTGGCAGGATGAGAAGGTAAGCTCGGTAAGCGAAATGGTTTTGGCGGTATTAAAAGAAATGAATGCCACAATCCAAAAGGACATTGCGACTTACCTTTTGGCTGGCATTGAAGGCGACACCGGCAGTTTCCAAAATCAAAACACCACAAAAGACTCGTTTGAGGATGCCGCATACTTGATGTCAAAGGGGGCGAGATTTAGGTCTATTATCAACAATGCCGTAAATTCAAAAAGAAACATTAATCTTATCAAGCTCTATGGCTTGGCGCTTGAACGGGTCGTATACAACAAGAAATATAAAACAGCCGCTACATATGTTACCCTTCAGGATCTGAAAAATTATGGCCTGGAGGAAGAGGCTTCATATAGTGAAATGATAAACTTTCTAAACACCATTGGCGGCATTAAGATGATCGTTCTCATAACAGAGCGGGAAGAAGGAGTTCTGAAGGTAAGCCTTAGAACCAGAGATGATCACGTGAATGTTCAAAGGCTGGCAAACGCTTTTGGCGGAGGTGGGCACATAAAGGCGAGCGGATTTTCACTCTCGGGGAAAATAGTAAGCGAAAACGGCAGGGTAAAAATAAGTTGTCCTTAAAATAATATGTGTGCTAAAATAACTATTATTACAGGAGGTAAAATGGAAGAGAGTAAAAAAGCCAAAATTCTCATTATCGAAGACGATAGATTTATCGCAAAGATGTATCAAACCAAGCTCGGTCTGGATGGTTATGATGTTGAAGTTGCAGAAAACGGCAAGATTGGTGTTGAAAAGATCAAGAGTTTTCAGCCGGATCTCGTACTGCTTGACATTATAATGCCGGAAATGGATGGCTTTGGAGTGCTTGAATCCATTCGCGATGATGCCTCCATAAACTCTACGCCGGTAATTATAATGAGCAATCTGGCGCAAGAAGATCACCTGAAAAGGGCCAGAGCTCTCGGCGCCAAAGATTATATAGTAAAAAGCCAATATACGCCGCTTGATGTGGTGAAAAAAATACAGGAAGTTTTGGCGCGCTAGTTTCAACAAAATAACATAAAACCGATTAACATAATAACAAATTTAGATTAAAAAAATCAGCCTACCAGCTGATTTTTTTGTTTAACGCTTATCTCTAGGTTCCAAAATACTTTTTAAAATATCAGGATAACCCTTTATAAAATCGAAGACGTCTAGCGGTTTTTTACCTTCTAGCTGGAGTTTGTTGATAAGCAGGGTGCCTTTTCCTGTTTGGACGCCATAAAGCCTTGTCAGCCCGGACCCCGATCCGGAATCCAGTTCTATAAAAGCACCGATCTTTTGCCCGGATTCATTGTCCGATACAGCCGCCTCTATAATTTTTAGCATTTTTCCATTCCAGAAGGTATAGGTTCCGGGCCAGGGATGGTAGGCTCGCACCTTTCTTTCAATTATTTCCGCCGGTTCGTTCCAGTCGATTTTGCCGTCAGATTTCTCTATCATTTTTGTAAACGAGGCCTTTGAGTGATTCTGCTTCCGGGGAAGTATTTTGCCCGAGGTATAATCCTCTATAATGCCTATAATCTTCTTCGCTCCAAGTTCAGACAATTTTGCGCCGAGGCTGGCTGTAGTTTCGCTTCCGTTTAAGCTAATTTCCTCCTGTCCGATAATGTCTCCCGAGTCGACTTCGGCGGCCATTTTCTGAATTGTGACGCCCGCTTTTTTGTCTCCATTTAGTATTGTTGTCTGCACCGGACAGGATCCGCGATGCAAAGGGAGCAGCGAGAAATGAACATTTAGAAAACCATATTTTGGCATATCGAGCGTTTTCTGGGTAATAATAATTCCCAGCGAAGCGACGATCACGAGGTCGGGCTTCACTTTCGCGACAATTTCCTCCATCTCGAGCTTATTTTTAGGCTCGTAGATTTGAATGTTTTTTTTCTTTGCCAGTTCTTTAATGGGGGAAGCTTCTACCTTTCCGCCGCGCCCTTTTGGCTTGTCCCTCTTGGTAATTAAAACTAGATCCCCATAATTTTCCGCCAACTTTGTGAATATTGGCACTGCAAAAGGACCCCCGCCGGCAAAAGCAACTTTGAAATTATTTTTCCGCATCTTCGGCATTCGCACCAATCTTTCTTAGTTTCTTTTTATCGGTTAATTTATCTATGAAAAGTATGCCGTCAAGATGATCGACCTCGTGCTGCACGATACGTGCCAGCAGTCCCGCGGCATTCATTTTCGTCTTCTTTCCTTTTTGGTTCGTGGCTTCAAATCTTATTTTTTCTGCCCTTTCGACCGGTCCGTAAAGACCGGGACAGCTCAGACATCCTTCCTCTGACACGCTTTTTTCTTTGGAAAATTTAGTAATCTCCGGATTAATGTAGACAGAAAGGGGAATCCTTTTTTGTGTGATGCGGCCATCTTCGTCTCTGGTCTCCCTAACCCTGACAACAACGATTCTTTTATTTGTTCCTATTTGCGGCGCCGCTATGGCCAGGCCCTCAATTTTTGAGGCATTCAAGGCGCCGATCATAGCCTTTATAGTCTCTTTCGTTTCCGCATCCAGCGCATCCACTTTCTTGGATTTTTTCCTTAATATAGGATTTGGCGAGGTGATAATTTCGAATTTATCCATTAAATAGTTCCCATTGGGTTAATATCTATTTTCCATTTTGTAGGAGTATATTGTACCACTTTTTTCGCTACATCATCAAGGTTTTTGTCGGCGCCAACTTTTAAAAGTATTTGCCTGCGGTATAAATTGTTTATTTTTGGCAGAAATGCCGGGGATGGGCCGACTAGGATAATTCCTTTCTCTTTTTTTGTAATTTCCTGAGTAAATATATTACTCAAATCTCTTGCCCGGTCTTCGGCTTCCTTGGAATTTTTATTCGAATACGTCAAATGGATAAGGCGGGAATAAGGAGGGTAAAACAGCTCCTTTCTTTTGGGCAGTTCGCTTTCAAAGAAGGACGGATAGTCGTGGCGGGCTGCCATTTTTAATATTGGGTTTTCCGGATCGTAGGTTTGCAAAACAATTCTGCCTCTGTTTTTGCCCCTGCCGGTTCTGCCTGACACCTGCGTGACCAGACTGAAAGCATGCTCGGAAGCCCGAAAATCGGGGAGATTTAGGATATTATCCGCGCTTATGATGCCGACAAGGTCAACGTCAGGGAGGTCCCACCCTTTGGCTATCATCTGCGTGCCGACAAGGATGTCAAAATCCTTGTTTTTGAACTCCTCGTAGATATTTTTATGATCCTTTCGGACGGAGTCGGCATCCATTCTTTTGACCCGGGCTTCAGGAAAAAGGCTTCTTATCTCGCTCTCTATTTTCTGGGTTCCTTTGCCGAAGTATTTGATGGCATGTGATCCGCACTCCGGACAAAGGCCTGGAACTGCAGCGCGGTAGGCGCAGTGGTGGCAAAAGAGGCCTGTTTGCCCCTTGGCATCATGGTAGACAAGGGGAATGTCGCAGTTTGGGCAGCTGACTACGAAACCGCAGTCGCGGCATGAGACAAAGGTGGAAAATCCGCGCCTATTTATGAAAAGGACAATTTGCCGTTTTTCGGCCAGAACTTTCTTCATTTCACTTTGCAGTTTTTCCGATAAAACAGATTTATTGCCATACTGAAACTCGTTTCTCATATCCACTATTTCAGTTTTGGGCATTTTTTCCTGGATGAACCTTTCATTCAAAATATGGAGATAATATTTTCCGGTTTTTGCATAAAAAAATGTTTCAATTGACGGGGTGGCGCTGCCAAGAATTAAAACGCTGCCGATTATCTCCCGGATTTTTTCCGCTACCTCCCGCGTTTGGTATTTTGGATTTTTGTCCTGCTTGTAGCTGGTTTCGTGCTCTTCGTCCATAACGATTAACCCCAGATTGTTAAAGGGCAGAAAAAGGGCGCTTCTGGAGCCGACAATGATATTCTTTTTGCCTTCAAATAGGCTTTTCCAAACCTGGGCTCTCTCGGTTTCCTTTAAATAACTATGGTAGAGGGCCACCTGACCCGGAAATCTCTCTTCAAATCTGGTGACAGTCTGCGGCGTCAAAGCCACTTCGGGCACCAGTATTACCGCCTGTTTTCCGGAGGCAACGATCTCCTCCAGCACGTCTAAGTAAACTTCGGTTTTGCCGGAACCGGTTACTCCGAATATGAGATGGGGCTTGTCCCGGTGCCCGATAATTTCTTTAGCTATGCTTGCCTGATTTTTGGTCAGTTCAGGCCTTTTCCTTATTTGTTGGTGTAGTTTTTGGGCTTCCAAAATCCTTCTTTTCTTCAAAACTCCTGTCGGCAATATGGTCTTGATAATTTCCGAAATGGGGGAGGCGTAGTGGCCGCTCATCCAGGGGATTAATTCTATCAAATGCCGCGGCAAAGGATTCTCCACTAAAATGCCGGTTATTTCCTTCGTTTCAAAACCCGGCTTATTTGTAGAATCAAGAACTATGCCGGCTGATTTTCTACCCCGAAACGGCAAAGAAACAATATGCCCGATTTCCAATTTATTTTTCAGGTTTTCGGGCACTTTATAAGTAAAAAAATCCTGCTTTCCGCTGCCTCCGGCAACGCCGCACAAAACATATTTCATAAAAACATTATAAAGTATCTTGTCCCAAACCCCAAGTAGGTAAGCCAGTGGTTTACAATTATGCTTAAAAATGCTATAATCGTGTCAGTTGTAGGAAGCAAGAGTGAGAGGTCTTGCCTCTTATTTCCTTTTTCTGCAAAGCACGTACTATTGGGAGGATGGAATGCAAGAAGAATGTTTGGAATCCGGCCTTACTATTCATAAGGTGGAAGGTGAGGAGGTCGGAGCGTCATTTTGCGTAAAGGCTTATGTGGAAGGAATTCCAATGCCACAGAATGCCAGGATCATGGTATGCTCTGGTTTCACCCCGGGGTATTATCTGTTCCAGGGTACGGGAATTTTCCTGAACCGTCAGGGGCTAGCCTTTGATTACCGGGAACACGGCCAGCGGGCGTTCTCCGGGCTTTGGAGGAAGCTCTGTCGGAAAGGAGAATCGGCATACGACGAACTGGGGCTTGCGAATGGTTGCTTCAAAAATGGCAAGCCGCGGTTTTCCCTGGATGACGAAATGATCCACGGCACGCTTACGACCGAGAACCAACAGGGAGTGATCGTTATGGCCTTCGACTTCGTTGATGGCCCCAAAAGCCGTATTCTGATCGAGGGCACCGACAAGGTGCTTCTCGGGAAGGCGATAGAAATTGCGGAATGCGCATACGATGCCTTCTCTTTCAACGAAAAAATAAAGGAGCTTACCTAATGGACGACCATACAGATTATCAACCCTCGGGATTTCGGTTGGCAGTATTTTTGGCGGCAGTGATCTTGTTTACTGCCATGTTTTCCTTAGCCGTCGGGCGATATATTCCCACCAGTGACTCGCCGAGCGCCGCGCAAACGCCAGCGAGCCATACGCATGCGCCTTAACCTTTCCCGCTTGGCGTAGCGGGGAATAGTCATTCTCCTCCAAAAACGCCGGGGCGGCGCTTCCTCACCGAAGCGCCGCTTACTATCTTGATAATAGAGATAAGTTGCGCCATTTTTGATTAAGAAGCAAAAATCAGAGGGCAAAGGCCCTTATTTTTTATTCCACAAAAAGTAAACGGCTCTTACCAATCATTGCGGCAAAATTAATAAACTAATGTAGTTTGGTAAAGTAGGTCAAATTTCAACAATACTTCGATGCATCGGCTTAACGGAGAGGAAAACATAATTACAAGTGAATAATACCCCGTCCACTAGCCTAAACCGGTTTAGGCTAGTATTGGCTTGAATGGCAAGGAGCGCGCAGGGAAGGCCGGATTTTTATTTTTCATTCATTGGGTTTAAAATATAAAAATGGAAAAGAAAACTATATTGCTCGGGATGCTTATCGGTTCCACTCTCGGCAGTTTTGTTCCGATGGTTTGGGGCGGTGATCTCCTTTCATTCACATCGATTATTTGCGGCGCCTTTGGCGGACTCTTTGGCATTTGGGGAGGCTATAAGCTGGCAAATATATAAAGAGGAAAAGACGATCCGGAGATCGCCTTTTGTATAAATCGGGAGGGGTGCTTATTGGAGCCAGCCGGCGTGATGGTTGGCCAGTTGCTCTAATATCTTTTGCCTGCGGACTTGCCAGGCGAGGAACATATTTGGGGAAGGTGTGGCAATGGCGAGGTTATTTGCGTTTTCCAGCTGCTTTATCTGAGACTTTTGCCAGAGATACACTGTTTCCGGATCGGCCATTCTGATTTCTTCTTTGGAATAATAGAGGGGATCATCGTCAGTTATCAAGCTATTATAATATCCGACAAGGGGCCGAACAGAGACTAAGCCGATATTTCTGCTGATGGCCAAAACCTCCGCCAAAGCGAAGTCGTCTGTGGCCACAAGGTGGCCGACTTCAAAATTCAAAATTTTCATGGTACACCCTTTCGTTCGCGGATCCGTGGAATTGCCGCAGCTGTATTTTAGCACGAGATTATGAGGGATTCGACACTTTTAATTTATAAAATTAAAAAGCCTTATGCTAAAATAAAATTATGAAAAAAGAACACCTCTATATTATAATCGCAGGGATACTTTCCGGGGGCATAGTATTTAGTACGGCGTTTCTCGCGAAAATGGGCTTGTCGTTATATCAAATATCGGTTTTCGGCTTTATTTTTTCCTGCATATTTTTGGCTCCGTATGTCGTTTACAAGAAAGACTTTCTGCAAAACAAAGGAGAGTTAAAACACTTTGCTTTATTTGGCCTTATCGGTGTTCCTCTGGTGCTTACGGAGTTTGCACCTGTTGTTCTTGGTGTGCCAGTGGCTCTTTCCGTGCTCCTTCTTTATACCCAGCCGATATGGAATATCCTGATGAGCCATATGTATCTAAAAGAGAAAATAACCAAAACGAAAGTTCTGGCGCTTGTTGTTGCGATGGTCGGCATTGTAACACTTATAAATCCGTTCACGATAGGACATATTGGAAATATTTGGGGGATAGCGGCGGGGCTGTTTAGCGGGATAGTTTTTGCCGGCTGGATAATGTTTGGCAGGATTTCGGGCGAGAAAAATGTCAAACCAGTGACAACCCAGTTTTATCAGGCGGCGTTTGCCTTGGTGTTTCTTCTTGTCGCATATCCGTTTCTTGCAATGGTTATAAGGGATCCGAAACTAATTACATTATCTTTTAATATTCCCTGGTTTGCTTGGATTTATTTAGCGGTTTTTGAGATTTTATTCTATATTATCGCCCACATATTTTTATTTGAGGGGCAGAAAAAAGTGTCGGCTTCAACGAGCGGAATGATACTTCTCCTGGAGCCGGTTTCAGCTGCTATTTTAGCTCTCATTTTTCTCGGCCAGCACATAACTTTCAATATCATTATTGGAGGTATATTTATATCCCTGGCAAATTATTTGGTCATAAGAGGTGAGCCAAGAATCCAAGAGGTAAGCGCTAGCCTTTAATTTCTTTACTAATACGCGTAAATAGGCTACAATTTGCTGAGTAAAAACCCAAGAAATGGATTCTTCGGCTCGTCTTTTCATGAAGTCGCTCAGAATGACGGGGATAGAATTCGTAATTTGTATCATTGGCAGTTGGTAAAAGAGGAGTGTGGCGGCGGTGAAAAAAAGAAAAAATTGGATAAAGGTTGTTTTGATAGCGGCATTACTTATTATTGCCGTTATTATCGATTGGCCGGGCGGATTCAAGCTTCAGTACAAGCCGTTGAAAATTGACTGGAAGGCTCCTCATTTTTCTATCAAGCAAGGCTTGGACTTGCAAGGCGGAACAAGCATTACTTACAAAGCCGATCTTTCAAAAACCCCGGGCAATCAGCAGGCCGATGCCATGAGCTCGCTGCAAAAAGTTATCGAAAATCGTATTAATGCGTTTGGCGTAAAGGAGCCGGTTATCCAGACTACCCAGGTGGGCTCCGAGCATAGATTGGTAGTCGAGCTGCCCGGAGTAAGCGATGTGCAGCAGGCGATGGATTTGATAGGCAAAACCGCACAGTTGGAATTCAAGACATTGGGGCCAACCGGCGAGCCGCAAAGCATCGGACTGACCGGCAAGGATTTGAAGCAGGCAACACAGGTTTATGACCCGAATACCAACCAGCCGGAGGTTTCGATAGAATTTAGCGGCGATGGCGCCAAGAAATTTGAGCAAGCAACAGCGCAGAACGTCGGAAAGCCAATCTATATTTTTCTTGACGGGCAAGTCGTTTCCGCGCCAAAAGTGAACGAAAAAATATCGGGCGGCAAGGCGGTCATATCGGGCCAATTTACGCTAAAAGAGGCCAAGAATCTGGCAATCCAGCTAAATGCCGGCGCTTTGCCGGTGCCAATAAACGTCATCCAGCAGCAGACGGTGGGCGCGACTCTCGGCCAGACGGCTATCAAGGAAAGCCTTTTTGCCGGAATCGTCGGCGTGATTTTGGTCATTGCCTTTATGGCGCTTTACTACCGCCTTCCGGGCCTGATAGCCGACATTGCCCTTTTGCTGTATTCTGTCTTTGTTTTGGCGATATTTAAAATGTTTGGCGTAACGCTTACGCTTGCCGGAGTCGCGGCGTTCATCTTATCAATCGGCATGGCGGTGGATGCGAATGTTTTGATATTTGAGAGAATGAAGGAAGAGCTGCATACAGGCAAGAGCCTGGCGAGCGCGGTGGAAGTCGGCTTCAAGCGCGCCTGGACATCCATTCGCGACTCAAATCTGGCGTCCATCATCACTGCTTCGATATTGTTTGCCTTTGGTTCCGGCATGATTCGCGGCTTTGCAGTGGTTCTCATCATCGGCGTATTAGTCAGCATGTTCACGGCCGTTAATGTCTCAAGGACGCTTCTTCGAATCGTTGTCAGGAGGAAAATATTTGCAAGGCCCGCATTTTTTCTGGGCGCATCCAAGGAGGGAAAGAAATGAATATAATGGGGCGCAAAAAGATTTGGTTTGGCATATCGCTTGCCATAATTATTCCCGGCGTTATCTCGATGCTTTTGTGGGGACTCCGCCTGGGGCTTGACTTTACCGGCGGGTCATCGATCGAGATACAGGGAACGCAAAATGACCAGAAGGCCATCGAAATAGTTAAAAAAGACGGTATGCGGGATCCGACAATTCAAAAGGCCGGCGGCGACTCGCTCACCATCCGCAGCAAACAGATTTCAGAAGACTTGCATAGGAAAGTTGTGAAGGATTTGAGCCAGGAGCTCTCCGTCAAAGAAACGCAGTTCGAAACTGTCGGGCCGACTGTTTCTGCCGATATCACATTTAAGGCTTTCGAGCTGATTGTCGCGGCGTCGGTGCTGATCGTGCTGTTTCTTGCCTATTCATTCCGAAAAGTGCCGAAGCCGGTCAGTTCGTGGCAGTTTGGCGTCTGCGCTATCATCGCTCTCTTGCATGATGTTTTGGTAATGCTTGGTGTTTTCTCCATTCTAGGGCACTTCTTTGGGGTCGAGCTGGACAGCATGTTTGTGGTGGCGGCGCTGACCGTCATCGGATTCTCGGTTCATGACACCATTGTTGTTTTTGATAGAATTCGGGAAAATTTGATAAGGCAGGGGTCAAGCGACTTTGAGGAACTGGCAAACCAAAGCGTTCTCGAGACATTCTCCAGATCCCTGAATACTTCATTTCTTACATTTGCGGTGCTTCTCGCCCTGTACCTTTTGGGCGGAGAATCTACAAAAGTTTTTGTTCTGGCGCTTCTGGTCGGTATTGCCACGGGAACTTATTCATCTATCTTCAACGCTTCGCCGATGCTTGTGGTCTGGCAAAACTGGAAAAATAAAAGGGCTAAATAAACCGGCAAGTGAAGCCCCGCCGGGTCACTAGTGTCCGGTTAAATTTCTCTTAAAATACAAAAAACCTCTAGAGACGGATATAATTAGTTTGTTGAAACAATTAATATCTCTGGAGGTTTTATGTACCAGTATTCTAACACTATCTTCAACCAATTACTAAATTTTCTACCCAAATTTAGGTTTAAAGAGTTTGTTGCCCAACATGATGGTGATAAACACATCAGAAGCCTTACCACTTGGAATCAGCTTGTAGTATTGCTCTACGCTCAAGCAACCGGCAAGGATAGTTTAAGGGAGATAGAGACCGGTAGATCGGA
>JAJYQQ010000022.1 GCA_021794535.1 bacterium
AAATATTTCATTTTACAGACAAAACTGGAGTGTCATTAAAGATGCTATTTCGCATCAACTTGCAAAAGAGCTGGCGAGGGCATAAGTGCGAAACTCGTGATAGATAAACTCTTCCTTGAACTCGACATCGGAGACAACAACTACATGTTTCGGCCCGAAAATTATTGTCCTTAAGTCATGGTATTTTTCCACGGCCGGGTGGGCGAGAAGAATCTTCCCCACTGTTTTATTAATTGTTAAATGCGCCTGGTCGGTCAGTAAATCTTTGTTTTTATGCGCCAAAAATATCGCGACAATTCCGAGCATTATGCCGATTGCGACCGAGGCAAGGCCGTCGAAGAAGGAAGTTTTGAAAAAATAAGAAAGTATAATGCCGGCTGCCGCGATAAGCAGGCCGATAACAGCGGTAGAATCTTCAAAGAAAACAGTTATTATTGCAGTTTCCGAGGATGTGTCCAAAAACTTTAAAAGATTTGCCTTGCCTTTTGTTTTGTGAAGGAATTTATAGGTGACCAGCAGAGTATAGCCTTCTATTAATAATGAAAGAACAATGGCCAGAAGCGGCCACTGGATAAGTTTGATTTCATCCGGATGCATTATAGCTCCCATGCCTTTCTGAATGGACAAGACAGAACCGATGGTCAGGATTCCAAATGCGGCAATCAAACTCCAAAAAAATCTTTCTTTGCCGAACCCGAACTGGTGTTCCTTATTTGCCGGCCTTTTTGCCATTTTTAAGCCGAACAGAAGAAAAACTTCATTTGCCGTATCGGCAATTGAGTGCAAACCCTCTGAGAACATCGCCGCGGACCCCGAAACAGCAGCAACCACAAACTTCATAATTGCCACCAGCAGATTGCCTGCAAGGGCCAGATATATCTGTTTTGTGCCATGATCTTCCATTGGCTCTATTATAGTCTTTTCCCCGGCGTGTTAGCAATTAAGAATTAGCCTGTGGTTCTTTGGCAAGCACATTGACGCTCTTGCTCTCTTTTATTACCCCGCTCCTGACTGTGATCTTTCCCTTTTCGATTTTAATGATGTCCTCTTCGGGAATAATTATTTCTTTCGCAATCAACTTAACTATATTTGAGCATAAGACATATAGCCTCTCGAGCTTTAGGGTCTTTAGATTTACCGAGTAATTATTGGCTTTGCCCATGTTTCTGCCGTCTTCGTCCACCACTTTTGAACCTACGATTTCAATGCCTTTGTCCATGACCTCCTTTACTCTGATAATCTCATCGGGCAAACCGACGGCTTCCGTGTCTCTAAGCATAATAAAGTTCAGTCCCGCGCCGACGACGGAAGAAGCGCTGGCCACCATTATCTTATTGTCTCCGCCGGCAGTGGCAAAGGATATTCCCACTGCCTTTCCATCGTCCGGATTTAAGATCACGTCCCTTAAAAAGCCGATCGCAGCCTTTTCCTGCTTGCTTACCACTAAGATTTTATTGAATTCTGAAAAAAGTTTTTGCATGAATAATTTTGTTAATGTTAATGATATAGATTCTTTACCGCTTTGTTTATTCAAATGATGCTTTTAACATCTGAAATAATTAGAGCATATGCCGCTTTCCCGTGAATTCAAAACCCCTGACAATACTGCCATAATCTGTCATTCCGACCGACACTACGCTAGTAGCGAGCGGAGGGATCCCTCGGCTCGTCCTTTCAGGAAGTCGCTCGGGATGACAGAGAGGGCTTTTGGATTCATGGGCTTTCCTGTTTGACATTTATGATACCATCCTGTATAATTTCATTAAATTAAGTAATATAAATTTAATCTTCGTTTTTGCTCCTTCTTTAACCGCAAGGAGCCCCGAAAGGGTCCGCAGAAAGGAATTTTTTTAATGAAAAAATACGAGATTGTCTACATTATACACCCGGATCTTGAGGGCAGTACTGCCAAAATTACAGAAAAGGTAAAAAAAGATGTCGAAGGCCTAAAAGGTAAAGTAATATCAAGCGAGAGCTGGGGCAAAAAAAAGCTTGCTTATGAAATAAAGCACAACGCATATGGCATATATGAATTTTTGGTTATTGAGATGGATCCGGCTAAAATCAAGGAAGTTGAAAGATCTTTGAGGCTTTCCGAAGAAATCATCCGCCAAATGGTAGTTTTGGTTGAAGAGAAGGAAAAATCAGGGGTTGAGGCGCCAAGAAGAAAGCCGGCAGTCAGGAAAGCGCCGGTCGAAGAGAAGAAAGAAGCCGAAAAAGCGCCGGAAAAAAAGAAAACAAAAGCCGAAGAAGAAAAAGAGGAAAAAGAAAGACAAAAAGAGCTTGACGAGAAATTAAAAGAAATAATAGGAGATTAAATTCCTACCAATGTACCAATCGTACGAATCTTGCGAATTAGTCTAAGTAAATAGGGCGACGGACATCCATAATTGGTAGATTAGTACGATTAGTACATTGGAGCGGGAGAATTAGTAAGAAAGGAGAAAGCCATGCAAGGAGTAAATTTGGCAATCATAATGGGCAATCTTACCCGCGACCCGGAACTAAGATATACGCCTAACGGGCAGGCCGTGACTTCATTTGCAGTAGCCACTAACAGATCATGGAAAGACGCAAACGGGGAGAAAAAGGACGAAGTAGAGTTTCATGAAGTTGTGGTCTGGGGCAAGCAGGCTGAACTTTGCAGCCAGTACCTGACAAAGGGCGGAGGGGTGCATATTTTGGGGCGTCTTCAGACCAGAAGCTGGGAAGGACAGGACGGAGCCAAGAGGCAGAAGACCGAGATAGTGGCGCGGGAAATTACTTTTGTCGGCTCGAAAAGGGGGGGCGGCGACTTCCCGGTTGAGGAGGCAAAACCGACAGCAGAGAAGGCAGACGCAAAAAAATCCAAAAAAGAAGCAAAAGAGGAAGAGGAGATAAATATCGATGACATACCATTCTAGAGAAAAACAAACCGCATTTGTTTCCCGCAAAGGATGCAGATTTTGCATTGATAAGGATTTGACTATAGATTATAAAGACGTCAAGGGCCTGCAGAAGTTCATCTCAGGCTATGGCAAAATCGAATCCCGGAAAAGAACCGGGAACTGTGTGAAACATCAGCGCAAGGTAGCTTTGGCGGTAAAAAGAGCCCGCATTATAGCTCTACTTCCTTTTGTGAACAGATAGTTTAGAACCTGTTCAGAATCTCACCGCAAGGGTTAAAATTAAATCAGCTTGTCGGCTGAAATCTCATAATTTCGGCTGCAAAACATTCAAATCTCGTCATAATATTTCAATATTCTTTCTCGATCTTCATGTCTTTCGCTCGAAATTATGAGATTTCAGGCTCGACATGAGATTGTGAACAGGTTCTTGGAAAATTTACAATTCACAATTTTCCCGCCTTGCCGGAAGGCAGGCAATGACAAATAAACTTTTAATTTTGAAATTTAAGAATTTGGCAATTCATTGGGAATTAGATATTAGAAATTAGGAATTTCAAAAATGTATGGAATAACTGATCTAAAAGTAGGCGTGGTCTTTGAATACGAAGGCGAGCCTTATGTGGTGCTCGAGTCTCAGCATTCGAAAATGGGGCGTGGCGGCGCCGTTCTCAAGTCAAAAATCAAAAACTTAATATCGGGCGTTATTATTTCCAAGACTTTTCGCGGCGGGGAGAAGTTTTCACCTGTCGCTATAGCGCGCGAGAAAGCGCAGTTTTTGTATGCCGAGGGCGAAAACTACTACTTTATGGATCAGGAAAATTACGAGCAACTCTCTCTCGGGCGGGCGTTTATAGGGGCAGCTTCTAAATATTTGCTTGAAGGCGATATTTATCAGTTGCAGCTTTTCGGGGACCGCGCCATTGCGATCGATCTGCCGATAAAAATGGACTTTACGGTAACGGAGGCGGAAAAAGGACTAAAGGGTGATACCGCTTCTGGCGCGACAAAGACCGTCAGGATAGAAACCGGAATGACCCTAGGCGTGCCGCTTTTTATAAAAAAAGGCGATCGCATCCGGATCGATACCCGTGATGGTTCTTATGTTGAAAGAGCGAAATAGAATGACAAAAAGTTGAAAAAACGCATCGACATCTTATTAACTGAAAAAGGTTTGGCGGATACCCGGACAAAGGCCCAAGCTTTGCTTATGAGCGGGCAGGTTTTTGTTAACGGGAGAAGAGTTGATAAAGCCGGAACCTTGGTTGACGGGAAAAGTGAGATTGAAGTGAAGGAGAAGCTTCCTTATGTTTCAAGGGGCGCCCTTAAAATACAAAAAGCTCATGATGAGTTTAGCTTGGATTTTGAAAATAAGGTTATTTGCGACATCGGCGCTTCGACCGGCGGCTTTGTAGACTTTGCCATACAAAACGGCGCGCGAAAAGTTTATGCTGTCGATGTCGGTTGGGGGCAGCTTGACCAAAAATTGCGGGAAGATCCTCGAGTGGTTGTGATGGAAAGGACGAATTTTCGGCACATAGATTCATGGGAAGATTTCTCTAAGCGCGTCATCCTGGCTTGTCCAGGATCTATAAATCGCGAGGAGCAATCGGATTCTGGTCAAGCCAGAATGACTGTCGATAAAATTGATTATTTTCTCTGCGACGTGTCCTTCATTTCTCTTAAAAAGATAATTCCCCAAATCAAAGAGATAGCGGATTACAAAACCGAATGTGTGTTACTTATAAAGCCGCAGTTTGAGGTGGGAAAAAAAATTGCCGACAAGTGCAAGGGAGTCATCAAAGATGAGGTGTTGAGGCAGGAAGTTGTAGATGACATTCGGGATTTTGCAAAAAATGAAGGATTCAACGTAAAAGGGGTTGTTGAGTCGCCGATAACCGGAGCAAAAGGGAACAAAGAATTTTTAATCTGGCTAGAAAAATGAAATTATCTATTATCATACCGGCCTTGAATGAAGCAAAAATTAGGCTTCATAGCTATAAAGATGATAAAATTCCTTTATGCAATCAGGAATCGGAAGAAATCTAAAAAAGTTGTGGAGGGTTTGTGCGGCGCGCCAGGAAGCTATCCTGACGATTTTTGGTTTTTTGGTAGCTTACGGATTTATTTTTGCCATTCTCGATGTCGGTTTGGTTTTCACAAACACCCATGTGGCAGGAGGCGATACCGGATCACACATTTACATTCCTTACTATCTAAAGCAGATTTTTCCTCGCCTCAAGTGGTGGTCGCCCGACTGGTATAGCGGCTTCCCTTTTCTCTATTTTTATCCCCCGCTAATGTATGCGGCTACAGTTCTTTTAGGGTTTGTCATCCCGCTAAATATTGCGTTCAAGTTGATTATATTCTCCGGCATTTTGATATTCCCTCTTTCGTTCTATTTATCTTTAAAATGGCTTGGCGCGAAGTATCCTGCGCCGCCGCTGGGAATTGTTTTAAGCCTCTTTCTGATATTCCTTGAAAAATACACCATCTACGGCGGAAATGCCGCCTCTCTTCTTGCTGGCCAGTTCTCGCACACTTTTAGCATCGCCCTCCTTTTTATGTTCATCGGCCTTATGTATAAAGGTATGAAGGAGGGGAAATATCTGGTTTGGAATATCATTCTTGGCTCTGCGGTTATCCTGACCCACCCGATATCCGGCCTTTTAATGATTGCCATCGCCATAATTTTCCCTTTTCAGACTGGAAAATACAAAAAGAATTTCATCTACACAGCCCTTACTTATCTGGGGGTATTTCTGCTTAGCGCTTTTTGGACATTGGGACTTGTTTGGTATAAGGGGTATAGCGGCTCGATGCAATGGGTGGCGCAGATAAAGCTGGATGAACTCTTTCCGTTTCACTGGCTTCCTCTAATTGTGGCTGCTTTTTTGGGGGTCATTCTTGCAATTTACAAAAAAGAGCGAAGCCTTTTGGCATTCTTTGGGCTGCTTATCTTAACTTCTGCCGTATATTTATATTTAAATAACTCAATTGTTTGGAATACCCGATTTTTGCCCTATATTTCCTACTCTATAATATTTCTGGCGGCTTACTTTGGCGGCAATGTTTTGGCTTATGTAAAGAAGAAATCACACTTGGCGGTGGCGGTTATATTCCTGATTATTTCCGGGTTTTCAATTTATTTGGTTAATGCAAATATTACATTTGTTCCGGCTTGGTTCAAGTGGAACTTCGAGGGTTATGAAGCAAAGGCTCCCTGGCCGGAGGCTGAGAACCTGTTTAATTATTTGAAAACTTTGCCAAACGGCAGGGTGATGTGGGAATACCGTCCAGAATATGATAAATACGGCACGCCGCGAGTCCTTGAAACTATTCCGGTTTTTGCGGGGCAGCCAACATTTGAGGGGCTTCTAATTGAGTCCGGGTTGACCGGGCCGTTCCACTTTGTCAATCAGGCCGAAACCACCGACAAGCCGACCTCGGCAATCGCCGGGTTCCAGTATCCGCCGTTTGATTTTGGCAAGGGTATAAAACATCTGCAAATGTCTGGCGCCAGCTACTTCGTGGCTTACTCTGATCTTATCAAGGGATATGCAAATAATAATCGGAATTTAGTAAAAATGAGTGATATCGGACCATTTTCCGTTTATAAAGTTACCGGTTCCGATATGGTTGACTCTGTCCAGGACTTCACGGTTCAACAGAAAGATAAAAACTGGTTAAATGAATCCTTTGAGTGGTACAAAAAGGCAGATCCATCGCGCCCGATCGTTTTTGCTCAAAATGAAAGCGAGAAACAGTTTCTGGCAAATATGAAGCCGGAAGGCTCGCGATTTGAGGCGGCAAGAATTACCAATCTCAAGCAGACAAACGACTCCATAGAGTTTGATACTGATAAAATCGGGACTCCGGTAGTGGTCAAAATTTCCTATTTTCCCACCTGGAAAGCCGAGGGCGCCAAAGGGCCTTATCTCGTCTCGTCAGCCTATATGATGGTTATTCCCACCAGCCACCACGTCAAGCTTCATTTTACCTACGGCTGGATAGACTGGACCGGCATAGCGTTAAGTTTTGCCGGGATAGGATATTTGGTATTCGTGGGGAAAATATATGGGAAGAATAAATAATCATTGTCATTCCGGGCTCCGACCAGGAATCCAGTCTCCTCGTCATTCTGGCCTGATCAGCATCCTTCTACCAATTACAAATCTCAAACGAATCTACAAATTTACTAATGTTTACGAATGCACGTCTCTGTCATTCCCGACCTGATCGGGAATCTAGTTTTAATTTTTTATAATTTATTATTTCAACTTTTTTACACAAAAAAGTGGAGCAAAAAGTGCCGGCTAACGATTTTTAAAAGATGTCGGATTTCATCTCGCTCGGTTTGAAAACAACAACAAGCCGATTCCGGAAGTTGTTTTCAAATTCTTCGCTCGATTTATCCTCTTCTTTTAAAAATCATGCCGGGCAAGAGATGCCGACTCTCAGTGTGTTTTGAATAAACAGGGACATTCTCCGACGTCCATTGGAGTGTGTCCTTGTTTATGAATGGATTTATGGAGGAAGTATTAAGAATAGAATTTTTCCAGCCGACCGTCGCAAGGATTTAGACATTAAACTTGAAAACCATCACATCTCCGTCTTTGACGACATAATCTTTGCCTTCAAGGCGGACTCTTCCGGCCGCCTTGGCGCCGGTCCAGCCTTTATACTCAACTAAATCTTGCCACGATACGGTTTCAGCCTTGATAAACCCTTTCTCAAAATCGGTATGAATAACCCCTGCCGCTTGCGGCGCCCTGTCGCCCGTATGGATTGTCCAAGCCTTGATCTCCTTCTCGCCGGCAGTGAAGTATGTTTGGAGTCCAAGGAGTTCATAGCCTTTCCTAATTAATTGATTGAGCCCGGTTTCGGTTTGGCCAAGTTCCGCCAAGTACTCTTTTTTTTCATCCTCAGAAAGTTCGTTTAGCTCTGACTCAATCTTTGCTGAAATCAGGACGAACTCACTGTCACTCTGACTGCTTGTCATTCTGGCTTGTCCAGAATCTTTATCCTTAAAAATTTTTTCATTGAGATTTGACTGGAAATTGGCAATTGGAAATTGGAAATTTTTCAAGGGATCCCTCGACTCGTCCTTAGCAGGAAGTCGCTCGGGATGACCGAGAGGTGGAACAAGGACATTCCTTGCTTTCGCATTTTGCAAGGTGTGTCCTTGTGTTTTTCCCACGTCTCCCTCATCGACATTCAAAATATAAATATGCGGTTTTAGGGTTAGCAAATTCAGGTCCCTTATTTTCTCCAGTTCCTTTCCTGTTAGGTCTAGTTCTCTAGCCGCTTTTTCGCCTTCCATTTCCCACTGAATTCTTTGAACTAAATCCAAAGTTTCTTTCAGCTTTGGGTCGCTTTTAACATCCTTAACCAGTTTTGTGGCTCTTTTGCCGATAGTCTCTAGATCTGCCAGGATAAGTTCCATCTTAATTATCTCCATGTCGGAAACCGGATTGATCTCCCCCGCGACATGGGTGATGTTTGTGTCGGTGAATACTCTCACCACTTCGGCGATTGCATCGCACTGGCGGATATTTGCCAGAAATTTATTGCCAAGGCCCTCGCCTTCAGCTGCCCCCTTGACTATTCCCGCGATGTCTATGAACTCGACGATTGCGGGCACGATTTTTTTCGTAGGAATGACCGAAGCAAGTTTTTGCAGCCTTTTGTCAGGCACCTCGACAACGCCGACATTGGGATCGATGGTGCAAAACGGGTAATTCGAAGCCTCCGCCTTATTTTTCGTCAAGGCGTTAAAAAGCGTGCTTTTACCAACATTCGGCAGTCCTACTATTCCAATAGATAAGCCCATTTATTTTCCTTATTTTCTCCTTATTGTTTGAGCAGTTCCTTTGCTCTTTTAAGAAATGATTTTGCATTTTGGATAGCAGTTCCGGCGCCTTCTTTGGAAAAATCAGAGTTATAGTCAGCCGTTTCACGAAGAAGCATGGTAACATCAAAATCATCCACGTACTCTTGTTCTATAAGCCCTTGTTCGGCATAAAGTTCCTGGATAGCATATTTGAGGCAGATATGGCTCTTTTCTCGATAACCTTTATCAAAAAGCAATGCTCTTGCCGAGTGAAACATTGAGTAATAAGCTTGGATAGTTGACCATTTATAGTCTTCCTCACGGAAAGTTTTTTTAGCTCTCATTAGATCGGCGCAAGCAGCGGAAAGCTCGTCGGGTATTAGGTTTTGCACATGCCCCTGCAAGACGAGCCGCTTATTTCTCACACATCTTTCAAAATCTTTATTCATGCTGCTTTGCCTCATGTAAAACAATTCCTTGGGACACTTCGCTATAAAAAACCTTATTCTTTTTCATCTCAGTTGCATATTCAAGGGGGGTCTTGATAACCGGGCTGATTTTGCGTTGTGATTCCAACCTTCGAATGACTTCAAGGACATCATTTTTTTTATCAGTGATAATAAATAAATCAATATCACTCTCCATGGTATCTTCTCCGCTTGTTGCGCTGCCGAAGAGAATTATCCTTTTGGCATATGGGGATATGTTTTGAACGAGATCTGAAAGCGTTACGAGATTTTCAAAAATACGAAAATATTTGAAAAGCGGCCGGTTTGTTATACGGTACAGCCACATTTTGCCCCGCCTTTCTCTGGTAACCAGTCCCGTTTCTAAGAAACTTTTTAATATCTGGTTGGTGGCTCCTCGGCTAACTCCTGACAGCTCAGAAATTTCCTTGTCGTAAAAAGACTTCTCCGGATAGAGGCTAAGAAAGCTTAGAATTTTATAGGCCTTATACTTTAGCAGAATGTCCGGCAGCATTTTCAATTCATTTTTTTGTTTCATGTGTTCATTTTAATGAATTATTCTTTTATTGTCAATGACTTTTCTGACTTTTTGAGGAATTATTTCGGTAATATTTTTTATGAGCTAACAGAAAAACAGAAAGGTCGAGGCTTCGAGCATCTTGGACACTCATACGTTAAAATCTATTGTAGCATGTTCAAACCCGGGCAGGCTGTTTAAATATTCAAGGGGTGTTTTCATCGCTAAAGATTGATGTGGTCTGTAAGTA
>JAJYQQ010000031.1 GCA_021794535.1 bacterium
CCGACAATGTATGGCACATTTTCCGTCCCGGCCCGCAGCCTTCTTTCCTGTGCCCCGCCTTGTTGCTGCGGCAGGAATTTCGTGCCTGATTTCACATACAAAAGCCCGACACCTTTCGGTCCGTAGAATTTATGGCCGGTGAGAGAAAGCATATCCACACCCAAATCATCAATATTACAGTCTAAATATTGAAACGCCTGCACCGCATCTGTGTGAAAAACTATTCCCGGCGCTGCAAGGTCTGACCTTTTAAAGGTCTGACCTTGCAAAGGACCATTCGCATTTTTTATAACCTCACTCAATTTTTTAATCGGCTGGATGCTGCCAACTTCATTATTCCCATACATTATAGAAACTATAGCTGTGTTTTCCTTGATCGCACTCTCTAATTCCTTCGGGTCAACAATTCCCTCATCAGAAACCGGCAAATAAGTAACCTCAAATCCGAAGTTCTTCTCTAAATAATCCGCAACGTCCAAAACTGAATGATGTTCGATGGAGCTTACGATAATATGCGGCACTCTTTTGCCATTTCCGTCTTTTTCTTTGTCATTCCCGCGGAGGCGGGAATCCAGTCCTAAATCCTTATTCAATGCTTGCGACCAATGGAATGCCACTCCTTTCAAGGCTAAATTATTCGACTCAGTGGCTCCAGATGTGAAAATAATCTCTTTCGGACTTGCACCAAGCAACTTTGCCGCCTCTTCTCTCGCATTTTCGAGTGCCAACCTAGCTTCCTGCCCTACTTTATAGATACTTGAAGGATTGCCAAATTTTTCGCCAAAATATGGATTCATCGCATCCAAAACATCCTTTGAAGCCGGCGTAGTCGCCGCATTGTCTAAATATATATTTTTCATTTTTTCTTCTTTATCGCTCCTAAACAAACTTTGCACTCCGAAACAAAGTCAGATTCCAGGCTCATCATTTTTTTGTAATCGTCATAAGAGACGAGGACACCGACCGGATCGCTGTAACGCAAAACAACAACGCCCTCCCCCTTTTTCAGGCTCTTTAAAATCTTCGAGGCGTCATTTGCCAGCTCATTTGTTGTAATAAATTTTTCGCGCATTCACTCGTTCCCACTCGTCATCCTGAGGAGGTACGACGAAGGATCTGGAGATTCTTCGTTCCTCAGAATGACATACTTTGTAATATACTCTACGAATTACAAGGAACGGACCCTTGCAAACTACTACACTAATATGTATTAGTGTAGTGAAATCTAGGCATTGGTTCATTTGAGAATTGGGACTTGATTAGTCATTAGAAATTGGAAATTAGACATTCTCTAATGTTACCCTAGATGTAGGGTAACTTTTCTAAGAGCTTTTGTCAATGCAATTTCTACAAAAATTTAAACGTGTCGACCATCTTATTGTAAATATCGATATAAGACTGATCATAGCTCGCAGGCGGATCAAACTCAATGTTTATGAATGAATTGCCCTTTGTGAATTGGGTAACAATTGTAATAATTTCACCATCTTTTTTCGCGATCGTCTGAGTACCTGCTTGCCCGCTTGCGGTCGTAACATCGCTCTGAGAGCTGGTTATCGAAGTATCTCCTTCGGAAAGTCCGTGGGCGCCTTCGCCAAATGCGACCGTATACATTTTACCGCTATCGGTTTTGGAAACTTTGTAGCCGTTTAATGTCCAATCCACCGGATACTCTATCGAGAACTTCGGATTATCGACGCTATATCCGGTACCGGTATATGTTTTCATATCGACCGGCTTGGTTTCCGAAACAAAATCCTTGGAAACCCATCCTGTCTGGCCATTGTATTCAACTTTGTACCATCCATCCCGCTCATCCAAGACTGTCAGTTTCGTGCCGTTTGGTATTACCGCCAAAACCGCAGAGTTAGCGCTCGCGTCCTTCCTCATCTTGAGTCCGCCGTCGGCATTCACATAAACGCTTTTTTCGGGTTTTGTCGCCGTGGTGGTTGTGGTGATCGCCGCTTCATCGCTCGGCTTGTTTGTGTTTTTGAAGTACAAGTAGCCCGCCAAGGCTCCAAGAAACAGGGCTAAAAGGATAACCAGGCCAATGACAATCTTCTTTGCGAGAGATCCCTTCGACTTTTTCTGCTTCTGGGCCGGCTGATCAAGGGCCGCCTCGTCTCCTTTATCTTCCTTTTTCTCCTCGGCCTTCTCGGACTTTTCGCTTTTTGGATTTTCTTTTTTCTTTTTCGCGGATGATTTTGATGTAGAGGAGATTTTTGTTTTCTCTTTAGCCTTTTCCTCTTTTTCCCGAACGGGTTCTACCGGCTCTTTTTCCTCCGGTCCGGAAACTTCTTCACCCTCGCCATTCTCCGGATTTTCGGTATAGCTGTCGTCAAAAATCGTATTATAATCCTTTTCCTTTGATTTTTCCTCGGCCTTTTCTTCCTCTATAATATTTAGTTCCTCTTGCTCGTCTTCCGGCTTGTTTTCATCTTTTGCCATGATGGCCTCTTTAATTATTTAAAATTTATTATATCCTAAAAAATTCTTTTGCGGTAGCCGTGGTCTTTTCTGCAACCTCTGTGAACTTAAGTCCCTTGATATCAGCGATTTTCTGTATTATCCCCCTAACCATCCATGGCTCGCATCTCTTCCCCCGATAAGGTACGGGGGCTAAAAACGGAGCATCGGTCTCGACCATGATTTTTTCAAGCAGGATTTCTCTAATAACTTCCTCAAGCTTTCCGGTTTTATCGAAGGTAACGATACCGGTAAATGATATCAGAAATCCAAGATCTAAAACCTTTTTGGCAAATTCCCAGTCACCGGTGAAGCAGTGCAGCACTGCCTTGCCTTTGTATCCCTTAACAATCTCATAAAAATCATTATCCGAATCGCGATTATGAAAAATGAGCGGCAAGTCTGTTTTTTGGGCCAAAACCAAATGCTTTTCAAGCAGCTTCTTTTGTTTCAATCTGATTTCTTTTGCGTCAGTTCCGGGATAAGAATAATCAAGCCCGCATTCTCCTATCGCAATCACTGTCTCATTCTCGGCCAAGTCCTCGATCTCATCAATCTTGCCAAGGTTCCGTACCTTGGCATCTTCCGGGTGAATCCCGACTGCCGCAAAAATATTTTCATTTTTCTCGGCAATTTTGATAGCTCTTTTGCTCTCTTCGATCGTTGAACCGGGAATAATGATTTTTTCAACTCCCACATCAAAAGACTGCCTAATAACTTCGTCTAAATCGTCGGCGAAATCCTTAAAATTTAAATGCGCATGGGTGTCTATCATGTATTATTCCTGATTATTTTTTGAATTTTGAATTCGTAATTTTTAATTACACCGCCTTTGCGATTTCTCTGTGAACCTTTATTCTGCCAAATCCCTGCTTTCCTGAATGGGTAATCAGCATCGTAGAAAGCGAGCCTACCGCCGCAAAACCGAAAGCGATTAAAAATACCGATTTATCGGGCAGAAAGAATGTGGCAATAAACAAAACCGCATATAAGGCGCCGCGGAAAGCATCGACAGACATTTCCATTAAAGTCACATACTCAGTCCTGGACCCATTGTCCGTATGCAGGTAATACGCGGCGTAAAATGGGATGTAAAGAAAGATCTGGGATAGGGATGATATCGCGCTCACAATATATGCTAAACCGACTCCGGATGTTAATATTCTCGTTCCGGCAGTAAAAAAGGAAGTTATGCTTCCGGCCCTCATGGCTTTCTCCTTGCCATACTTGTCCGTCATTTTGCCCATAGCAAGCGAGAGAAGTATCACGGCAAGCAAAGAAAGCGTAACGATAAAACCAACTTTGGCAAAATTTCTGATAAAAAGAAATAAAAAAAGCGGCCAAATTACGCCAAGGGTCATACCCTCCCAACCCAAGCCTCCATATGCGATCAAGTCTCTATAATATTTTTTTATAGAACAGGCGCTGCGCTTGAAGGGCGTTTTTGGGACTATCTCGTGCTTTCCCGTAAGCGGTATCATGGCCCCGATGATGATAATAAGCGCAGTTAAAATGCCGTATTGCATGCCAAATTTTTGGGCAATAAAGCCGCCAATCAGGGGACCAAAAGCGCCAGACACTTCGGAAAGAATAAGCCAATTGCCAACCTCTTTACCTGTAGCTTTCTTGCTTTTTGCCTTGGAGAAATCAGCATGGTATGGCACCCAGAATAAGTTCAGCATCACTGCCATTGACAAAGCCAGAATCCAAAGCGGCCAATGGACTATCGGCAAAGTAACCAAAAGGACCAAGTTTAGCGCCATCACGGGATAGCTGGCCGCGATCATATGCTTGGCGCCATAACGGGCGATGCCGTGACCCGCCATATAATCACCGACAAACTGGAATGCGTTGGCGGCGAGATAAAAAAGAAAAACCGCCCTCAAGGAGTAGCCCAAAGTATAAAGATAAATGGGGATAAAAATGCTAACCAGCGAGAGCGCAAAAGATTTAAGGCTCATCGCGACATACATTTCGTTCAGTTCCTGATTCTTGCTATGATGCATGTGATTTGGCAAATATTTCATTTATACCCTCCCGCGCCACACATTACTTTTCTAGCCTCGGAAATAGCGGTTCGGGTTTTTTGATTCTTGTGCCCGGTTTAAGAGTAGTCCAGGAATCTTTGTACTGAGGATTTGGCTTCAAAAGACTTTCAATGCTAAGCGCTTCCGCCATTTTCAAAGATGTTTCGGGCATGAATGGATATATCATCCAGGCAATTTGGTGTAATGAGTCTGCTAAACCATACAAAATCCAATCAAGCTCCTCTTTTTTACTCTCTTTTGCTAGCTGCCAAGGTTTTTTATCATCAATGTACTTGTCTGCTGTTTTTATAAATTTATTAATAGACTCTATTTTTTTCATAAATTCCAGGTTGCCGATCGCTCCTTCAGATTCTTTATAAGCATCTTTCCATGTGTAGATATCTTTGCCGGTCCTCAGTTCATGTTCATCAATATCCTTTTTGACCTTTGGGATTTTCCCATCACAGTATTTTTCGATCATCGTTAAGGTTCGTGAAAACAAATTGCCTAAACCTCCAGCTAACTCAGAATTGTAGACCTCCCGAAAATGGTCCTCGTCGAAGGCGCCGTCCGAGTCAACTGGAATCTTGGCGAGAAGATAGTAGCGGAATGCGTCAGAGCCATACTTATCTATCATTTCAACCGGATCGACGACATTGCCGATGGTTTTGGACATCTTGATGTTCCCTTTTCCTAGAACGTATCCGTGAATGAAGTTCTTTTTCGGCAGTTTAAGTCCTGCTGACTTTAAAATTGCCGGCCACAAAATGGAGTGCCACTTGTTGTTATCCTTTCCGACGATATTTATGTCAGTCGGCCAATACTTCCCAAATTTCTTTTTGTCAGATGTAAAACCAATGCCAGATAAATAATTGGTGAGGGCGTCAAACCAAACATACATCACGTGAGAGTCATCGCCCGGAACCGGCACGCCCCATGGAAGGCGTGTTTTGGGCCTGGAAATACTGACATCTTCTAGTCCGCCTTTGATAATCTGATAAGCTTCGTTGTATTTATGCTTTGGATAAACAAAATCTTTATTCTTATCAAATAGATCAAGTAAAAATTTCTGATATTTACTAAGCTTAAAGAAGTAATTTTCTTCCTCTATTTCTTCCGGCTTTGTCAGATGATCCGGACATTTGCCATCAACTAAGTCTCTTTCAATTTTGAATTCTTCACAACCGACACAATACAGGCCTTTGTAGTTTTTCTTGTAAATATCACCTGCTTTTTCTGCCCTTTTCCAGATCTCCTGAGCTGTCGGCCAATGATTTTTCTTATCGCTTGTTCTGATGAAATTGTCGGGTGTGTCGTTTAGCTTCTCATGAAACTCTAGAAACTTTTTTCGAATATTTTCCGTCCACTCTTCCGGCGTAATTCCTTCACACTTAGCTTTGTGATAAACCTTCTGCCCATTTTCGTCAAGCCCGACCAAAAAAAAGACATCATGGCCGTTTGCCCGGTAATACCTGGCGAGAACGTCGCCGTACAATGGATCGAGCGCCGAACCCATATGCGGCGCGCTGTTGGCGTAAGGGATGGAGGTATCTATGTAATATTTCTCGGGCATAGCTATATTTTAGCATGAATTGTCATGAATTGTCATTCCGGGCCTTGCCTGCCCGCCTTTGGAGGGATCCGGAATCCAGTTTCTTTTCTCTGGATTCTGAAGTCTTGCTTCAGAATGACAAAAGGGATCTCTCGACTCGTCCTTAGCAGGAAGTCGCTCGGGATGACAAAGCGGACTGATTTTTTAGAATGCCCTCGAGATCTTTTTTCAGCTGGTCAAGGGATTTAAAGAGGATCGCATGCATGCCAAGCTTTTTTGCCGCTTCGGTGTTTTCCTGCTTGTCGTCGATAAAAACGACTTCTTCCGGCTTTTTGCCAATTTTATTTAAAACATAAAGATAGATGTCTTCGTTTGGTTTTACCATCCCTATATTAGCCGAGACAAAGATTTTATCTTTATCAAAAATCTCTTCCAGTTTCCATTTCTTATTAAATCTAGAAAAACCGTCGCCAAAGTTTGTCAGAAAAACAAGCTCAAAGTCTTTTTCCAGTTTCTTCGCGAAATCTCTAACCTCATTTTTTGGCTCATAGCTATTCCAGTAGTAATGCTGACATTTCCTAATATCTTTTTTCGAGCCCAAACGATCCAAAACATTTTTCAGAAACTGATCGCTCGTGATTTTCCCCTCATCAACAGCTTCTGATTCTTTGTCCCAAATCGAAAGAAACTTCCCTCTTTCAACCCCTAAAAACTTAATTAAGTCATCAAGCGCGCCAGTCTCACAACTTGTCGTCAAAACCCCGTTGTTATCAAAAATTATTGTTTTTATCATTTATTCCCTTCTATTACGACTGCAAACTCGCCTTTTTCTTTTACTTTACCTTCAACTTCGCTTGCCGTTCCCCGATAAATTTCTTCAAATTTCTTCGTTAGTTCGCGGCAAACGCAAATCTCCCTTTCGGGGATTGTCTCGTTTAATTCCCCGAGTAATTTTTTTATTCGATGCACCGACTCATACATTACAACGGTTCTTTTCTCATTTGCAATCTCTTTAAGCTTTGTTTGCCGTCCTTTCTTATGCGGCAGAAATCCAGTGAAAACAAATTCTTTTGTACCAAAGCCGGAAACCGAAAGTGCAGCCACGAAAGCAGATGGTCCCGGAATAGGAGCAACTTGGATATTATTCTTTATAGCTTCGGCAATCAACTTAGTGCCTGGATCAGAAATCCCAGGCGTTCCCGCATCTGTAACTATGGCAATATCCTTATCTTTCTTGAGCCATTCAATTATTTGAGTGGTCTTACTCTCGCCCGAATGCTGATGATAGCTAACTAACCTGGGGGCACCTTCCACCCTGTCATCCCGAGCGACTTCGTGGAGCGACGAGTCGAGGGATCCCTTTTCCTCCTTGTGATGTTCGGTATTTCCTGTCGTGTGAGAATTCTTTAAGGGATTCTTCTGCTCGCAACTCACGTGGTGTCGACCTGCCTGCCGGCGAGGCGGGTCGGAATGACAAACATCAAGATCATTATGACACCTCTCAAGAATTCCATACTTTTCAAGCAAAATTCTAGTGTGTCTTGTGTCTTCACAGGCAATAATGTCGACGCTTTTCAAAATATCAATCGCTCTCAATGTAATATCGTCCAGATTGCCGATTGGGGTTGAAGCTACATACAACATCATCTAACCTCAAAACTCCTGATGTCGCCCTTGTATTTTTCTTTTTCCACCTCTACTTTTTCAACTTCCGCCATCGGCGAACCCTCGCGAGCCCATCTGACAAATTGCTTAATCGCTTCGCTTTCGCCCTCGATGACCATCGCTACGCTCCCGTCAGGCTCGTTCTCCGCCCAGCCGGTAATGCCCAGATTGTCTGCCATTATTTTTGCGCTAAAGCGGTAAAACACGCCCTGCACATCACCAATCACTTTGATCTTCGCTCTTTCCATAAACTGTTTCCAGATTTAAATATTTTGTAAATACCAGGTATATGTTATGCCAATTGTCGAGCGTCAGCCTTTCCGGCCTCAACATCGGCTCAACGCCAGCCCTTCGAAGCAACTGTGAAATAAGATTTTTGTCGAGGTTCAAACTTCCCGACATAGAGTTCGCTATCATTTTCCGCTTCTCGCCAAACCCGGCTTTGACCAACCTGAAAAATATCCTCCTGTCAACATCTTCAAAGAGAGGCTCTTTAAAGACTTTGATTTTCAAAACGGCGGAATAAACCTTCGGGGATGGGAAAAATGCCAACGGCGAAACAAGCTCTGCTATTTCGGGTATCCCGTAAAACTGAACCGCTATGGAAAGCAGGCTCATTCTGCCCGGTTTGGCGCAGATTCTCTCGGCTACCTCCCTTTGGATCAAAACAGTCAGTGTTTGCGGCTTGTTTTTTGCCTCCAGAAATTTTCTGATTACATGGGATGTGATGTAGTACGGCAGATTTGCCACAACTCTGTATCTGCCGATGCCTTGGGGATCAAACTTTCTGACATCTTGCCTTAGGATACTCAGGTTCCGGCAGCCTACGCAGCTTGTTGAGAGAATCTCGGCTATTTTCGGATCTATCTCTATGGCGTAAACCTTCTTCGCTCTTTTCGCGAGTTCTCTTGTTAGAATCCCCAGCCCCGGCCCTATCTCAACGACCACGTCGCTCTTTCCGACTTCCGCAGTCTCGATAATTTTTTCCAGGACATTTTTGTCAGTCAGAAAATGCTGGCCAAGATCCTTGTTCGGCCATGCGCCATAGGTCCGCATCAATTTCTTTAATTCCAGAATATTTGTTAAATCCAACGGTCATCCTTAGTTATCTATCGTGTTGATTATACCTCTTTTGTGCTTGCTTATCTACACCAATATCCATACTGGCAAATTTCAAAATCCCTGCCTGCCGGCAAGCAGACGAATTTCTAATTTCTAAACAAACTCAAACTAAAAACGAAGAAGGACAGACCTTGCTGTATTCAGCCAGGTCTGTTCTTCAAAACAATTCCCTCAACAACTACTACGCTAATACATATTAGTGTAATAGTGTCATTCTGGCTTGTCCAGAATCCAAATTTTAAGTGAAAAGACGATTCTGGACAAGCCAGAATGACGAAACAAATTGATTTTTACTGTATTTGAAGTAAAATAAAAGCATCTTGTAATCTTGACAAAAACTCGACAAGGGAGCCGTGATGGCGCTTACACCCGAACAAATCGCTGAAATAACAAAAAAACCAGTTGTCAGAGATGCTCCTCATGTTATGCGGGATATAGTTGAAAGTTATAACGCCGCTCACCCTCCCGGAGAGATATGTCCATTGCAGTAAAAGATGAATCGCGCATGGAGCATCCTGGGTGGACAGGTCATAGGTGGCGAAGTATTGCCCGAACGAAAGGAGACATGATGGCAAGAAAGCTGACGGACGAAGAAATTGCTCGTATCACCGCAAAGCCGAAGGGAGAGTTCCGGCCAACAAATATGGCAAAAGCTATCATCGCCCGCGTTCAAGCAGGGACTAATCCCCTGATTGATGAGGAAAGCCAAAAAGAGGCGCGAAACTGGTTCCTTCTGGGGCATTGTGAGGTCGGCGGGAAGATTACACCCCCTCCGCCATTCCCTCGCGAAATGTAATACAAGAATGTTACTGCAAGATTACAAGAAAAGCCGACCTTATGGTCGGCTTTTCTCATGCTTACTATTTTGAATCTTGTTAGCAATT
>JAJYQQ010000014.1 GCA_021794535.1 bacterium
GCTTTTCGCCAAGAGAGCCGTCGGGATTGCCTTCACCATCTATGAAGGAAAAACAGCAAAAGATCTAAAAAAATGCCTGCAAGCAGGAAGCACGCATGCTTATCGCGGCAAGATGAATGCGAATGGATTTCTAAAATATATCCTTTATTGTATTCCTCATGCAGGAAGGATCGGCTATACATGTATGCGCCGGGGCTTTTCGCCAAGAGAGCCGGACATCATTAAGGTGCCAAAGGATTTTAAATGACAAGACAAATAAAAGCTCTATTTATTCTGCCTCATTATGATTTTGATGATGATGAGTTTTTCGGCATTCGCGATGCACTGGAAGCAAAAGGCGTATCTACAGAAATCGCGTCTACCCATCTGTCTGAAGCGCAAGGAAGATTTCGGAAAATAGTTAGCCCGGAATTCTTGATTCAGGACGTGGAAGCGGATGACTATGACACGTTTATTTTTATAGGTGGGGATGGTGTCGAGGAGCTTTATAACGATGTTGACGTTCAAAATTTAGTAAATGATGCTTTGATTGCCCATAAAACAGTGGCATTGGTGGGCCAAGCTGTTCCCATTCTATATTACGCAAATGTTCTTCGCGGCCGCCAGGTAACAACGCATGAAGGGCTGAAACAGATCATTGAAGAGGGAGGCGGCTTTTATACCGGCACAAGCATGCATCAAGATGGGGATATTATAACCGGCTTTGACAATAGGTCGGTTAAAGATATGGCGGATGCTATTTTGAGAAGCTTGGATTACGAAAAAGAACGTGAAGCGAATGAACATTTGGGAAAACAAAGTTAATTTTGGCTACTCTTCATTAGCCGATGGAAATCTGGACTTTCGCTTTGACGACAAAGAAATCGTTGCCAGCAGGCGGAAGGAATTTTTTGCACGAGTTGGCATAGATCCGGCGAAAAGCGTGGCTATGATCGCCGAGCATGCGAACAATATGGCGCTCGTAACGGCAGGAGATGCCGGAAAAGGAATATTTTCTTCAGATGACCAGTATTTTCTGGATGGTCTCATCACGCGCGAGAAGAACTTCAATCTAATCTTGGCAGTCGCCGACTGCATCGCCTTGGTTCTGTATGATGAGGCAAATGAAGTTTTGGCGATGGTTCATGTTGGTAGCAAAAATCTGGCCATTGGGACTGTCGATAAGGCCATCCAAGCCATAAAGATAAATAACTCTGAAATTCACGCGGCGACAAGCCCTTTCATAAAGAAATGCTGCTACCGGTTTGAAACTATTCCCAAACATTTGGAAGCATTGAAAGATTATTTTATAGAAAAGGACGGCGCCTATTTCCTGGACACGGAGTCTGCTTTGCAAAATCAGCTGATAGAAAGTGGCGTCAAAGAAGAAAATATAGAAATTAGCCGGCTATGCTCCATGCACGATAACTTCCCTTCTCACCGAAATTCCAAAAAAATGAATTTGCCGGAATCCAGAATGCTAGTCTATGCAAGAATGTTGTAAATGTTCAAGTTCGTTCTAATTGTTCGAAGAAGTGGTATAATAAAAACTCCAACACTGCTCTCCAACACTGCTTGGGCGAAAATAACTTTTAACTTTTAATTTTTCACTTTGAATTTTGAATTAAGCGGAGCACATCATGCCTGAACTGCCCGAAGTTGAGACTATCAAAAATGATTTAGACAAGAAGATTGTAGGAACAAAAATTGTCTTGGTTAATGCCTTGTGGCCGGATATTATTAAGGATGTTCCTTTTGAGGTTTTTGCTCGCCAGGCTGAAGGGCAAAAAATTATCGCAGTTCAAAGACGGGCAAAAAATCTCATAATCAAACTTTCCGGCGGCTTGAATCTCCTGATTCACCTCAAGATGACGGGCCATTTTCTCGTCGCGGAAGACTCAGCCGAGGTTACGAAGGATGGGAAATGGGTTAAAGCAAAAAATAAACATTTATTAACAGACAAACAAAACCAATTTATCAGGATTATATTTTATTTAGATAATGGCAAAATGCTGGCGATGAGCGATCTCCGAAAGTTCGCATACATTAAACTGGTCGACGATAAAGAGCTTGCCAAATTTCTCGACAAATACGGCCCCGAGCCTTTTGACAAAGATTTTACGGCGGAAAAGCTGGGCGAAATCCTAGCCAAGAAAAAAACCGCTATCAAGAAAGTGCTGATGGATCAGTCGCAAATCGCCGGAATTGGCAACATATATGCCGATGAGATACTCTGGGCTTCGCGCGTCCATCCTCTGACGCCGGCAAATAAATTAAACGCAGAAGAAGTGGAAGCGATTTATGAAAATGCAAAGAAGATATTGTCCGAGTCACTCAAAAGGCGCGGAACATCAACCTCGGACTTTCGCGATACTGAAGGGAAACCAGGGACATTCGGGGAGTTTCGAAATGTTTATCGGCGCACCGATCTTCCTTGTCCCGTTTGCGGAGGGCCGATTGCGAGAATAACGGTCGGCGGCCGGGGAACTCACTTTTGCCCCAGGTGCCAAAAAGAAATAAAGTAATGCCCTGCCAATATACAAATCGTACTAATCTTTCGAATTAATTTCATTATCGGCGCTGCCACTATAAGTAAATTGGGAAGATTGGTATTATCAGTACATTAGCAGGAGAAAAGAATGATTTACTTTTTTTACGGCGATGATAGCTACCGGCTCAAAAAAACCATTGATGCCTTTAGCGAAAAGTTTGGCGACGGCGCCTCAAACATGAACACCTCTGTTTTTGAGGGCGACTTTGATATTGAAAAAATTCGATCAGATGTGCTATCTCTACCCTTCTTGGCGGAAAACCGCCTGGTGATCATAAAAAATATTTTGGCGGCAAAAGGAATAGACGGGAAAAAGGTTGCCGATATTTTAGACAAGAAGCCGGACTCAACCATTATGCTTTTTATCGAAGAAGGCCAGCCGGACAAGCGCTCGGTTCTTTACAAACGATTGATGAAAGAAAAGTCAAAAGAGATGGGGACTTTGCAGGGCGGAGAGCTGACGCGATGGATTAAGGATGAAACAGAAAAAGCCGGAGGCGAGATTGATACAAAAGAAGCAAGCATCCTGGCGGGATATTTTGGCGGCGACCTTTGGCATTTGAAAAATGAAATAGAAAAATTAGTTGCTTATAACAAGAAAATAACCGGTGAAAATATAGAAAAGCTCTCGGTCCCCAATTTAAATGTTAGGATTTTTGACCTGACAGATGCGATTACGGTAAAAAATAAAGAAAAAGCTTTCGATATTTTGGAGGATCTCATCGAATCGGGCGAGAACGAGATGTATATCCTGTCAATGATACAATGGCAGGTCAGAAATCTGGCGCTTGTCTATGGCTTAAAGAATTTAGGCGAGTATGAAATAGCCAAAAAGGCGAAGCTGAACCCGTTCATTGTCAAGAAATCGCTGGCCGCCGCCAGGAAAATCGGTTCAGACCAAACCGTGAAAAAGTATTACGGCCAGATTATCGAGGCCGAGAATGACATCAAAACAGGCGCCAAAGACCTGGACGTGGCACTTGAACTTTTAATAAACAGGCTGACAGATTAAATAAAATATGTTAAAATTGTCGTAATGAGATCGTGAGGGGGGTACGGTCTTTTTTATTCCTCCAAAGTTTTGCAAATATTTACTGTTAAAGATAAACAAAGGAGCGTACCATGAGCAAAGTATGTAAACTGCTTGGGATCAAGCATCCGATCATCCAGGGCGGTATGGCTCGCGTTAGTGAAGCCGGGCTGGCGGCGGCTGTTTCGAACGGCGGCGGCCTGGGAGTTATCGGCGCGGGAGCTATGTCGGCAGATCATTTGCGGGAAGAAATTCGTAAAGCAAGATCTCTGACAGACAAGCCCTTCGGAGTCAACTTGATAGCGAACTCCCATTCAAGCCATCTGTCTAAGCGAGTGGACGTGGTTCTTACTGAAAAGCCGGCAGCGGTGACGTTGGGCGCAATCGACAGAGTCGATATAATTTCTAGCTTCAAGGAGGCCGGAATCAGGGTGTTGACGGTCGTGTCTACCGTAGCTATGGCGAAGCGCTGTGTTCAGTACGGCGCTGACGCCATTATCGCCGAAGGGACGGAGGCAGGCGGACATATCGGAACAACTACCACGATGGTGCTAATTCCGCTCCTGTATGATGCACTGTATCCTGTGGATGTGGACGTGGAGTATGCCCCCCTGATAGCGGCAGGCGGGATTGCCACTGGTCACCAGATGGCGGCTGCATTGATGCTTGGCGCCGAAGGTGTTCAGATCGGGACGCGTTTTGTATGCGCGACTGAATGCAATGTGCATCCGGCTGTTAAAGAGAAATTTATCAAGGCCCGCGATCGCGCCACTGTTGTGACCGGCAAGGTTCCTATTCGGTCAATCAAAAACAGGTTGACCGACAACTACGCCGAGATCTCAGCGGGGATTGCTGACGGGAAGATTGATCCAGGGGAGCTTGAAAGCTTCGAGTCCGGAAAGCTGGAGCTAGCAATGCAGGATGGCAATGTCAGGGAAGGATATCTGATGGCCGGTCAGTGCGTAGCGCTTATCCATAAGGAACAGCGAGCAGCCGAGATTATCAAAGAGATAATCGACAGATGTAAGGGTCAGATCGGCTACATTGATAGCCGCGTAAACAATCATTAATTCTCCATCGGCTAGAATTCTACCGACTGGCCAAAATCGGCAACAAGCTTCAAAATCCAAGGGCGCGGGAACCATTTGGTTTCCGCGCCCAAGAGTTTTTGGCCAAATTTGTTCCATCAAAAAAGCCCTTTTCAGGGCTTCTTTTAATTCGTAACTTGTAGATTTGGGTTCTAAATTGTAGTTTGTGGTTTATTGCCTTTTTGTCGCTGGTTTTTTATTGGCAGTCGTTTTCTTTTCTGATTTTCCCTCTTTCACGAGCCGGGCAAGCTTTGACTTCTTCCTTGCGGCTGAATTTTTGTGAAGAACGTTTTTCTTTGCCGCTTTATCAATCGCTTTATAGCTCTCTGAAAGTTTTTCCTGCAGCTTTTTGCTGTCCAGGACGCCAATGCCCTTTTTGACTTCTTTGATCTTAGTCTTGTAGGCTTCCTTGGTTGCTCTGTTTCTGATGGTTTTGGCTCTTGTCTGCCGCATCTGTTTCTGCGCTGATTTTATGACTGGCATATATGGATTTCCTTAATTATGTTAATTTATAAGCTGTGGATTTATCTTGTCTATCGAATTTATTTTAATTGTTTGGGTTAAATTTCCAAGTCCGAATTTCTAATTTTTCAAACATCTAAATTTCGTGCTTGTTTAGAGCTTCGATATTGGCGCTTAGGTTTTCTGCGTTAGATAACAAAAGCCATTTTAGCAGATAAGGCAGCTATTGTAAAGAAAATTGCAAAAAATTGCAAAAAAAAATTGCAAAAATGTAAAAATGCAAAAATTGCCTCAAAACCATTGCCTCATTGCCTCAAAAACATGCCTCAAAACCATTGACATTTGTTCTTGTTTGCGATAAACTCATCTATTACTCGTTATAAACGGAGGGCAAAGGGGTTTTAGGCAGAAGATGGAATTGTTACCAAAGCAGCAGGTAGTAGAATTAATAAAGAAATCAGAAAATTTATTGCTTCTCGCGCATAGCGATCCCGGCGGAGACAGTGTCGGCTCGCTTTTGGCTTTTGCCGAGATCTTAAAGGAGATTGGAAAGAATCCGACGGTTATCGTTTCCGACCCGATGCCCTCTACTCTTGAGTTTCTTCCATTTACCGAACAGATTAAAGATGCCCCGGACGGCGCCCGTGACCTGGTACTAAAAATTAATATCGAAAACATCGGAATTGAGAAAATTTCAACCAACACTGATGGCAAAACGCTCGACATTATAATTACGCCCGAAACCGGCAAACTTGAGAAAAAAGATGCAACCATTGAAGAAGCCAAGCCTCAGTATGATGCCATCATCGTTTTGGATACGCCGGACGTCGATAAGATAGATAGGATTTATGATCAGTACACTGAGCTTTTTTTCGAAACACCGGTTATAAATATCGATCATCACCCCGGAAATGAGTACTTCGGAACAATAAACTGGGTTGACCTAACCGCTACTTCGACAGCTGAGATATTGGTGGCTATTTTCGAGGCGCTTGGCAAGTCCAAGCCAAATGAGGATGTGGCGACCCTGCTTCTTGCCGGCATCACCGCCGACACGGCAAGCTTTAAAAACACCAATACAACGCCTAAAACTTTGACAGTCGCGGCACAGCTTCTGGCGGCGGGCGGAAGGCTGCAGGAAATCATTCAAAACCTATATAAGGCAAAGAGCATGAAGGCGCTAAAACTTTGGGGGAAGATCCTTTCAAATGTCCAGAAAGATTCGGAATACAGGATTGTCTGGTCGAAGGTCGGCTTTAAAGATTTTGACGAGTCCGGAGCATCTCTTGAGGAAGCCAGGGAAGTTATGGATGAAATGCTTGCCAACACCCCAAATGTTGATGTTGTCGGCCTGATAGTTGAGACTGAAAGGAATATTTCACGCGTAATATTAAAGGGAGTAAAGGGCACCGATGTCTTATCGATCGCCGAAAGCTTCGGAGGTTCGGGCCAAAATCTCTCGGCTTCATTTGAAATGAAAAATGTTTCACTGGAATCTGCAGAAGCGAAAATCCTGGACAGAATCAGAAATGAGCGCGCCAAAAAACTAGGCAAAGCCTTTGGGAGAAATGAAAATTCTGTAACAAAGGAAAAAATTGAGCCAAAAAGAATAGAAAAAAGAACTGACAGAATTGAACCGCAAAAGAGCGAAGAGAGTTCAATGCATGAGAACGAATGGACGGCAAGTTTAGCATCGGAAGAATCCGATGCTGAGACTCAGCCAAAGAGAGATGAGCCTCAAGCCGGAGACGATGCGATATCCCGGGCCATAGAATCGCTTGAGGCATCGGGGGAAACTCTCGAAGCGGAAAAACCGGAGGCAGAATCTCCTGAAGAAACCGGGACTTCGGGTAAAGGCATCGATAAAGTTATCCAAAAAGACCCGGGCTCTATGACCCATGTTTCCGAAATCTTGAAGAAGTTCGATCCGACCGACAAGAAAAAACTTGAGGAATTCAAGAAGAAAAATGAAGAAGCGCGGGAGAAGCTGAGGAAAGAAAAGCAATCTGGAGAAGAAGCCTAATAGTTTGTCATTCTGGCTTGTCCAGAATCTAAAATAGCACCTTAAAATTAGTTTGAGAGCGGTGTTTTGTAGCCAATCATTTGGCTGCGGTATGCCGCCCTCAAGCGAAGCTTGAGACCATGACACACATAAAGTGCGAACATGGATGAACACCGGCACAAGGAGATGGTTGTGATGGGAGAGAGGCCAACAAATGCAGAGATCGGAGATTATGCAATTCGAGAGCACCACTTATTCGAGGTATTTAAACAGGGGAAAAGGCCTAGTAAGGAAGTATTGGCCGGTTTGCAAATGCTTTCCGAAGATCACTTCATACAGTTATCAAAGCAAGCAATTGTACCCTGGATTGATAAAATGATTGTCGAAGAGTATAGTCATCATGAAAAATTTTTTGGCTATGAATTCGACCTCACATTATTCAGGAAAACGCTCTCGATTGTCGGGAGAGGAAGAGTAGAAGAGTGGCGAAAAATGGGGCTTGAAGTGCACTTTTTGCCGGATATATTGCTAGCTGATAGCGGTGTCAGGGCGGTTTCCGATCTTCTGAATTTGCCCGGATGGCACTATAAGCTAAGTTTTCGGTATTGGGAATGGCTGTCTGATAGGAACCTGCTCTTTACAGGAACGGAGTCTGAAAAAGTTCCAGTGGAAGCGAATTTAGGCGGCATTGTGGTTCTCATCGATACGAGGGCAAAGCCAGCTTACAATGCGGGGCACCAAATGTTTTCGGATGATGATAAATATCTCGGCTCAATCATCCGGGAACTACGAAACAAGGGGAAGATGGTGCGGTATGAAAAAGGTCCCGAAACAAGCCGTTTTGGGATTTCTTTCAACGAATGGGAAAAATATATTCATCCCATTTTGGTAGACAAGCTTGGCGTAAAACTGGCGCAGGTGCGCATGGAAACCGCAATAGAAAGCCATATTATATCCCAAATCTATACCCACATGCCTAGGGCAGAAGAAAACACCAAAGACATCTCGACATGGACTTGGTGCGAGGAGTTCCTTGAATCAAAAAAACGGCAGATATTTATTAACAGTGGCTCTCCCGCAGAGATGTTGATAGGTGTTGGTTGGCAGAGTCCACTGGTGAGAAGTTTCGCCGGTGCGATAAGACCAATAGTGGTTTTGGCTAAAGAATAGCCATATTAATTTGGTGGTTTTGTCGTTTTGGGTGGTTTCCGCTTTCGCAGAAACCACCCTTTCTCTTTTATAAGTCTGGATTCCCGTCTCCACGGGAATGACAAGTGGGGTATAATAAACATATGGAAAACAAGGAAGGCATTTATTTTATTAATAAGCCAGCCGGGTGGACGAGTTTTGACGTGGTGGCGAAAATGCGCGGGATTACCGGCATCAGATCCATCGGCCATGCAGGGACGCTTGATCCCTTTGCGACGGGGCTTTTGATCATCTTGGTTGGCAAAGAATTTACCAAAAGGCAATCTGAATTTATGAAATTAGATAAAGAATATGAAGCAACCTTGAAATTAGGCGAGGCAAGCACAACCGGAGATACCGAAGGAGAAATCACGCCCTTTGCCAAGGTACGGAACCTTGGCAAACCGAAACGAGAGGAAATTTCATCTATTTTAAACAAATTTATTGGTGAGATAGAACAGACACCTCCGCCGCATTCGGCAATCAAGATTAACGGCGAGCGGGCTTACAAAAAAGCCAGAAGGGGCGAGCAGTTTGAAATACCAAAGAGAAAGATCACAATATACGATTTAGAATTGATAGACTGCAAATATCCGTTTGTGAAATTCCGAGTCAAATGCTCAAGCGGAACTTACATCAGAACTTTGGGCCAGGATATTGCCAAGGCGCTTGGAACGGAGGGTTATTTGACAGAGTTAAGGAGAACGAAAATAGGAGATTATGCTGTTTCGGGGGCAAAAAAGATAGAGGATTTAAATGAAAATAAATAAAGGCACTTTGTTTGCAGTTGCGAGTTTAATACTGCTCAGTGTGATTCTTGGAATTTATTATAAAAGTGTCAGCGATAAACCAAAAGTAGAAACAGCAAAGGCGGTAACATCGACAACGACGACAAAATTGTTACAGCCAGTAGAACAAGCGCCTGCCGTCAAAGATTCAGCCATCCTGCCGGTTCCCTACACTCTTCAAGGGCCTTTAAATAATTTGAACATTCATGAGGAATCCTGCGAGGAAGCGGCGGCTCTGATGTATCATTATTTCCTTGAGGGACAGCTAACATTTAATGGAAGCACGGTCATAACTCCCCAGCTCGCCAATGATGAAATGCTCAAAATGAAAGCTTGGGAAGTCAAAAATTACGGCTCCGAACCTGATCTTTCGATCGAAAGGCTGGGCCAATTTATGCGGCAGTATTACGGCTATAAATACCAGGTTTTTAAGAATATTACGGTTAATAGATCG
>JAJYQQ010000028.1 GCA_021794535.1 bacterium
AATAAATTATAAAAAATTAAAACTAGATTCCCGATCAGGTCGGGAATGACAGAGACGTGCATTCGTAAACATTAGTAAATTTGTAGATTCGTTTGAGATTTGTAATTGGTAGAAGAATGCTGGGCAAGTCCGGAATGACAAAAAAGGTGTTTTCTGCTAGGGTTGGTTTATGCAAAAAGTTCAAGCAGGTTTTAATAAATTTCTTGAGAGCAAAAAGGCTTTCTGGGTTGTCCTGGTTCTAATATTTATCGCGGCAAGGCTTGCCGTCTGGTTTTATCCGTACGACTCTGACCACTGGATTTTCTATTATGTCGGCAAAACTATCGCTCATGGTGGGCTTTTGTACGTCAACGCTTGGGACCATAAGCCGCCAATTATTTTTGAATTTAATGCCTTAATGAGCCTGCTTTTCGGCGGAAATCTTATACTGCACAGGATATTTCTAACTTTCCTAACAATTCTCGACACTTTCCTTTTTTATAAGCTGGCAAAAATATTTGCCAAGGTTCGGAACCTTGGCAAGAACAGCGCTGTTAAAATTGCCAGGATTTCCCTGTTGCTTTATGTTTTTTGGCGCAATCTGGCCCAGTTTGCCTCAAGCGGCAATAACTGTGAAAACTTCGGCCTGATTTTCTTGCTTCTCATGCTCCTGGCATTCTTTAAGTGGAGAGAGGGCGGTAAAATTGATCTTGCCAAATTGAAATTTTGGAAATTCATTGGAAATTGGAAATTGGAAATTGGAAATTGGGGATGGCTTTTCCTCTCCGGTGTCTGCCTTTCTATCCTTTTTTATTTGAAAGAAAACTTCGCACTGCTTTCTCTGCCGATTATGGTTGAAATATTTTTGATCAGTTACAAAAGCTTAAAGAAATTTGTTGTAAATTATCTGGTGTTCGGACTCCCATTTCTTTTGCAGACCGCCTTTTGGATTCTATATTTCAAGGCGCATAACGCCTTAAATGACTTTTGGGTTGCCGCCGTATCCTTCAGTTCCAAATATGCTAAAAGTACCTGGAGCGGCGACGTCTCCCCGCACAAGATTTTCTTCCTGATCATAGCGCCCTTCTTTATCGCACTGGCGATATTTGCCGTCTATCTCGTAAAAGATATCAAAAAAATCAAATCCGATATGTTCTACCGTTTCATTCTCGTCGGATCTCTTAGTTCTATCGCTGCCGGCTTCGGCGTCGGGTCATTCTACCCGTATTATTTCCTGATCGGCATGCCTTTTTTTATTTTGGTTTTCGCCTATGCCGGAAATGTTTTTCTAAATCCTTTGTTGCGTCATCCTGAGGAATCGAAGGATCTCTCTCACAAATCAACTGTAAAAGATTCTTCGCTCGTCTTAAAGAAGTCGCTCAGAATGACTGCGATTTTAGTTCTTCTCGGCGGTATGCTTGCTTCATTTGCCATATCAAATAAGGAATTACTAAACTTCTTTTCCGGACCGGATAAAGCGGACTTAAACCAATATCAGGAAATTGCCGACTACATCAAGGCTCATTCTAAGCCAAGCGATAAAATCGAAGCTTATACTTACGGCGCGACTCTTTATAGAATGGCTGAGCGTGATGCCGGCTCGAGATACATTTCCGCAAGCGTCCTTTTGCTCGACACCAGAGATAATTATGGCTTCCATCTCGATGACACCTTTATCAGCGACCTAAACAAGTCAAAGCCGAAATACTGGATCATATCCAAAGACCCAAATAATGTTTATTACCAAAATAAAAAAATCATTCTCTATATGCTAAATCACTACCGGATCGAAAAAGAGATCGGCAACTACATGGTTCTCAGGCTAAAGTCCTAATTTATTTCTGAAACAACGAGTTGAAGTTGGAACTCTCGGTCATTCGCACTCTCGGCAGCTCCAAGGCGCTTGATTTGGCATCAGCATAACCAAACTTGGTTGTGGTCGCAAGTCTGTAGCCACACTGTTTTGCGATGGCAATCGTCAGCGCATTATATTCTCCCGAAGGATAGCATAGGCTGGAGATCTCTTTTCCCAGAAGATTTGCCAGAGATGTTTTGCTGCCCATGAGCTCCTCGGTCTGGCGAACCGGTGTGAGGGTCGCCAGGTCGAGATGCGAGACTGTGTGCGAGCCAAACTCCATCCCCGCCCTTTCCATGGCCTTTAACTGTCCGGCAGTCATATACCCCGGATTGCCTATGGCGCCGGTGATAATGTTGAAGTTGCCTATCATTCCCGCGGCAACAAGATCGGGAAATGCCTCGATGAAATTATCTTCGTAGCCGTCGTCGAATGTTATGACTACCGGTTTTTTCGTTACTCTTAACTTGCCGCTGAAAATCGCCGGCAAGTCGTCAATGTTTATCGCCTGATAATTATGCGCGTTCAGCCACGCCAGATCAGCCTTGAACTTCTCGGGAGAAACCGAGAGATTACGCCCAATCGCATCCTTGATAGGCTTGGGGTCGCGAATGTGATGGAACATCAGGATCGGAACCCTAATGCCCGCATATGGCAGAAAGTTCTGCGGCTCTACCTTTGGTTGAGGTTTCGGGGACAGCGGCTTTTTTGCGGTATTGCCGGAAGACTTTGGAATGATCTTTTTTGTAGCGGCGGGATGATGCTCTGACGAAAATGCAAATACAAGTCCGGCAAACAAAACCAGCGCCAAAAGAGCGACGAGAACCTGGACATTCACCTTTCTTGCCAAAAAAATTTTCTTGGAAGTTTTCTTCTTTTTAGTTTGCTTCATCTATCGCCTCATTGACCAACTTATCGGCCAGCTTATTTTGCTCCCTCCTGACATGGTGGAAGCTGATATTTTTAAACATCGCCAAATCCAACACCTGATTGCAAAGATCGCGCAATCCCGGGTCTTTGACCTTATATTCTTTGTTTAATTGTTTGACGACCAACTCGCTGTCTAGAAAACACTCAATTTTTTCCGGGGAATGCCTTTCAGCTAGTTGTAATGCTTTTACAAGTGCCCTATACTCCGCCTGATTATTCGTCGCCTCCCCGATATATTCTTTATATGTTTCAATAATTTTTTTGTTTTCATCATATAAAACAACCCCGATACCTGCCGGTCCCGGATTGTTCCTCGCCCCTCCGTCAGTATAAATAATGAGTTTACCCAATGCCTTTTTGTAAAACTACGTTTTTCACATCATTCAGTGATTGATGTATTTCATCAACAAAATCCAAGTCAACATTATCTTCTGAACTAATTTGATTCAGTTTATCTGATAAAGACTTTAGTTTTTCAATCAGCTCTGGGTCATCAGTCTTTTCCATAAATTCACCTAAGGAAATTTTTGAATCTCTTAAGTTCTCCTCGCTATATTTGTTCGTGCCCTCTCTTCCGGATCTCATCCTTGCTACCATCATGAGATGCCCGACAAAGTGAGAAACCATAGGAAAATTTCCCCAATCCTTTTCCTTTGCATCGGCTGTGTTAAATTGTTCTGAGCTATTTTCTACCATGTTTATTGATTATAAACTATCCTTTCACCTTCTCCAACTACTTCCCATCTATCATCCCTCACTAAAACAGCCTGATCTTCTGAAATTGCCGCTATCGGATAATCCACTTTCCGAGCTTCTTTATCAATAGCTTCCTTATAGGCCTTTTCAAAATGAGGAAAAACGCATAAATTCACCAGATTAATTCCTGTTAAGTCTTTTAAGTCCACTACATTCTCGTCAGGTATCAGATCTTCCCAGCCGGCGCCCTCTATGCTTGGGCCGACGAGAATACTTCCAGCGCTAACACCAACGTAGATTTTTCCCATTTCCAAAATATCTCCAATGATTTCGCCAAATCCTGATTTTCTAACATACTTCAAAAGTTTAAAGGTATTACCGCCATTTACATAAATAACATCAAAGTCACTTAATTTTTCCCTCAAAGTATCAGGTGATTCGTCTTCCAGATCCATCAGCTCAACTTCGAAACCAAACCCCTTGAGCTGATCAAGGATCGGATCAAGCCACTCTCGCTTAATTTCAGGATACGCTGCCGTTGTTATCAGGCAAAGCTTTAAGCCTTTAGGATACCTGCCTAGACGATTAAAAAAGTCATCCTTAAAAGACTCTGTAATTCCGCTTGAAGTTAAGATCATTTTTTTCATGCTGCAACCCTCTCTTTCGCTAATTTTATCCACCCAAGTTCTAGCCAGAGATTTATTTCGTCAAAAGATTGTACTTTTTCAGATGGCATCTTTGCTAAAATAATTTCAATATTTTTTCCATAAACCAGATTCTGAGCTACCGCAAACGCCAGTTCTGCAAAGGTTTCAGCTCCGATATAGCCCCGGACTCCCCCTTTATCCTCATTGGCCACGAAAACGAGATCCGCTCGGGTTAAATTCCGGAAAAATTCTTGGTGAACTTTCGGATATTCGGTCAACATCTTTGATTTATCGATGGGATTTGGATAGTCAATGACCTCGTGGTCGGATTTTGCTTCCCAAAAATCAACCCATTTTTGCATTTTCTTTTTCAGGCTCGCGCTTCCCGCGATTACAACTTTTTTAGACATGATCAAATTCTACCTTAAATATCAGCTAAAACAAGTGTGGACAAACCATTGCCAAAGTTCCGTTCTTTGGCAGATATTAAATTTCAGCCGTAGAAATGTTATAATTATTGCTCATCGGGGAGTAGCATAGTTGGTTAATGCGCAGGGCTGGGGGTCCTGAGACCGGAGGTTCGAATCCTCTCTCCCCGACCAGTTTATTGGCTAAAAAATAAATACCGTGAAGCCGAGGAAGCCCAGGATCTTTTGGGCGATTTGGAATATAAATCCGAAAATGTTTAGCCCCGGATTAAGGAAACTTACAGCTATCAAGCCCAAAAGAATCATCGGACCATACATCTCAAGCTTCCCAATATCAACGCTTCTGGGCAGAAAATAGTAAAGGACTTTCGAGCCGTCAAGAGGAGGAATCGGTATCAGATTAAAGATCATCAAGAGGATATTGATAAAGGCGACTGAGAACAACAAATAATACAGGATGGAAGACGGATCGACCAGCTTCAAGGCAACAGGAATGGAAAAGATGATGGCGGTAGCCAAGTTTGATGCCGGTCCCGCCAAGGAAATAAAGGCCGAGTCGAGCCGGGGGTTTTTCAGATTATTATAATTTATCTGGACCGGCTTCCCCCAGCCTATACCGACCAGGAAGATAGCCAGCGTGCCGATAGGGTCCAGGTGGTGCAAAGGATTTAAGGAAATCCTGCCCATATGCTTCGCTGTTGGATCACCGAAATAGTTCGCTGTCCAGGCATGCATCGTCTCGTGCGCCGTTATAGCTACCAGGAGCGAGGCAACCAGGAAAACAAAAAGGATAGGGTTTTGAGAGAGTATGGCTAACATAACTTTAGTGTCATTCCCGCGGAGGCGGGAATCCAGAATTTTATTTGTATAGATTCCCGCCTCCGCGGGAATGACAAAGGAGTTGAGGGAAGTGTCACGGTTCGAAATGGAATTTACGAAGAAGCCTTTACGAAGAAGCCTTTGACTTTTGAACCTCAATATGGTACCATTAAGTACATTGTTTATCAATTCTAAATATTCTAAAAAGCTGAAGCTCTAGGAAAAAATTAAGGATCAAAATGTCAGTAGAATGTCAAATGTGCGGAAAGAAGCCCTTAAGCGGCAATAGTGTCTCACACTCTCACAGAAAAACGAAGAGACGCTGGCTTCCTAATATCCAAAAAACGACAATGGTAGTAGACGGCAAAGAGAAGAAAATGAAAGTTTGCGCCAGATGCATCAAAACTCAATCAAAAATCAGGTCATAAGACCTGATTTTTAAATATCTGATTAAGAATTACTAATTTCCAATCAATGTCCAATGCATTAATTTAAAAATTTATTAATTGGGGTTTCGTTGGGAATTTTGAATTGGTAATTTGAAATTTACTAAAGAGTCCTAACTCTTTAGTACCACGACTCTCATCTCTTCCGGCAAATCTTTCTTTGTAATCTTCAGTTTGTCGAGAGTTTCCGGCTGTTCGCCGATTTCCTTTATAAACTTGTCGACCGGATCAATGGGCAAATCTGTTCCGGCGTCTTTATAGTGCATAGGAATGACAATTTTAGGCCCGATATTATTTATTACCTTAACGGCAATTTTAGAGTCTATTGTATAAGTTCCTCCGACCGGAATCATCAGAATGTCGATGCCGTCGACCTTTTCCAGCTGTTCATTGTCAAGGTCTGTCCCCAAATCTCCCAAATGGCAAATACTAATGCCGTCTATCTCCATGGTAAAGATTGTGTTGTGTCCACGCTCTTCCCCTTTTGAGTCATCGTGATAGGAGTCGATGCCCTGGAAAAAGCTCTCTTTGACTTCATACTCTCCCGGTGAGTCAAGGAGCAGAAAATCGCCCTTCACCCCTTCTTTGTAGTTATGGTCTTTGTGCTGGTGGCTAACGGTTACGACGGCAGCCTCCACTTTCGGCATTTTTTTGCCAATCTTCGGGTGGTCGTAGGGATCCGTTACAACGGTTAGATTTTTCCCGGTTATTTTAAAACACGAATGTCCAAGATGATTAATTTCCAACTTTACCTCCTCCTTTTGAATTTGTTTGTTTAATGGCCGGCCATTCTTTGATTATTACATGAATACTTGACGCGACCGGCACCGCAAGTATCACACCAATAATACCGAAAAGCTTTGCTCCGATCAACATGGCGGTAATGATAATAACAGGATTTAGGCCCACAGCTTTTCTCATTATCTGGGGCACCAAAACATGATTCTCGGTTTGTTGGACAAAAATATAGAAAATCCCGACGATGACTGCCATAACGGGGCTAATAAATAAAGCAACTATAACCGCCGGTATCGCGCCCAGGATAGGTCCGACCATCGGTATTAGTTCGGTAAATGCCGCGATTAAAGCTAATATGAGAGCATAAGGGATATGCATTATCCAAAGGCCGATAAATGTCGCCAGCCCGACGCTTAGTGAAAGTATCAGCTGTCCCCTGAACCAAAGACTCATTTTCCTCGTTATCTCTCCAAAAACTTTAATGAAAATCTTGCGCCTGGACTCAGGCACAAAGGCGGAAACAGTCTGCTTCATTCCATTTTTTAGAGAAAGGACATAAGCGCTTATTACAAAAACAACAACGAAGGAACCAATCCCTGTAAAGAAGCCAAATACTCTGTCAGACACGCCCCCAAGCTGCCAGCCCTGAAAGAGTGACGGGAGGCTATTTATCAAATTATTCAGTTGATCCTGATAGTCCTGCGGCCAGGTAGAAATAAATGCGCGTATATCACCGATGTAGATATCTTTGTTGGCAATCAGTGTCCTGACCTGTTCGCTAAGCACCGGCGCAATCAAATTGATAAATCCGAATACGGCGGCAATAAATAGAATATAGATTGTAAGCACCCCTGCCCACCGCGGAAACTTCAGCTTTGTCTGCAACCTGTCGACTACCGGCTCAAGGGCGGCAGCCAAAATAAAACTAATAGTTAAAAGAATCAGAACCTCTCTAATCAAAAAAATGAAAAAGACAAATACAAGGATTCCGATTACTTTCAAAATCGTATAAGTCGAGATGTCGAGCTTTATACTTTGTTTTTCCATTTATTCTTCCTTGTTTTCGGGCTTTGCCGTGCTTTTAAGCCCTTTTGCCTCACCCGTTTCATCCACGTAATCTATCAAGACGTCCTTCGGGCTTGCCATGATTTCGGTCATAAACCTATCAAACATCATCTTCCTGGTTTCAAACTCATCCAGACTCATGAGCGAGTAATTAATCTCTTTCTTGGCTTGTTTTTCAAGCTGGGAAACAAATGTTTTCAGCCGGCGCCTATTTACCTTGCCGACAATAAAGAAATCAATCGGAGAGGAGTTGTCCCGCACAAAGTGCCCCATCAAGGCGGCGTAGGAGATATCACCCAGGCCCTTGATGCTTTTTATCATATCTTTCTCCGCGCTCACCGGCTGCTGGCTCGCAGCCTTCGCAAAGATTTTTTTCAGTTCCGGATAAAGGTCGGCCTTCTTGTTGGCTTTATAGTAGAGCTTGCCCTTCTTGCCCTGGCTGACCACGATATCCAAAGCCTTTAAGTTTGCCAGTTCCCTTCTAACCGAGTTGATCTGCTCGCCGATTGTCCTGGTGATTTCCCGCACATAATATGATTTGTCGGCATTGTTTAGAAAAAGAGACAGAAGTTTTGCCCGGGTTTTTGACCCAAAAAGTTTTTCGTACACTTTATTTACTCCTTGTTTAGTAGAAGCAGTTTAGCACATGCCCCGAATTTTGTAAAGAGTTTTATGGGTAAACTGTTCAAATAATTTGTGCGTCTATGAATTACAAACCACAAACGCCTGTCTGCCGGCAGGCAGGAATCTACCAATGTACAAATGCGGGGCTTAATGCTATTTTTTTGGTGGCTAAAACAGCCATTTTTTGTTAGTATATAGCCTAAAAAGGCTACATTTTTAATTTAAAGGATAAAAATAATGAAAAAAATGTCTAAAGTGCGGTTCTCTAAAGACTAAAAAAGATGGGCTTAAAAACGGCAAACAAAGATACAAATGCCGTGATTGTTCTTACATTTTTCAAAACAATAGAAGACAAACAAAAACAGCCGATCTTTGGGACAGCTTTGCGGACAGGAAACAAACATATAGAGAAATAGCCGGTGATCTTTCAAGGAACAAGTATTGGGTACAGAAGGTATTGGACAGCTACGAAGTAACCTTTCCTGAAGTCCAGCCTCAAGAAACATGCCTCTGCATAGACACGACTTGGTTCGGCAGCTTGCAATTAATGGTCTTTAGGTCCCCCGAACTTAAAAAGAATCTTTACGCCAAGGTTGTTGTCTCGGAAACCATTAACGAATACATGTCCGGCATTAAATACCTCTTAGACAAAGGCTGGAAGATTAAAGCCATCATCTCCGATGGCAAGGGGTTAAGACATGATTTCTATGGTATTCCTGTACAGATGTGCCACTTCCACCAGCAACAAATCATAACTCGTTACTTAACTAACGTCAACTCGACATAACTAAACACACGCCGGTAACTTATCAAACTCATTCAAATTCAAAGACGGTTTCTTCGGCAAGAACGAATAAGCGGCCAAACCGGAAAAAAGGTTTACCAGAAAGTTGGC
>JAJYQQ010000064.1 GCA_021794535.1 bacterium
TTCCTATCTTAACCTGATCAAAAGTCACGCCCGGCTGTCTGCAGGAAAAGTCTCCACCTGCCAAACCCGATAATTCAGCCGCAGATTCGCAAACCGGCAAAGCTTCATACTTGGCTTTTATAGCCGCGTTGATGTTGTTGGCCAACTGCGTTTGAGGCGCGTTTGTGGCATTGCCCTGGCCATTGCTGCTTAGTCCGTCGAGAAATGATTCGGTGCTTTGCTGCAAAAGATCGGGAGTAAGCGCCGTTTGAATGAGCGAGGCAAGATCGGCATTTGGCAGAAATGAACCCGCCTGATTATCTTTGTTTGCGCCAACCGCATTCACTATTTCCGGCACATCCTGATTGATTTTGACATAGGCATTCTGGCTTTTTAGCTCGTTTTTCAAAAACCCGGGCTGCTGCAATGTGTATTTCATAGACAACCCAAAGAGAGCAAGAAAAAAGAGCGGGAAGATTAAAATAAGAATTATTATTGCCGGTGCTTTCATTGATAAATTTTTATGTTTAGATAATAACACTATTTGCAAAGAGAATCAAAAATGCCGAACAAACGGCGAGCCTACCTTTCCTCGTCATTCTGGCTTGTCCAGAATCCGATTTATATCTCAACTTTCTGATTCTGGACAAGCCAGAATGACAAACCCAAACCGCTGTCAAAAATATTATGCTATACTTATTGCATGAAACAATATACCAAAACCAAGCTCGAAAAAGCCGGGGCAATTTTAATCCGAACTATCAATGACAATGAAGAGATTTTACTTGAATACAGAGCCAGGGGTTATGACGATTGGACATTTCCGAAAGGCGATATCGAAGCAGGCGAAACACCGGAACAAACCGCAATACGTGAACTTAAGGAAGAAACCGGCTTTGGCGTGGAGCTAATTGAGAAATTGCCGGATATTTGCTATGAATTTAAACAAAACGGCAGAATACATGAGGTTACGCAGCACATGTTTTTGGCAAAAATTATCGATGGTCGCCTCGCGCCAGAGTTCACAAGCGACAGGCTAAAGTGGGTTTCGCTTGCGGATGCAATGAAGGTCCTCACGCATCAGGATTTGAAGGATTATTTAAAGAATATAATAACGAAGCTAAGAACCCAAAAAGTCTCTTAACTTTTCTAGGGCCAGCCTTCTCATCGAAACTCGGTTTTTCTCTTCTGCACTCATTTCGCCGTAAGCTTTGCCGTGGTCGTCGGTAACAAAGATCGGGTCCCAGCCAAAACCAGATTGGCCGTAAACTTCAGTCGCGATCTCGCCGTCCACTTCCCCCTTAAATACATGGCACTTTTTACCATCATAAAATCCGACAGCCGTTACCGCTTTGGCTGACCTGTTCTTTTCGCCTTCCATCATTTTCAGAATTCCTTCATTGCCAACGGAGTCCAGGAACCACTTTATGAGAGCTCCGGGAAGTCCGTTCCATGCCGAAAATCCCAGTCCCGTGTCCTCGACCAACACCGATTTGCCGCATTTCTCAAATGCGTCCCGCGCTTTCTCCTCGACAATTTCCAAAACATCGATGCCTTGAGGCTCAAGCAAATCCAGATCAATTTGTTCGAGGTTCATCCCCAAAATCTGGCTCGCTTCCCTCAATTTGTTTTTATTGCCGGTGGCAAAATATTTCAGCTCCATTTTTCTCCTAATCCCTAGTTAACTAATTTCCTGATTATCTGCATCCCAAGCTACTCAAGCATAGCTCCGGATTGAATTTTAAACAATTCCGAATACAGCCCGCCCGCCTCGACAAGTTCCTTATGGGTGTCCTCCTCGACAATTTTACCTTTTTCAAGAACTATTATCTTGTCAGCCTTCATCACTGTCGCCAATCTATGGGCGATAATAATGGTTGTCCTGCCTTCAATCACCCTCCAAATGGCTTCCTGGACAAGTTGCTCAGACTTTGAATCGAGATGAGATGTCGCCTCATCAAGAATGAGAATCGGCGGGTTTTTGAGAAGCGCCCGGGCAATCGCCACCCTTTGCTTCTCGCCTCCGGAAAGCTTGATGCCCCTTTCACCGACTATTGTGTCGTAACCATCAGGCAAACTGGCTATAAAATCGTGGATATTTGCCGACTTCGCCGCTTCCTTAATCTGTTTCATGGTCGCCCTCGGCGCGCCATAGCTTATATTTGCCTTGACGCTTTCGTTAAAAAGCATTGATTCCTGCTGGACAACGCCAATGTTTTTCCTTAAGGATTTTTGGGTAACATCCCTGACATCTTTGCCATCAATCAAGATTTTCCCTTCTGTAACGTCATAGAACCGCGCCAAAAGCTTGGCAATAGTCGACTTGCCTGTTCCGGACGGACCGACAAGCGCCACCGATTCTCCCGGATTTGCCGTAAAACTGACTCCGCGCAGAACCTTTTTGTTTTTGTGGTAATTAAATCCAACGCCCTTAAACTCGACCTTCCCCTTAGCCTTACTCATTGCTTTGGCGCCCGTCCTGTCTTTGACTTCTAGCTTAGTGTCGAGAAATGCCAAAACGTCCTCGATCGACTTCATCGCTTCCTGCCCGTCATCGTAAAGCCAAGTCAAGTTGCCCATCGGCCAAATGACATAGTTGATGTAGGTAACATACAAAAGCACGTCGCCCGGAGTGATTTGCCCGTAAAGCGCCTTAAATCCCGCCATTGTCAGGATAATAACTCTAGCAAAATCCATAACCGTGTAACGCCCCAGGACGAAAGCCGCCCTTTTCTTGCCCCTGGCAACGTTCATATCCACCCATTTTTTGTTTTTCCCTTTGAAAAGGGAAATCTCATGATCTTCCTGAACGAAGGATTTAACGGTGTGGATGCCTGCCGCCACCTCATATGTCTGGCCCCCTAATCTGTCATATTCTTCATTGATCTTCAAATGCAACGGATTTATCGTTCTGACAAGCTTCATGGTGCTAATCATAAAAATACCGGCGGCGATAATCACTATCAGTCCGGCCACGGGGTCGATAATAAAAATCATAATCACGGCAAATATCGCGGTAAGCACCTGAGATGCCAACCAGTTTGTAACCTGGCTAAGGAGCGAACCGGCGCGTGAAATGCCGCGGTTAAAAGTAGACATCATCGAACCGACCCTTTCCTTTTCATAAAAATCGATGGAGAGTTCGGTCAAATGTTTGAAGATTTTGTTTCTTAGAATGCTTTGGGCATTTGCCTCCAGCTTCGGCGCGTAATAATTTTTTAGGATATTAATAATAGTGGTTGCAAGAAATATTATAAGTAGGATGCCGGCTATAACGGCGCCATTTTTTATGCCCGTCTCTTTTGTGATTGTTTTGCCGACAATCCCGGTGATATTATTGATGATTTCTTTGTAGACCAGCGGAGCAAGCGCTCCCAAAACAGCTTCAGCCACAGCTAAAACCGAGAGGATGATCATGACCCACTTCAGTTGTTTCATTATTTGGTATAATTTTCTTAAATTCTTCATCTTACTTTTCCATGAATCCAAAAAATCACTCTGTCATCCCGAGCGACTTCGCGGAGCGACCCGTTCGGCTTCGCTTAAGGGCAGGCTGCATGCCGAGAAATCCTTTTCCGAAGTCTATAGTCCGCGGACTGCAGTCTAAAAAAGGGATTCCTCCGCCCTTCGGTTTTTCTGTTCTTCAGTTCTTCTGTTTTTTCTGTTCTTCAGTTTTTATGTTTTTACAACGGTAAAGATTCTAGCACAAAATGGCTTTCCATACAAGAAAAAAATTATTCCGGCGCCTTAAATATAACCGGCGCCGCAAGCTTCGATTGACACCCTTCTGCGATGAGCATAAAATCAAATTACTAAATGTAAAGACAATGGCATACAAAATACTGCTCGCCGAAGATGACATCCAACTTGTTGAGATGTACAAGCGAAAGTTCCAGCTTGAAGGGTTTGATGTGCAAACCGCCGAGGACGGACAGCAGGCGCTCGACATTCTGGAAACTTTTACGCCCGATATAGCCATTCTCGATATTATGATGCCAAAAGTCACGGGTCTCGAGGTTCTAAAGTCAATACGCGAGAATCCGGCCAAAAAAGATATGCTGGTTATGATGCTGACCAATCTCGGCAACGAAACGACTTCCGAGGAGATTTACAAACTTGGTGCCACCGAATATATAGTCAAAGCGGACATGACTCCGCTCGAAGTAACTAATAAAGTCAAGGCGATCCTGGAAACCTACAAGAAATAATTTTATTTTAACTGTTTGTTTATGAGATCGAGGAGTTGCTGCTTGGTCATCTCACCTTCCGCCCGATCAACTTCTTTGCCGTTTTTAAAAACGATAAATGTGGGAACGCCGGTTACGTTATATTTGTCAGCCGTATTTTTATTATCGCTAGCCTCAATCTTTCCAACCTTTGCTTCTCCGGCCATATCGCTTGCGGCTGCTGCCACGTCCTTTGCGACATTCTGGCAATGCGGGCAAGTGGAAAGATAAAATTCCACCAAAAAAATTCCTTGAGACTTCTCAACTTCGGCGGCAAAGTTGGCATCTGTCAGCCCAACTTCATTTTTTCCTAAACTGCCGGCATCAGAAGTTGTCGTGGCGGTTGTTGCCTCGGTGCCGGTTGTGGAGTCGCTCGTCTGGCTCGCCTGATTTTTTCCTTGAATTAAAAATATGAAGGCAAGGCCAAGAATCGCCATAAACACGATAATAATGATAATTGCTGCTCTGAAATTAGTATTACTCCCTGCGGTTTCGTCTGCCATTCCTTCTCCCAAACTTATTCTTCGGTTACTTTGATTATAGCCTAAAATCCTAAATTAGTTAAGCGGAAATTTTTACTTTTTTATTCACAAAATACATAAATTCGGCTATAATGTATGGGCGATTTAATTCGAAATTCAAAATTAATAATTCAAAAATTTTGCATTTTGAATTAGCAATTTTTAATTAATCCGCCCCGGTAGCTCAATCGGATAGAGCGACAGCCTTCTAAGCTGTAGGTTACTGGTTCGAGTCCAGTCCGGGGCACCAGGAGATAATTCACAATTATCAATTAACAATTCAAAAAAAATGCTCAAATTATCAATTTTGCATTATGAATTGCCAATTATTTAAGGGTTGCTAGCTCAATCGGTAGAGCAACTGCCTCTTAAGCAGTAGGTTCTGGGTTCAAGTCCCAGGCAACCCACCAAAGAAAGTTCCTCACTGAAAAGTGGGGATTTTTCTTTGTGTTTCTGGGCGAGAAGTCAGGATGAAGCCGGCTAGAAAAAATGATTTGTAATAAAAGATTGGTTATCTAGAAAACTAACCAGCCGAAAATTTAAATAAATGGCGGCTGAGCCGTTTCGAGTCCCAGGCAACCCACCAAAAATTATCCCTTGCGGGATATTTTTTATTTGTAATTACTGCCAATGAATTTATGCCCCAATCTTTTTTAAAATGAAGTCATAGTTAATTAAAAAAGGAGGTATTATGGCAATAATCAGATGGAAACCATTCAATGTGGGGCAATTTTTGAGCGAGGACTTTCCGGAGCTCAGAATTCCACGCCTGGCGACAAGCCTGGCAGCGGACGTCTACGAAGAGGACAACAAAGTAATGGTGGAGATGGATCTGGCCGGCATAGACCCGGAAAGTCTAGATATCACGGTTGAGGATAACTATGTCCACATTGCCGGAAGCCGTGAGGAGTCAAAAGAGGAGGAAAGGAAAAATTATTACTACAAAGAAATCCAAAGGGGCAGCTTCGAGCGAACCATCCGCCTTCCGGCAAATGTGAAAAAAGAGAAAGCCGAGGCAACTTTTGAAGATGGCATCTTACAGGTTGCCATACCGAAAATGGAAGAGAAAAAGACAACTATCAGGGTCGCCGCAAAGAAAAGGCCGGCAGAGAGAATCAAAAGCGTAAAACCCAAGGCAAAAACCAAACCCAAAAAATAACCGCTTTCCATATACAAAAAGCCTTCTCTTGGAAGGCTTTTTTAGTTCGGACAGGCTTTGTAAGTGGTCAGATTTCCTGAGCTGATAGATTATTCTATTGCTTGAGCGGCTTGTTTGTTTAATGAGTTCCCCTCTTTTTTGGGAATATAAGTTACGAAGGCAACTCCTATGAAAGTAAGGATTACACCAAAAATTAAACTCGCCGTAAGTTTCTCACCGAGCAAGAAAAAAGCCCAAACAAAACTAAAAATTGGCTGCAGATATAAGACCATAGAAGCTACGACCGGAGTGGCGCGCTTTATGGCATATTGGTAAAGTAGGTAGTAAAAAGCTGTGCCTATTATCCCTACGTATAATAGGCCGATGATTGCCATCATAGAGATGTGTTGCCACCACAAAGGATGCGCCCTTAGCTCGATGGGGGAGATAATGGCCTGTGTCAGAATTGTTATCAATATAAACATACTCGTTAAGGCCAATGGAGAGTAGTCTTTTTGGAATTTTTTCGACAAAACAGTATAAAAAGAAAATGAAGCAACGGCAATCATTACAAGAAAGTTGCCTAGAAGATTCCCGCTAAAGGGAGACCCTTTACCCAGAACTGGCAAAAATATTATCAGAAGAACTCCCGAGAATCCTAAGAACATACCAAAAATTTTCCTGTTGTTTAGTCTTTCTTTCAAAATAAAGTAAGAAAGAATTCCCGCAAAAATCGGCACTACTGCATACAATGTTTGTGAAATACTAGCCGTTGTCAGCTTTATACCAAACACCGATATAGCAACATTGCCGGCGCCAAATATCGCTATAAGAGCAAGGGTTTGGGGATTTTTAATCTTTTTAAAGCTCTCTTTCCTGATGAATAAAGGAAGAAGGATGACTCCTGCTAAAAGAAATCTTATCAAAGTAAAAAAGATAGGAGGTATTTCTTTAGCCGACACTTTTATAAAAGGAGACATACCGCTGCCAATAAAAGCAATGAATACAATAAGAAATAGAGATTGGTTGCGCTTCAGCCAGTCCTTCATTCTTTCACCGCAATAACTTCGATCTCGATATCACAGCCATCTTTGACGGTCCTATTTATCTCAACTAATGTACTGACTGGCTTCGATTTGGCAAAGTATTTATTTCTTACGGCAGAAATTTCCTTGAAATCATCCATATTGGTCACATAAATAACCGCTTTCACCACATCATCCAAGCTGGCATCGGATTCTTTCAAGATAGAATTGATATTTTCAAAAACAAATTCTGTTTGCTTCACTATGTCTCCGGGCGCAACCGCATTACCATCTTTGTCCATAGCTATTTGGCCCGTTACAAAGATCATTTTGGAGCTGCCGAGATCGATGCTTAACCCATGCGAGTAGGCTCCCATTATCTCGGTGAAATTTTCTGGATTTAGCTGTTTCTTCGCCATGACTTCCTTTTTTTACCACAAAAATTATGCCATAATCAAGGCATTCGTGACAAAGATTTGCTTTGTAACCTCTCACACTGTCATTTCCTCACCAGATCTGGTTCCAGCATAAACTTCGGCGGGAATCTAGTTAAAATAAGGGATTCCTCGGCTCGTCCTTAGCGGGAAGTCGCTCGGAATGACAAAAGCGCGAGAGGTTACTTTACTTTGCAAACAAACATTGGGGGCGATATAATACAAAGTAACTAATGAAAGGAGAAATATGTATTTTGCAATTATCATAGTCTTGGCCGGCGTGGGCTGGCTGCTTCAAAATCTCGGCATCCTAAGCGGCAACTTTTGGGGAATTTTTTGGCCGCTGCTGCTCATCTTCTGGGGTGTGTCCATGCTGGTTCGCAAAAAATCACCAGACTACTACTGGTCATATCTCGAGGGCAAAACAAGAGAGAAAAAATAATCTCGAGCTCTAATTCAGACCCTAATTATTAATCAAACTTCTAAGTCTCTGGCATTGAGCCATTTAATCATTGAAAATTCAATGGAAATTGAAAATTGGTAATTGGAAATTTCTCTAAGGGTCTATCCCTGAGATTTTTTAGAACCTGTTTTAAAATCTCATGTCGAGCTTGAAATCCCAGAATTTCGAGCGAAAAGCGTGAAAACCGAGGAAGAATATCGGGATACTATGACGAGATTTGAACGTTTTGCAGCCGAAATTATAGGATTTCAACCGACAAGCTGACTTTCAATTTTAATACTTGCGGTGAGATTTTAAACAGGTTCTTAGATACATCGCTTTTAAAAATGCCTCCTCGTAGCCGTCGGCGTTGTGGGTCGGTGAGAAAAGAAACTCCGCCCTTTTTCGCGGCACGGAAGACGGAATTTTCTTAATTTCAGGCATACGCTCGGCTATTCGGCCAATGTATTTTTTCTGCGCGGAAGTAATTGTGGTGTCGTTTTCGTTTAAGCCCAAATCATCAACCGGAACCAGAATCCCCGCCTGATCTATGAGCTCGGTTAGCGACCCAGATGCCGGACCGACGACCGGAGTGCCGGACGCCATCGCCTCGGCCGCCACTATCCCGAAAGGTTCGGCCCAAGTATTTGTCATCAAGACCGCCTTAGCATTTTTCAGAAGACGATACTTTTCTTCGGCGCTTACCATTCCCAATACTTTATCCTTAGCTCCCAAAATGGGTTTCACAAATTTATTAAAATATGACTTTTCATGCCTTTCGGTGGCTTTGCCGGCCAGTTTCAACGGCATATTTAGCTTGTGCGCCACTGCGATTGCTATATGCGCGCCTTTTTCCATACTGTAACGCCCGAGCCACAGAAGATAATCGCTCTTTCTACTCTCGTTTGGCGTAAATTCCTCCATACTTACCGCATTGTAGACTGTCCCCAGATGTTGGCGAATATCTAAATATGGCAGAAAGCACCTCGCCTGATCCTTGGAAATGCTGACAAAGTAATGTCCCGCTTCGGATAACGCCCTGACTACTTGGGGCATGTGGTTACTTGCCGGACCATGAAGGGTGTGAACTATGGGTATCTCTCCGGTATCAATTATTTTGCTTTTCACGAGTTCGGTATTTACTCTCAAAATATATTTGGACTTGCCCGATAAGAGCCGCTGGGCGTGAAGCGCGAGCGTATGGTCCCATATAACATCCGGCCGCTCGGCGACAGCCATTTCATAGGCTCTTTTGTTGGCTTCTTTTTCCTTCCGGAAAGATACTCCCTGGCCCAAGGCTTCGGGCACGGTCGCAACAGATCGG